>JADGNR010000242.1 GCA_017883415.1 Bryobacteraceae bacterium | reverse complement strand
GGGTGCGCCGGGTGCGCCGGGTGCGCCGGGTACGCGTGGTGCGCGGGTGCGCCGGGCGCCCACGGCGCTTGCTACAATCGTTCGAGCGTTAGGGACGCATCCGGTCCGCGGAAAGGGTAGAAGCCCACCTGCTGGCAATCGAGCTTCGCGAACCTTCTTTCAGCCCGCTGTGCGGACGACGGGCGCTTCGACGAAAGGAGGTCGCTATGCCGGCCCATTCCCAGGACGCACCGCGCCCGCTTCCCGACCGTCCCAACTTGCGCCATCTGAAGGACCAGGCCAAGGACCTGCTCCGCGCCGGTGCGGCCCGATCGATCGCCGACGCGCAGTTCCAGATCGCCCGCACCTACGGCTTCGCGGGTTGGCCGAAACTTAAGGCTCACGTCGTTTCCCTCGAGGAGATCGGCCGCCTCAAGCACGCCATCGACACCAACGACGTCGCCCGCGTCCGCGCCATGATGCTGCGCAACCCGGAACTGCACCGCGCCCCGCTGGGCTATGGCGGCGACGGGCCGCTCACCTGGGTGGCCGAGTGCCGCGTCCCTTGGGAACCGCCCTCGCCGGCGCGTCTGGCCATGGCGCAGTGGATGATCGAGAACGGGTCGGACGTGCACCAGGGCGGCGATGGCCCCTTGGGGCGCGCCGCGCTGAACGGCGATCGCATTCCCATGATGGAACTCCTCGTCGCGCACGGCGCCGACGTGAACGCCCGCTGGCGCGGGAATTTTTCCATCCTCTTTTCCCCTTGCGAAGCGCTGGACCCCGTGCCCCTCCAGTGGCTCCTGGACCACGGCGCCGATCCCAACTGCGGCCATCCGGAGCACGGGAGTCCGCCCGGCACGGCGCTGGACTACCTCATCGGTTCCTACGTGCGCGCGCCCGAAACCCTCGCCGCCTGCATCGACATCCTGCTGAATGCCGGCGGCACGACGAAGTACCACGCCCCGGCGGTTCTGGCACTGCTCCGCGGCCGGCTCGATCTGTTCAGCGTGCAACTCGACGCCGATCCATCCCTGGTGCACCGCCGCTTTCCCGAGCTCGATTGCGGCACCACCGGCACCCGCATGCTCACCCTACGCGGCGCCACGCTGCTGCACGTGGCCGCGGAGTACGGCCACCTGGAAGCGGCCCGCCTGCTGCTCGATCGCGGTGCTGCGGCGGATGGTCGCGCCAGCGTCGACGATGCCGGCGTCGGCGGGCAGACGCCGATTTTCCACGCCGTGACGCAGAACGCCGATCTGGGACTGCCCATCGCGCAATTATTGCTTGAGCGCGGCGCGGATCTGTCGATTCGCGCCCGGCTTCCGGGCCACTATGAGCGCCCGGGCGAGATTGTCGACTGCACCCCCCTGGGATACGCGCTGCGGTTTCCCGGTCACCAAGGCAAAACCGTGGCGCTATTGCGCGAGCGAGGAGGCGCGGAATGATTCGCTCACTCCCAGCGCAGGGCATCGAGCGGGTTTACTCGTGGCGCGCGCCGGGCGGGCCAATACGCGGCCGCGGCGGCGGTCAAGGCCAGCAGCGCGGTGGCGCCCACGATAATCGCCGCATCGTGCGCCTGCACGCCGAACAGCCGGCTCGCGACCAGCCTGGTCGACGCCAGGGCCGCCGGGATTCCGACTCCCAGTCCGAAGCTTAGAATCCAAACCAGCTCGCGCAGGATCATCGCCCGGATTTTCGCCGGCGCCGCGCCCAGCGCCGTGCGAATGCCGATCTCCCGGGTGCGCCGCGCATCCCCGTTCGCCATCACGCCGTACAGGCCGGGCATCGCCAAAAGCGTCGCCAGCGCGGCGAAGGCCGCCGCCAGGCGCATGATCAGCTCGTCGGACCGGATGTTGAAGTGCACCTGCACCTCGAGCGTGCGCAGGTCCTCCAGGGGCACGTCGCGGTCGATGGAGCGCATCACGCCGCGGGCCGACCATCCCCCGCGCTACAGTATTAGGCGGAGCAACCCGGCTTCTGATGCGAATCCCTCGCCCCGCGATGGCGGCACTCGCGTGCGCCATCGTCTTTTGCCCCAGGCACGCATACGGTCGCTTGGGGCATATGAGCCAAAGCCGCCTCTCCAAGGGTCCGGAAAATGCCCGCAACTAATTGATTCTCCGCCTTTTTCCCTCCTGGCAGACAGATTGCTCTTCTTCTCACCTTACGATGAGATCTAGCCAGCGGACTGCGCGAAATCGCGCATCAGCGCGGCGAAGAGGACGGGTGACGCTGTGACATTAGCCGCTACCGAAACCAAAACCGAATTCCTGCGAGCGCTGCCGGGCGATGACGTCCGCCAGATCCTGTGGCGCTTCGCCGACCGCTACGACTTGCAAATGCTGGTGCAGTCCGTGCGCGCCGTGGCCCGCGGCCCGGTCGCCCGCCTGGTGGCCGAGGGCGCGCGCAACACCCACGAATGGACCGAAGGCAAGCAGGCCCTGCTCCAGGCGTTCGACGAGTCGGGCATCACCGGCGTGTTTATGGAACCGGCGCAGGGCGGCTTTATCGAAGGCCCCAAGAACCTGGCCCTCGCGCTGGTGGCGTTCGAGCTGGCGTGGGTCGATGCCGGAGCGGCCACGGGCAGCCTGGCCGGGTGTCTCGCGCTTTCCCCCATCCACGAGCGAGGCACGCCGGAACAGCGCGATTATTATATGACCCGCTGCGCGCCCGCACAGCCTGGCGAGGACCGCAAGCCGTGGCGCGGCGCCTTCTGCCTCACCGAGCCGATCCCCTACGTCGGCGTCGAGACCGGAATGCTCGGCGGCAAGGTGCGCGTGGCCGCGTGGCAGGAGGGCGAGGAGCCCATGCTCCAGGTCGAGAAGCGCGGCCGCTTCATCACCAACATGGGGTTCGCCAACTTCGTCACCGCGGCGGTGGAATCCGACGATCCGCGCATCAAGGGCACCTGCATGGTGATCCTCGAAGAGACCGACCCCGGCACCTTCGACCGCGGCACCCCCGCGCGCAAACTCGTCCACCAGCTTTCCTCCACGCGCGATCCCATCTTCAATTTGCGGGTGCCCGCCAGCCGCATCATCGGCGGCTACACCGTCAAGGACGGCGTCATCGTGCCGCGCTTTAGCCACGGCGAAATCATCGAAGCCGTTTTCCGGCGCACGCGCGTCACGGTGGCCATCATGACCTCGGCCAAGCTGCTCTCGGCCGTGGAACCGGTCATCCGCTACGGCCGCGGACGGTTCCGCGGCGGCTCCATCGCCACGCCGGGATCGCCGCGCTACGAGCTCGGACTCCAGCTCAAGCAGGACGTGGTGCACCGCCTGGTGGAAGTGTGGGCCACCGGCGAGGCCTCGGCGTCGCTCGGTTTCGAAGCGGCCCGCGTGTTCGACCAGCTCGATCCGCTCGAGCGGCAGAAACAGGAACTCTTCGCGGCGCGCGGCATCAAAGGCGGTTCGGCCATGATGAAGGCCATGCGCCAGGTGCAGAAGGACGCCATCGAATTCCTGCACGGCAAACGAGCGGACCTCGCCGGTGACATTCTCACCCAATACGCGCTGCTCGATTCCGTCGCCAACGTCCTGTGCCCGGCCTGCAAGCTGTGGAACACCGGCCATGGCGCCAGCGTGATGCGCGAAGCGGTCAGCCTCATGGGCGGTTACGGCATCACCGAAGATTGCCCCGGCTTCCTGGGAAATAAATGGATGGATGCGCAGCTCGAGGCCACCTACGAGGGCCCCGAAGCGGTGCAGCGGCGCCAGCTCAGCGTCACCATGACCGACGAGCTGTTCCTGGCGCAGTTCCAGGATTGGATTCGCGAAATGCGCATCGTCGCCAACGACCATCCCGGCACCGGCGCCTGCGCGCTCGCCACCGCCATGCAGATGTGGCTGTGGACCCTCCAGCACCTGCTCAAGGCCAAGGACGCCGATGGCGGCAAGCTCTACCTGGGTTCGCGCCAGGGCGTCACCTTTCCGCTGGCCGATGCGCTCTGCTGGCTGCTCGCGGCGCGCGCGCAGATTCTCGACGTCCTGGAGCTCGGCCGCAAAGGGCCGGAGAATCCCACCGTCGCCGAAGGGCTGCCCGGCCTGATGGCGTTCCTCACCGACCTGTGCCACGTGCAATCCGCGCGGGCCGCCGGCGAAGTGGGGCGCGTGGCCGCCGAGCTGGTGTTCGGCTACAACCGCCATCCCGCATGGGACACCGAAGGCTGCGCCACCTGCTACCAGGCGGACGACCTGGAGGCCATGGAAGGCCTGATCCCCGGCATCGGCAGCCTGGCCCGCGGCTATACCGACGTCATCGAAAGCGATGGCTCGCATCCCGCCAAGGCCGGCCCCTGCGCGCGCCTCGATGGCCTGGACCAGTTCACCCGTTTGCGCGTCCGTATGGACGGCTGCCTCACCGGCTCGCAACTCGCCAAAGACCGCGCGGCGGAGGCCTTGACCAAAGTCATGATTCCCGAAGCGCTGGACTACCCCGCATGAGCGAGCCCGGCATGAGCCTTCCGGACGTCGAACGCCAGACCATGGACGTGGACATCGTGTGCGTCGGTTTCGGCCCGGCCACGGCCGGCTTCCTGACCGCGCTCTCGCGCAAGCTGGTGAATCCCGACGGCACGCCGGCGGTCGAGAGTCCCTCCAACCCGGGCCTGCCGCTCCAGGTGCTGTGCTATGAGCGCGCCGACGATATCGGCTTCGGCGTTTCCGGCGTGGTGACGCGCGCCCGCGGCATTCGCGCCACGCTGCCCGAGTTCGATCCCAGCCGGATTCCCATGGCGGCCGCGGTCGCGCAGGAAAAAGTGGTCTACCTGCTCGATCCCATCGGCGCCAGCCGGCGCTCCCGCGTGCTGCGGCTCGCCGACCGCGCCGCGCGCTTGCTGCATTTCGAACGCGACCACGCCGTCGAGCTGCCCTACATCCCCCCGTTCCTGCACAAGCACGGCGGCGTGGTGATGTCGCTCGGCCAGTTCCTGCAGTCGATGGGCAACGATCTGATGGCCGGCGGCACGGTGCAGATCTGGCCGGGAATGCCGGTCGCCGAGGCGCTGGTCGACCCGGTTGAAGAATGCGTGCGCGGCGTTCGCCTGTGCGACCAGGGCACCGATTCGCTGGGCAATCCCGAGGCAGGGTTCCTGCCCGGAATGGATATTCGCGCGGCCCTTACCGTGGTGGGAGACGGGCCGGTGGGAGCGGTCGGCCGGCAGCTCGATGAAGAGTTCGGGCTGCCGGACGGCCATCACCAGCGCGAGTGGGCCGTGGGCATGAAGATGGTGGTGGACCTGCCCGAAACAAGCATGCTCGAACCGGGCACCGTGCTCCACACTTTCGGGTACCCCGAGCCCGAGATCTTCGGCTTCCTCTACGTGCATCCCGATCGCGTGTGCACCGTGGGCATCTTCGTGCCGTCGTGGTTCCGCAGCCCTATGCGCACCTCGTACCGCTACCTGCAGCACTTCATGCTGCATCCGTACCTGTGGCGCCATCTCGCCGGCGGCAGGCTGCGAAGCTGGGGCGCCAAATCGCTCCAGGAATCGGGCCGGCGCGGCGAGCCGTTCCTCGCCGGAAACGGTTATGCGCGCATCGGCGAGGGATCGGGCAGCACCAACGTGCTCACCGGCAGCGGCGTGGACGAGGCATGGACCACCGGCTCGCAGCTCGCCGAAGCCGTGCTCGAGCTGTTCCAAAAAGGCAAGCCGCTCTCCAAGGAAAACCTGGACCGCACCTATGTCGCGCGGCGGCGCGCGAGCTGGGTCGAGCGGGAAGGCCGCGTGGCCGAAAAGGCGCGGGACGGCTTCCACCGCGGCGTGGTTACCGGCTTGATGGGCATGGCGCTCGCCGGCTTCACCAACGGAAAGCGCTCGCTCGCGGGCGAGCCGCGGCTGATGCCCGATCTCAAGGAGTATTACCGCCGCAAGATTCCGGCCGCCGAATTGGACGCCATCATGGAAGACTGCCGCAACCGCGGCGTCTCCTGCCACAACGCGCTGATGGAGCGCTGCGGCTGGCCGGCCATCCCGTACGACGGCCAACTGCTGGTCTCGCACCAGGACGCGCTCTTAATCGGCGGCAAGGTGCAGGCGCCCGCGGGATTCGCCGACCACGTCCGCTTCATCTATCCCGATTTCTGCGAGAGCTGCTCCTCGAAGCTGTGCATCGAAATGTGCTCCGGCCAGGCCATCACGCCCGGCCCCGACGGCGTGCCCGTATTCGACCGCGAAAAGTGCGTGCATTGCGGCGCGTGCCTGTGGAACTGCGCCGCACCGCTCGACGACGACCCGCCGCGCAGCAACATCGCCTTCCGCGCCGGCGCGGGGGGCTTGCACTCGACCGAAAATTGAGGGGAGAGGAAGTATCGGCGATTTTCTACGGCCAGCCGTGGCTGTTACGCGAAAGAGGCACGACGCTCGCTATCGGCTGGCAAGGGTCTTTGGATGGGGGTTTTCGGCCGGTAGAAAGCCATAGCAAAAGATCCGAAACTCCTTGACATGCCTCCGCGCCGGCATCATAATTCCACTGGGGGCCCGCATCGAGCCTGGGGAAGCGGCGCCGATGGAGTCGTGGAGTTTTCGCGCTCGGGTACTCACCGGATAGCGGAGGCCGTAGTCGCGGCCGTTCTGGCGAGCGCCTTTGTGTCCGTCCTTTCCGCTCAGCCGGGCCCCCCGGCCGCTACCCGCCGTTTCCGCCCGGTCCAAATTGGTGGGAATCGCGACCGTAGCGCGACCTCGGTCACCTCCGCGCACGACGGCACGACGAAGTACCTGGGGTTCGTTGTGTATATGGCGCCGCCGAATATGGCTGCCTGGCCCGAATCGGGCGGGGTCGTGCGAGTGCTGGTCGAGCCGGCGCCGGATGCGGCGCAGATGGAGCCTCGCGAGGGCCGGGTCCGCTCCCGTCGTGGTCCCGCGGAACGACGCTCACTTTGACCCAGGCGCCGGCGAACGGCGACGGCGCATCGCCGCTCGGCGTGCCCGCACAATGCAACCCCAATCGGAGACGTCAGGCGGGGCGAAGCGCGCTAGGTCCTACTCCGCTACCCCGTACCGCTTCAGCAACTCCACCGCGCTGGAGTCGCCGCTCTCCCCAGCCAGGCGGGCGTGATGCCACGCAGCGCGGTAATCTTCGCGCACGGCGTACACCTCGGCCAGGGCCACGTGCGCGGCGGCCATCCGCGCGTCCAGGCGCACGGCTTCGAGCAGTAGCCCTACGGCTTCCTCCTGCCGGCCTTCCATGCGGTAAAGCTGCGCCAGGTGGCAGTACGGCAGCGCGTTGGCGGGCTCCCGCTCGATCCACGCGCGCTGCTCCTCCATATGGCGGCGCGTCTCGGCGTCGAGCGCGAACGCGACCACTTCTTTGCGCCAGAAACTCACTTCCCCGATCCTACCAGGAGAATGTGCACGTCCATCACGTTGGTGTTGGTGGGACCGGTGATCAGCAAGTCGCCCAACGCCTCGAAGTAGGGGTAGGAATTGTGTTCGTCCAGGCAGCGGCGGGCGTCGGGATTACGGCGGAGCGTCTCCCCGTCGGCAATGGCGCCGGCGGCGTCGGTGGGGCCGTCGGTGCCATCGGTGCCCGCGCTCAACACCACTACGTGGGGAAGCCCGGCGATTTCGATGGCGGCGGCCAGCGCGAATTCCTGGTTGCGCCCGCCTAAGCCGTCGCCCTGGAGCGTGACCGTGGTTTCTCCGCCCGTGATGATGCACGCCGGCGGCTTCACCGGGCGCGCGGCCCGTACCACTTCCCGGGCAATGGCGCCGTGCATGCGGGCGATCTCGCGCGTTTCGCCTGAGATTTCGCTGGCCAGCACCAGCGTCCGGAAGCCCAGCCCGCGAGCGTGGCGCGCGGCCGCGTCCAGCGCCAGCCGGTTGCTGCCCACAATGGTATGGCGGACGCGCGCGAACACCGGGTCGCCCGGCTTGGGGGTTTCGGGGATCTCGCCGCGGGCGCCGGCGGCGATGCGCTCGCTCACCGAGGCCGGCACACGGCCGCCCATGCCGTAGCGGTCCAGGATGCGCGCCGCATCGGCGAAGGTGGAGCGGTCGGGCGCCATGGGCCCCGAGCCGATGACGTCGGGATCGTCGCCGATCACGTCGGAAAGCAGCAGCGCCTCCACTCGGGCGGGCGCGGCCAGACGCGCCAGTTGGCCGCCCTTGATCAGCGAGAGATGCTTGCGGACCGCGTTCATCTCGTGGATGTCCGCGCCCGAGCGCAGCAGCAGCGCGGTGACGGCCTGCTTCTCTTCGAGGGTGATGGGCGGCGCCGGCAGCGGCAGCAGCGCCGAAGCGCCGCCCGAGATCAGGCAGAGCACCAGGTCGTCGGCTTGCGCGGCCTGCGCCATCTCCGCGATCCGCCGGGCGCCCGCCACGCCGCGCTCGTCGGGCAGCGGATGGCCGCACTCGTTAAGCTCGATGCGGCGCAGCGTGGCGCCATGCCCGTACTTTACATTCACCAGGCCGGCGGTGATGCGGCGGCCCAGCGCCCGCTCCGCCGCGCGCGCCATGGAGGCGCCGGCCTTGCCCGCGCCCACCACATAGATCCGGCGAAACCGCGCCAGGCCGCGGCGTGCGCAGTGGCGCGCTACCGCGTCGGAAGGGTCCGCCGCCCGCAGCGCGGCACGGAAAATCGCGAACGCCTGCCGCCGCAACACGCGGTTGCTCATCGCAGGATGGGGTGGCCGAGGATGGCTTCCACGGCGGCGGCCGGGTCGTCGCTCTCGATGGCGAT
>JADGNR010000538.1 GCA_017883415.1 Bryobacteraceae bacterium | reverse complement strand
TCAGGCCTTGTGGCAAATCGCCGCGCAGGTCGGGAGGGTCCCGCAAGATCGCGGCCATGGTTTCGGTAGTGGAAGGGCGGCGGAAAGGATGCGGGCTTCCCAGCAAATCGCAGAGCAGGACGCCGAACGAAAAGAGGTCGGAGCGCTGGTCGAGCGCTTCGCCGCGAACTTGCTCGGGCGACATGTAGTCGGGCGTGCCGATGGCGGCGCCGGCTCCGGTGAGCGCCGGTCCGGCACTGGTCATGGTGACGCCGTCCTCCAGGGTTTGCACGGTCTCACCGAACTGCTTGGCGAGTCCGAAATCCATCACCTTGACGTGCCCTTGGGCGAGCATGACGTTGGCCGGCTTGAGATCGCGATGCACGAAGCGATTGTTGTGGGCTTCCTCCAGCGCTTCGGCCACTTCCGCCGCGATCCGCAAGGCTTCGGGCAACGGCAGGCTACCGGCGTTCAGTTGCTCGTAGAGCGTGTCCCCGGAGATGAACTCCATCACCAGGAACAACTCGCCGCGCTCCTCGCCGATTTCAAAGACTTTGCAGATGAAGGGATGATCCAGCGCGGCGGCGGCCGAGGCTTCGCGGCGCAGGCGCTCGCGGGCGGAGGGATTGGCGGCCAGATGACCGGGCAACACCTTGATGGCTACCTGCCGGCCGAGTTTGGTGTCCTTGGCGCGGTACACCTCGCCCATACCGCCGGCGCCGATGGCGGAGAGGATTTCGTAAGGGCCGAGTTTGTCGCCGGACGAGAGAGGCATGTTCGGGAGTCATCCTAGTGTACATGAGGCAGCCGCCAGGTCCTGCATGTCGCGGCCGGAATGTTGACCGGCTTCCAGAATCGGTCTCCCCCACGCCGTAATGTTGACCAGCATCCGCCCACTTGCCCGAAAGTGGGCTTCTCTTCCCTGGGCCGGCCTGCAGTCGGCGGCCCAAGGGAAGGAAAGAAGGCTATCACTCCCCATCGATTTGGCGGCCCGGCGGGGCGAACGGCAGCGAACAGCGACATTGAGCGAAATGGGGATCTGCTGCTGGCACGCCGACTCGGGCCGCCGCACCACATCCGACAGGGGGGGACTACATGGACTGCGTCCGAGTGACCGATCCGGACGCCATCCCGGCGACCCATCATCACGAGAGGCATTCCACGGTGCCAGGCAACCACCGGGTCACCGGCCGTAGAACCCGAACAGCAGCCGATCGATTTCGGGATCGCTCCGGAATGCATCCAGAAACGGGCCAGCGCTGGCTCGTAGCGAAAAAGGGGGAGTAGTTTCCGCTAACGCTTGCGAGAGCATCCGGCGTATCGCGGGAACGTCGCCCTGACCAACGCAGATGGCTAACGGTGCGAACGCCGGGATGTATTCGCCGCGGCCACCCCGATCCTCCAGCTCGCGTAGCAGCCGGATCGCGTCCTCCAGACGCCCGGCACGGGCGTATACGAGCCCCAGGGCGCCTAGAAATATCGGGGCACGCGACAAGGTGACGGTCCGTTCCAGCGACTCGATCGCCTCTTCGTGGCGTCCCAGGCCGCTGAGCGCCAGCCCCCGGATCCACAGACCGAGCGTGTAGTCGGGTTGCAGTTCCAGCGCCTGCCGCGCCGCACGCTCTGAAAGATCGAATCGGCCCAGGGAGAAAAAGGCCATCGTGGAAAAGCCGTGGATCGGCGCCGACAACGGATCCATCTGGCAGGCCCGCATCGAGTGCGCCAGGGCCTCCTCCTCGCGCCCGTCCGTCGCCAGAAACAGCCCGTAGTAAGACTCTGCAATCGAAGAGCGCGGATTGATGGCGATGGCGTTCCGGAAGTGTGGCTCCGCCTCCCGCCATTCCCGCTCGAAGTAGAACGCGAAAAAGGCGCGCGAGAAGTTCACTTCCGATAGCTCGGGCGCCAAGGCCATCGCGCGTGTCATGGCGGCTTGAGCTGGCGGCCGGCCATTCTCCGCCGACACCCAGCCGTAGACCCGGAGGATCGCGTAGCAATCCGCGAGCCCCGCATACGCGAGCGCGTACTGGGGATCGAGCTGGATGGTCTGCTCGAAACACTGGATGGCCAGGCGCACGGCGGCTGGCGTTCGCTGATGCCAGTAGTAGCGCCCCTTGAGGTACCGCTCGTAGGCCTCGAGGTTTCTGGTCGAGGGTTTCACCACACTGCTGAAGGTCACCTTGAGCCGCTCGGCGATCGCCGAGGCAATCTCGTCCTGCACCTCGAAGATGTCTTCCATTTGCCGGTCGTAGCGCTCGGACCAGATCTGGAAGCCGTTTCTGGCGTCCACGAGTTGCACGGTGACACGAACCCGGTTGGCGGCGCGCCGCACACTTCCCTGGAGCACGTTGCTTACGTTCAGACGGGCCGCAATCTCACCGATCTCGACGGCTTTGCCCTTGAACGAGAACGATGAGGTGCGGGCCGCTACGTTCAAGCCCGCCACCTGGCTCAGAGCGTTCAAGATCTCCTCGGCCAGTCCGTCGCTGAAGTATTCGTTCTCTCTGTCCGCGCTCAAGTTGGCGAAGGGGAGGACCGCAATGGACGAGCTCGTTTCCTCGGGCTTCGATAGCGTGCTGGCTGCGAGCGCAACGCGCAGTTCGGCTGCGGTCTGGAAGCGCTCAGCCGGCGATTTGCGGAGGCAGCGGGCGACCACGCGAGCGACCTCGGCTGGAACATCAAGCGGCTTCGGCTCGTCTCGTACGATGGCGGCCATCGTCCCAATGGCCGTGTCGCCCGGGAAGGCCCGCCGGCCGCTCAGCATTTCATAAAGAACCACCCCAAACGAGAAAATATCCGAGCGCGCATCGGCGGGTTTGGCTTCGGCCTGCTCGGGAGACATGTAGGCGGCGGTGCCCAGGATGGTGCCAGCCTCGGTCAGGCCCGATGGCTGCCGTCAGGTCCGCCGCCCGCTCGCAGTCACCGCCGTCGCGGGTCAACAGCGCCAGCCCGAAGTCGAGCAGCTTGATACCGGACGACGTCACCATGATGTTGGCAGGTTTCAGATCGCGATGCGTGATGCCCTTGGCGTGCGCCGCGGAGAGCGCATCGGCGATCTGCACGGCATGCCGTAATGCGACGTCGAGCGGTAAGGGGCCGGCGAGCGGCGCGCCATCAACAAGCTCCATGACCAGGTAGTTCGGGCCGATATCGTATACCTGGCAGATGTTGGAATGGTTCAGCGCGGCAATCGCGCGGGCTTCGCGCTCGAAGCGATCACTAAACTGCTGCGCGGAAACTTTGATGGCCACATCGCGCTGGAGCCGTGAATCGTGCGCGCGATAGACTTCGCCCATTCCACCCGCGCCGATGGGCGCAACGATCTCGTAGGGCCCGAGTTTTGTCCCGGCAGAGTACGCCATGTGGGTGAATTAACCAAGTGTAACCCATCCTGTGGTCGATAGGTCCGGGATACGCGCCACCCGTACCTTAACGGGCCATCGTCGTTCTGCGGTCAAGGAGGCCGCGGC
>JADGNR010000537.1 GCA_017883415.1 Bryobacteraceae bacterium | reverse complement strand
CCCCTGGTCACACGCGCCCGATGCCGCGCGGGCCGGCGCCCCTGGTCACACGCGCCCGATGCCGCGCGGGCCGGCGCCCACGGTCACATACGCCCGATGGACTCCCACTTCGTGGGAGCCGCCTTCAATGAGGGATGCGATACCAGGGCGTGCCAAATCACCGATTGAAATGCCTCCGCATGGGGCGTGATGTGCGATGGGTTCACCACCGGTATGACCACGCATGCGTCCGCCACTTGCGCCGTGTAACCCTCTTGCCGTCCCACGATGCCGGCTATTTTCGCGCCGATCCGGGTGGCATATTGCAGCGCGAATACCAGGTTCGCGCTCACTTGTCTCACGGCATCGCCCCCTCCCACCGACAGAACCAACAGCAGGTCTTCCGCGCGCAGCCGGCTCACGCGCAGCCAGGCTTCGAACACGGTATTCCAACCTTCGTCGTTGGTACGAGCGGTCAGTTCCGCGACATTATCCGTAGGCGCGTAGCACTCCATCCCCGCAAGTTTGCGAAAGTCATTGACGGCATGAGAAGCGTTTGCGGCGCTGCCCCCCACGCCGAGAATGAACAGCCTCCCGCCTTTGGCGCGCGTATCGGCCAAAAGCAATGCCACGTTTTCGATGGCGTCCGCGTCCAGGCGGTCGAGAATCTCACCTGCCTCGTCCAGGAATTGTCGTATGAAACCCATGGATGCTGTCCCATCCCCTATGATCTGTTTCCTCGCCGGTCTTCCTAATAGTAGGACAAAACGATCCACCGGGCAAACCAGCCGGCTTCTTGCCTAGGCTTGCGAAAGAACCGTAGTGCCTTGAAAATCAAACTGCCATCGAACTTCGCGGAGGCCGGCCTCGCCCAGCGCCCGGCGCAGCCGGGTCTTCTCTTCGGTGTAGAACAATAGAAAGCCGCCGCCGCCGGCGCCGATCAACTTACCGCCCAGCGCTCCGTTTCGCCTGGCGAATTCGTAGGATTCATCGATGCTTTGGTTGCTCATGCCCTTCGACCGGTTCTTCTTGTGCTCCCAGTGTATGTGCATCAACTCCGCAAAACGCCGCAACTGTCCGCGCTCCAAGGCTTCTTTGCTCTCGCCCCCGATCTGTTTCACAAAATGCAGGTTGTCGAGCATTTCCCGGTCCTTCTCGCGGCTCCGGGAATCCTGATCTTTCAAGATTTCGGATGCGGAGCGGGTAAACCCGGTAAAAAACAGAATCAGGTTGTCCTCCAGGTTGTGGAGCGTTTCCGTGTCTATCTTGAGTGGCATAACCTCCACTGTGCCGTCCGTCCGGAATTGGAAGCAGGTGATGCCGCCGAATGCGGCGATGTATTGGTCCTGCTTGCCCACTGGTTCACCGAGAAGATCGATTTCGATATGGCACGCCTCCTCGGCGAGCTCGCGCTGCGACACGTGGTGATTCCGGAACATGTGCAGGGCCCGCAATAAGGCGGTTATGAAGCTGCCCGACGATCCGAGGCCCGTCCCCGCGGGAATATCCGCCATACTGGTGATCTCTAAATTAGTCTCCGTGATCTTCAGCAGTTTCAGCGCTTCTCGAATCAGCGGGTGCCGCACTTCGTCGACGGAAGATACCCGTTCCAGGCTGGAATACTTGATGATCAGGTCCTGGACAAATGTTTGATGAAGAGTGATGTAAATGTATTTGTTGATCGCCGCCGCGATCAGGAAGCCGCCATGCTCACGGTAGTAGGATGGAAGGTCGGTGCCGCCTCCGCCTAGCGACAGTCTGAGAGGACTTCGGGTAATAATCACGACCGGGAATTCCTGTAAATCGTTTCCACCGCTTCCAGAGCGGCGTGCGCCTCCAGCAGTCCCGGAGCGCGAACGGGTTGGCCCGCCACGGCGCTTGCAAAATCCGCCAACTCCAACTCCCAGGAGCGATCTTCGCCGGGGTATTCCCAAATGGTGGTTTCCGGCGGACCCATCTCGGGCCGCATATGATAGTGCGCCAGGCGTTCGATACCGTAACTGCCCCCCAGACCCTCGATTTGGAGTTTGCCGTGGCGGCCATAGATCTCAAAAGAAAACATGTTTTTCCATTCGGTGCAACTGGCGTGCAGCCAGGCTACCTGTCCCTGCGCCGTGCGCAACAGAAGAAAGCCGTTGTCCTCCACGGGCATGTCCCAGAAGAACGTGCCCATGCAGCCCTCCACCCGGACGAAGTCGCCCAGGAACCAGCGTGAGAGGTCGATCAGGTGCACTCCTTGATCCAGCAGTTCGCCGCCGCCCGCAATCTTCGGATCGGCGCGCCATTCGCGTTCGTAACCGGCGCGCCCGCCATGGCCGTACCGGCCGCGAATGAACATCAACTCGCCCAGCGCAGCCGATTCGTAGATCTCGCGGGCTTTGCGCAGCGCCGGGTGATACCGGTGATTGAACCCCACCTGGACGTGGACCCCGCTGCGGCGCGCCAGTTCCATCACCGGAAGAAGCTCGCGCACGTTTCTGGCTGCCGGCTTTTCGACCAGCACATGCCGGCCCGCTTCAATGGCCGCCCGAGTGACTGGCGCCAGATAGTCGTTTGTGGTGGCCACAATGACCGCCTCCACATCGGGGGATGCCACCGCGGCTTGCCAGTCCGCCTCCGCGCGCGCTCCCGCCCACTCCGCAGCCAACGCTTCGGCCCGCGGCATGACCACGTCCGAAGCCACGGTCACCGTATGCCGTCCCGCGAGGGCTTTGGCCCGTTTCTGTCCGATCAGGCCGCAGCCCACGATGGCAAACTTCATGATTCGTCCCAGTTCAATCCGCGGTCGCGCGGAACAATGCGGCGCAGCGTGTAAATGTCGGTGCCCTCCAGTTCCGCGGTGCGTTTGCCCAGTGCCGGCCATGGGTCCCAGATCGCGCTCAGAAGCCGCCCGGTAATCCCATCGCTTTCTTCGGAAAGCAGGTAAACAGCGAGCGCGGCCCCTCGTTCCAGCGGCGCTCCCCCCATCGCTTTCTGCTGGAGCGCTTTTTTGTAAAACCTCTCGCCGACTTTCTCCGGGCCGGCGCGGAGGACTTCGTCCAGCAAGCGCGTGTTCAATGCGCCGGGCGCAATTGCATTCACATCGATGCCCGCCCCGGCGGTCTCGTGGGCCAGCGTTTCGGTCAACCGCACTACCGCCGATTTCGAGGCGGCGTAGGAACTCAAGCAGGGCAGGGGCGCCGTAGCTCCGCCGCCGGACAGGTTTACGATTTTGCCATACCCTTGACGCCGGAACAAGGGGATAGCTGCGCGGCACGGCAATGCCGTTCCATAAAGGTTGATCTCGATGGCCCGCGTCCATTCCTCCCAGGCTGTATCTTCCAGTCGTCCTTTGGGGCCATAAACCCCGGCATTATTCACCAGGCCCGTAAAACGCGGCAGCCGCCGGCTCGCTTCCGCGATCAAACGCGCGACCGCACCCGGATCGGAAACGTCCGCCGCCTGCGACGCGATCTGCTGGCCCGCCGCCGCTCGC
>JADGNR010000241.1 GCA_017883415.1 Bryobacteraceae bacterium | reverse complement strand
ATGCCGAATGCCGCGCGGACCGCGGCGAACATTTCGGCCTGCTTGACGGTGTCGACGCCGAGGTCGGCTTCCAGATCCAGGTCCAGATCGAGCATGTCGATGGGGTAGCCGGTTTTTTCGGCGACGATGGCGAGCACCTTGTCTTTGATGGGGTCGTTGTGGGGTAGGCCTCCTGGCCTGCCCTCGGTTTCCGCCGGCGCCGCAGGTGGGCAGGCCGGGAGGCCTACCCCACTCCGGTCATGTGCGAACTGAATGACGTGGGCCAGGGTAGGGAACTCGCGCAGCTTGAGATTTTCGTCGCGCGTGATGCCGAATGCTGCGCGGACCGCGGCGAACATTTCGGCCTGCTTGACGGTGTCGACGCCGAGGTCGGCTTCCAGGTCGAGGTCGAGATCGAGCATGTCGATGGGGTAGCCGGTTTTTTCGGCGACAATGGCAAGCACCTTGTCTTTGATGGGGTCGCCCGGGGGCGCTGCCGCTGGAACTGGGGGCGGAGCGGCCGGTGCGGCCTGCCCCACCTTGTCATGCACCATGCGGATGACGTGCGCGAGCGTGGGGAAGTCGCGCAGCTTGCGGTTTTCGTCGAGCGGAAAATGATAGGTCTCGCGGATGGCGGCCATCATCTCGGCCTGCTTGACGGTGTCGACGCCGAGGTCGGCTTCCAGGTCGAGGTCGAGATCGAGCATGTCGACGGGATAGCCGGTTTTTTCGGCGACGATGGCAAGCACCTTGTCTTTAATGGGGTCGCCGGCGGGCTTCGGCGCCGGCGCAGCCGGAGCGGCCTTGGCCACTACGGGCGCCGCGGGGGGAGCGGCCGCGGGCTTCGGCGCCGCCTGCACCTTCGGTTCCGTCACGGCGGGCTTCGACGCGATCGCACCCTCGCGCACGCGCAGGGTACGCTGCACCACTTCGAGCTCGGCGGCGGGCTGTCCCGACACACGGCTCAGCCAGGCCTTCCAGACGGCGGGATCGGCAATGCGAGCGGCGTAGCCGGCGGCATTGGGTGCGGGACGAACTCCGTCGGGAGCCGCCACCCGGTGCAACAGGCTCATGCTGATTTGGGACCCGAACCCGGCGCCCAGACGCAGCGCGTACTCGATGGGATAAGCGCCCCCCTTCGACAGGTTCAGTTTTCCCAATTCGGGGTCGACTTCCTTGAAGTTGGCCACGGGCGGCACCACGCCGGTTTCGAGTGACTTCACGGCGACGACGTCCTCGATGCCGGTAGCCATGGCGTGTCCGGTGAAGCCTTTGGTATTGGCGATCACGATGGAATCGGCCGAATCGCCGAACACTTGCCGCAGGGCGTGAATCTCCGCCGAGGCGCTGCCGCCGCGCGCGGGGGTATAGGTTTCGTGGGAAACGAAGACGGTGCGCGGCGCGATCTCGCGGCGGGAGACGCCGCGCGCTTCGGCCTGGACCACCAGCTTCTCCATGACCTGTCCGATGTGGTTGACATCGAGGCGCGAGCCGTGGAACGCGCTGTTGGCGATCACCGCTCCCAGCACCTCGCAGATGGGCCGGATGCCGCGCTCGCCGGCGGCTTCGGCGGTCTCGACTACGAGGGCGGCGGCGCCCATGCCCATGATCAGGCCGTGCCGCCGGCGGTCGAAGGGAATGGCGGCATCTTCCACCGCTTCGTCGGTGGCGGCCGCCCCGCTGGCCAGGAAGCCGGCGCCGATCCAATCGATCAGGTGATCGGAAGTGACGTCGTCGGCGGAGATGATGATGGCGCGGCGGCAGCGGCCGGCGCGGATCCAATCCTCGGCCAATCCCACGGCCATCGTGGTGCTGGCGCAGGCGGAGTTGATCTGCGTGTTGGGACCGCGCGCGCCGATCAGTTCGGCGAACTGCGAATGTCCCATGGAGAGGGTCCGGAACAGGAAGCGCCGGTCGAAGGTGAACGGATCTTTTTCGATGGCGGCGCGCAGTTCCCCGATGCGCCGGTCCAGGTCCTGCGCCGTGGCGGAATGGGCGTCCGCCGTACGGGCGCGCAGGTCTTCGAGCAGGGCTACCTGCTCGCGGCGCCCGTGGTCCTGGTAGTAGCGCGACATCATGTCGGCGAGCGAGTCGTAGCCAGGGAAGGCGGAGGCGAAGATCACGGCGGTATCGTCGCGCATCTCATCCGGCAAGCCCCAGCCGTCGGGCAATTGGGTGCCTTTGGTGGTGGTCTTGTGGCGCATCACCAGCGGGATGCCGGCGTCGCGCAAGACGTCGATTCCCGCCCCGATGGCGAGCGCGGTGGCGCGGTCGAGGGCGGCCAGCCGGTCGGCCGAAATGCCGAATTCCTTTTCCAGGTCGAAGAGGCCGCCGCGGGCCGCCAGCTTGATGACGTCCGACAGGTTGTGGAGGGTCTCGAAAGTGGGGTCCCCGTTCTCGCTCTTCACCAGGCGGGTGATGTTCTTGTCCAGCATGGCGTGGCGGAAGCGCATGGGGATCGCGTCGATGAACTGGTCGCCGTGCAGGATGCGGCCGAGGTTGGCATCGTCGAAGACGTGTTCGGTCCCGGGCAGGCCCAGCGAGGCTCCGGTAATGACCACGGGGAGGGAGCTGGAGGCGGCGGCGCCGTTCCGGCCCTGGTAGATTTCGCGGCCGCGCTCCAGGAAATCGGCGAACAGATGGCCGAGCGCCAGGTAGCGATCCTGGGCCGCCGGCGCCGCGGCAACGGCGGGCAGCACCGGCGTCCTGGCCACGGCGGGCGGCGCGACGGCGGGGAGGACCGGCGCCGCGGCAACGGCGGGGAGCACCTCCGGCTTGGGGGAAGCCGCCAGAGGTTGCGCCGGCACGGCCGGCCGCACGGCTTCGGGTCGTACGGCTTCCGGCACGCCGCGTCCCAGGCCCGCCGCATAGAGTCCGCACAGCGCCTGGTTGAAGGCCGCCACGTCGCCGGCCTTGGGATGGTTGGTGAACAGCGCAACCACGTCGCCGCGGTCGCCCAGCACATCGTCCACAAAGCCCTGCAACGCCTTTTTCGGACCGGTTTCCACGAAAACCCGCGCGCCGGCCCGGTACAAGGTGTTCAACCCCTTGATGAATTGCACCGGGGAAGCAACCTGGCGCGCCAGGATGTCCAGCATTTGCGGCTTCACGTCCGGCCCGGTGGGATAGAACTCGCCGCTTTCGTTGGCCACGACGGGAATGTGCGGCGACTCCAGGTGCAAACGCGTGAGCACGCGCCGTAGAGGTTCGCTGGCGGGCGAAACAATCGAGGTGTGGAAAGCGTGGCTGACGGACAGGGGCACGGCATTGTAGCCGGCCTTCTGAAACACCGCTACCGCGCGTTCCACGGGTTCGCTGGCGCCGCCGATGACGGCCTGGCTGCCGCTGTTGAGATTGGCGATGACCACGTAGCCGTCGACCGTCTTGAGGATTCTCTCGATCTCGGCGAGCGGCGCAAACACGGCCGCCATCTTGCCATCGTCGCCCATCGACAGGCGCGTCATTTCCCGGCCGCGGGCGCTCACCGCTTCCATGGCATCGGCGAACGGCATGGCTCCGGAAGCTACCAGCGCTCCGTATTCTCCCAAGCTGTGGCCCATGGCCATATCGGGCGCGATGCCGTAAGCGGCCAGCAGGCGGGTCAGCGCCAGGTCGGTGGCCAGCACGGCGGGCTGGGTGATGGCGGTCTGGCGCAGGTCCTCTTCCACCCGGGCCACGGCAGCGGCATCGGCGCTGTCGACGAAGATATAGTCGCTGAGCGGCTTGCCCAGGATCGGGGTCATGGCCCGGTCGGCTTCGGCGAACGTATCGGCCACGATTGGTTCCAGGGCGCGTAGCGCTTGCAGCATGTTGACATACTGCGAGCCTTGCCCGGTGTAAAGGAAGGCCACTTTGCCGGCGGGGCCGCTGCCGCGGAAGATGCCCTGCGCGCGGAGAGCTTTCCACACCGGCGCCTGGTTGGCAGCCAGTGCTTTGAGCGCCTTGGCCGCTTTGTCGGCCAGTTCGGCAGCATCGGCGTAGTCGATGGCCAGCCGCTCGGGGGCGCGCAGATCCGCCGCGGCGGGCGCGGACGGAGCGGGCGCGCGGCCGGCTTCGGCGGCCTTCTTGACGGCTTGCAAACGCTCCACGAGTTCGGCGGCGGAGGTCCCGCCGATCACCAGCGCGCCGCGCAAGGGCGCTTTATAAGAGGATGGCGCGGCGGATGGTGTGGAGGATGGCGCGGCGGACGGCGCGGCGGACGGCGCGGCGGATGGTGTGGAGGATGGCGCGGCGGAAGCGCCGGGGTGGGCGAGGGGCGCGCCGTTGGATGCGGGGGTGGGAGCGCCGGGGTGGGCGTGGGGCGCGCCATGCTGGGCTCCGTTGCCCTCAGCCGGCGGAGCCTCGTGCATCGCCACCGTGTGCTTGCCGTTGCCGTTCAGGCGGTGCGGGATGTACTCCTCCAGCACGGCGTGGAAGTTGGTGCCGCCGAAGCCGAACGCGCTCAAACCGGCGCGCCGTACGCCATCGGCCGGCATGGTCCACGGCTTCAGCTCGGTATTGATGTACAGCGGCGAGTGGGCAAAATCGATATCCGGGCTGGGATGTTCGCCATGCAGGCTGGGCGGCAATACCTTGTCGCGCAGCGAGAGGGCCGCCTTCAGGAACCCGGCGGAGCCGGCGCCGGCTTTCAGGTGCCCGATATTGGATTTCACCGAGCCGAGCGCGACCGAGCCGACCGGCAGGTCGTACCCGCCCAGGAGTTCGGCCATACTCTCGGCTTCCACCACATCGCCCACGCGGGTGGAGGTGCCATGCGCTTCAATCAAACCCACCGTGGCGGGGGAGAGCCCGGCGTTCTGCCAGGCGCGCTCGATGGCGAATTTCTGCCCGATGGGGTTGGGCGCGGTGATGCCCTTTCCCTTGCCATCGCTGGAGGCGCCCATGCCGCGCAGCACGGCGTAAATTTTGTCGCCGTCGCGCTCGGCATCGGCCAGGCGCTTCATCAAAAAGAGGGACGCTCCTTCGCCCATCACGAAGCCATCGGCCCCCTCCGCGAAAGGACGGGTGCCGGTGGCCGACAGCGCTCCGATCTTGCAGAACTTGATGAAGGTGGAGACGCCCATATTGCGGTCCACGCCGCCGGTCACGGCCACATCGAAATCGTGTGCGATCAACCCCTGCGCCGCCGCATTGATGGCCGCCATGGCCGAGGCGCAGGCCGCGTCCACCACGAAGTTGGGGCCGTGGAAGTTGAACACATTGGCCACTCGTCCGGCCAGGACGTTGGCCAACTCGCCGGGCATGCTGTCTTCGGTGATCTGGGGGAGGAGCGCGCCCAGGCGCTGGTGCCATTCGCGCGTGATGTCGCGCTGCATGGCCGCCGGCAGCGCGGCGAAGGTGGCGCTTTCGTCGAGCTCGTGGGAGTACTCCGGGAAGTAAGCGCGCAAGGCCGTGAGGTAGTGCCGTTCGCCACCCATGGCATTGCCCAGGATCACGGCGGTGCGGTCGGTGTCGAGCGGGCGATGCGGGTAGCCGTAATCGTCGAGCGCTTCACGGGTGCACGCGATGGCCCATTTCTGCGAGCCGTCCATGGAATCCGCAACGCGGGGCGGAATGGCCAGGCGCCACTTCATGGGCTCCCAAACGTACTCGCGCACCCAGCCGCCGATCTTGGAGTAGGTTTTATCCGGCGCATCGTGGTCGGAATCGTAGTACATGGCCGGATCCCAACGATCCGGGGGTACTTCGGTGATGCTGTAGCGGCCGCCTTTTACGTTTTCCCAAAAAGCCGCTACGTTGGTGGCGTCGGGCATAACGGCCCCCGCCCCCACGATGGCAATCGCTTTATAACCGGTGTCTTCCATGATGACCCTCTCCCCCAACGTCCATTGGTGCTAGGCCGCGGGTGCTCCCGCGTGCTTTGCCGCGCGCCCGTACAGCACGTCGGCTATGTGATCCATGTCCGGAATCGAACCCGCCTGCGCGCGATGGACGGCGGGCAAACCCAATGCGTTCTCAAACGCGGCCATTTCCGCGTCGGAGACCCCGCCCGCGCCGGTGAGCCAGCGCAGGCTTTGTCCGGCGACCAGCATGGCCGCGTCGCGGGCGAAAATGCGGCTCAGCGCGGCCAGTGCCGGCGCATCGAAGCGCATGCTGGCCTTCTCGTTCAGCTTGCCTTCGGCGCTGCGCGCGGCGCGGCGGGCCAGGCAGGCCGCGGACTCGGCGAAGGCGATCCACTCGCCGATGCGCAGCAGAATGTGTTGATGCCGCGTGAGGCGGGCGGCCCGGGCCTTTTCCAGGGCTTCGGCCAGCGCGTGCAGAGCCAGCGCCGCCGTAGCCGCGCCCACCTGCGGGTGCCTGGCGGCCAACGCTTCCATCTGGCGCGCCTGCTCGTGGTAGTGCTGCCCGCGGGTCTTCAGGTGAAGCTGCCAGCGGTCGCGGCTGATGGTCATCTCCATGATCTCGGAGGTGCCTTCGTAGATGGTGGTGATGCGCACGTCGCGGCTGATTTTCTCCACCATGTACTCATGGGTGTAGCCGTAGCCGCCCAGGGCCTGGATACTGGCATCGGCGGCCTGGTTGCCGGCCTCGGTGGCCATGTACTTGGCGATGGCGCCTTCGGTGTTCAAGCTGCCTTCTTCGCCCGCGTCGATGCGCTCGGCGGTCTCTTCGATGAACGCGCGCGCGGCTTCCAGGCGCACCACGTTGGGCACGATCAGCTTATGCGTGTAGCCCTGCTTTTCCGAGAGCGGCGAACCGGCCTGAATGCGCTTGGTGGAGTAAGGAATGGCCCGGTCGAGCGCGGACCAGCCGGCTCCCAGGCCAAAGGCCGCCACCATCAGGCGCGTGTACCCGAACACCGCCTGCGCCTGGAGCAGCCCCTGCCCTTCCACGCCGCCGATCAGCCGGTCGGCATCGACGTAGACGTCGCTGAAGGCCAGCGCCGCGGTGTTGCTCAGGCGGATGCCGTGCTTGTCTTCCGGCTCGTCGTGCTTGAAGCCCGGCACGCCCTTTTCCACAATGAACCAGCTCGGGCCGGCCAGGGTGTTGGCCAGCACGGTGTAGGCGTCGGCGATGCCGCCGCTGGAGATCCACTGCTTGCTGCCGTTGATCTTGTAGCCGACGATCTTATCGCCGTCCATGACCCGCGTGGCCGTGGTTTGCAAGGCCCCCAGGTCGCTGCCGGCGTCCGGCTCGGTGGCGCCGTAGGCGAATAGAATGCCCTCTTCGGCGATGCGGCTGAGCCATAACTTCTTCTGCTCCGGGGTGGCGCCCACGTTGATCGGGTCGCTGCCCAAGAACGTGGCTAATACCGCGGTGGCCACGCCGAGATCGATGCGCGCCATCTCTTCGCAGACGCAATACACATCGAAGGTGCCGCCGCCGAAACCGCCGTACTCTTCGGGAATGAACAGAAGCTGGATGCCCAGCTTGTCCGGGCTGCACATGTCACGCACGATCTCGACCGGGCATTCGTCGCGCTCGTCGAGCGAGATCAGTTCCAGGTCCGGCAACCGTTTCCTGGCGAAATCCTTGAGCGATTTCAGGCTCAACTTCAATGTTTTTTTGGAGATCATGGGGGTATCCTTTTATTTCGCCGGCACGCTTTTCTCTTCGCGGATCCTGTTGGTCAGCTCCGGCAGGAACTCCAGGATGTCGTCCACAATCCCCACATCGGCCACGCGGAAGATGGGGGCATTGGGGTTCTTGTTGATGGCCACGATGAAGGGATTTCCCTTGATGCCGGCCAGATGCTGGAACGAGCCGCTGATGCCGCACGCCAGATAGACTTTGGGTTTGACGGTCTGGCCGGAAGAGCCCACCTGCCGCGATTTTTCCAGCCACTTGGCGTCGACCACGGGCCGGGAGCAGCTCACCGCCGCGCCCATGACTTCGGCCAGTTCCTCGGCGAGGGCCACATTTTCCTTCTCTTCGATGCCGCGGCCGATGGAGACCAGCACCGCGTGCCGCGTGATATCGACCGCGCCGGCTTCGGCGACAATCGTCTCCAGGTAGCGGCGGCGCGACGTCAACTCGCCGATGCCCGCGGATTTGTCGATCACTACTCCGCCCGCCGGAGCGCCGGCCACCGCCGGAAACGCGCCGGGGCGCAGGTTGAGCACCGCGCCCGAGGCGATATCGCAGCGCACGTGCGCGCTCACCTGCCCGCCGAACTCCTGGCGGACCAGCTTGAGCGTGGACCCGGCCACGCCTTCGATGTCCACTACGTCCGGGACATAGGCGGAATCGAGCTGAATGGAGAGACCGGGGGATAGATCGACGCCGAAATGAGAGTGCGGCACCAGCAGAATGCAGTCGTGCGGCAGCACCCGCACCAGCGCCTGCCGTACCAGCTCGGCATTCGGGTAGGCCAGCGCTTCCTGCGCGACCTTCCAGACTTCTTTATAGGAATCGCGGAGAGAGTCGCATACGGCATCGAGCTCCGCACCCCAACCGGTGACCACGGCCACGGGGGGCTGGGCGGCATCGATCCTGGCCGCCGCGGCCGCAAGCTCGGCCCCCGAATCGTCGGCCACGCCTCCCTGGTGCACGATGTAAGCGAAGATGCGAGACATCAGTTCAACCCTCCCTTGGCCTTGATCATCTCGATCAGCTTGCCGATCACCTCTTCCCGATCGCCTGCGAGCATCTCGGCGCCCTTGCCCGCGGCGGGAATGAAGTAGTCCACGCGCTTCACTTTCGCCGCGCCTTCCCCCACCGTGGCAGGGTCCACGCCCAATTCCGCCGCGTCCGGCGTGGG
>JADGNR010000240.1 GCA_017883415.1 Bryobacteraceae bacterium | reverse complement strand
CCCAGCTCAAGGTCCCCGCGACCATGAGCCTGGCTGCCGCGCTGGGGTTCGGTATCGCGGAAACCGTGGGCGGCGTATTGGTGCTGGTGCCGCGCTTCCGGCGATGGGGCGCCATGCTCACCGGGCTGCTGCTGGTTGCGTTTCTGATCTTCTTCGCCGTGAACTATAACGCGCTGCGCGGGCAGGAGTGCAGTTGTTTTCCCTGGATCAAGCGCGTAGTGGGCCCGGAGTTCTTCCTCGGCGACGCGCTCATGCTGCTGCTGGCGGTGGCGGCGGGCATATGGTCCAAGCCGCCGGGAAGCATGCGGAGTGCCGTCGTCATCGTGGGGGCGGTGGCCGTATTCGCGCTGGTTTCCTACGGTGTGGATGTGGCGCGGCAGACGGGCGCCAAAGCGCCCCCGAGCGTGCTGGTGGACGGCCGGCCCTACTCGCTCGAGCACGGGAAGGTTCTCCTGTTCTTCTTCAATCCGGAGTGCATGCACTGCGTCGATGCCGCCCGGCGCATGTCCCAATTCCACTGGCGCGATACCCGGATCGTGGTCATCCCGGTGGAGCAGCCGCAATACGCCGCCCAGTTCCTGCGGGAGACTGGTTTGCAGGGCGTGGTCTCCACCGATTTCCAGAAGCTGAAACTGGTGTTCGCCTACACCGGATACCCTTCGGGCGTGGCGTTGGTGAACGGCCGCGAAAAGGCGCCGCTGACCAAGTTCGAAGGCGAGGAGCCGGGCGCGACGCTCAAGCAACTGGGCTTCGTGTACTAAAGCCCATAGCTCTCAGCTCTCAGCATTCAGCTATCAGCTCGCCCGCGCGCCCGCGGCGCCTCAGCCTACCACACTAGCCTTCACCCCAATTGCCTCGACCATTTTGGCGCGCCTCCGCGCGGACCGAAGCCGAAGCTGAAAGCTCTCCTTGGCGCGCGCCTCCGCGCGGACCGAAGCTGAGAGCTGAAAGCTGAGAGCTGAAAGCTGAGAGCTGAAAGCTGAGAGCTGAAAGCTGAAAGCCGAAAGCTGAGAGCTGAACGCTCAGAGGCCCAAAGCCCCCTCTGGTACAATCCAGTTCTATGCGCTTACCACGCGGCACTTCGGGGGGGCGCACCAGGATTGCGCTGGTGGCCCTGGCGTGCGGACTCTCCTTGCTGGCGTGGCCATCCCAAAAGAAGAAGAAGGAAGAAGAGACGCAAGTGCTGCAGCTCCCCAAGGAACTGCCCGGCGCGGTGGTGGGGGATACGCGCCGCCTCACCTTTCATGTCACGCCACTCTCCGGCAAGGGCCTGCTTTCGCACCAGGTGCGCGACGCCCTCAAAGCGCTGGGACACGAAACGGGCGGGGCGCCGGTGCTCAAGATCCGCGCCTTCGTGGCCGGCTCGGGGGATGCGCGGCGCGTGCGCGACCTGGTCAGCGAAGTGTACACCCGCGATCGCCAGCCGCTGCCCGCTTTGACCCTGATCCAGGCCGGCGCCCTGCCGCTCGAAGGAGCGCAGGTGGTGCTGGAGGGTATCGCCGAGGGAAAGAAGGAGGTCAATCCCCAGGGGCTGGTATTCCTGTCCACGCAGGCGGCATTTTCCGACGACCCGCTGGACCCGGTAGCGCCGCTCGCCGGGAAATCTCTGGCGGCGCTGCGGCAGGCGGTCAAAGCCGCGGGCTCGGAACCGGGCGACGTGGTGCGCATCACCTGCTTCCTGAGCTCGCTGGCCGACTTGCCCGCCACGCGCACGCTGGTGGAGGCGGAGTATCCCGCGGCCGCGCGCAACTACGTCCAGACGCAGCGTGCGCCGGCGCGGGCGCTGGCCGCTTTCGAGGCGGTGGCGCGGCTGCGCCGCAACACCGGTTCGCGGGTCGATTTTGTGAATTCCGAAGGGCTGCCGCGGGAGCCGGGCGAGTCGCAGATGGCGCTGGTGGCGGCGGCGGAGGTGGTGCTCTCGGGGGCGCAGTTTTCCTTCGGCTATCTGGAGCCGGACGCGCGCCTGGCCTTCGAGCGTTTGCAGAAGGCGCTGGAGCAGGCCGGCGTCTCCCCGCACGACGTGGCCTTTGCCGATTTCTATCCTCTTTCGGCGGGGATCGCCAACCAGGTGCGCCGGATTCGCTCCACGTTTTTCGATGCCGCCCATCCGCCCGCCGGTTCGCTGGTGCTGTTCGAGGGATTGCCCTCCATGGATGCCGGCTTCGCGGTGGACGTCGTAGCGGTCAAGTAAGAGGTAGAATAGAGGCAACGCCGTGATCTCCATTTCCCGCTTCGCCATCGCCGGTCCCCTTTTTGGGCTTCTCTTGTGCCTGCCCGCGGGGACGCAGCAGACGCAGCCGCCACAACCGGCGCAACTGCCGCCGGCGGCGCGCATCACGGTCTCGGTGAACGAAGTGATCGTGCCGGTTACCGTGACCGACTACAAGGGCCGATTCGTCTCCAACCTGGTAGCCGGAGATTTCCGCGTTCTGGACGAAGGCCGGCCGCAGCGCATCAGCTTCTTCAGCCACGACCAGAAGCAGCCCATGGTAGTTGGGTTCCTGGTGGACTTGAGCAACACCTCCAAGACGCACTGGACCACCTACCAGGATGCCATCAAGGAACTGATCTGGGGCCTGCTGCCGGGCGACAAGCGGTATACCGGCTACCTGATCTCCTACTCCAACGACGCCGAAGTCGTGGTCAATACCACCCTGGAAGGGGACAAGCTCACCGACGCAGTCGGCAAGATGAAACCCGGCGGCGGGGCGGCGCTTTACGACGCCATCTATAAAGCGTGCAGCAAGCGGGAACTGGTGGAGGGCGAGCCGTACCAGCCGCGCCGCGTCATCGTCATCGTGGGCGACGGCCATGACACGGCCAGCCACAAGACTTTCAACGAGGTGCTGGAACTGGCGCAGCGAAGCATGGTGTCGATCTACGCGGTAAGCACCCAGGCGTTTGGCTTCAACAACGAGTTTAAGGATATCCTGGAGCGCCTGACCACGGAAACCGGGGGTCATGTGGAATATCCGCTGGATTCACTCTACAAGGATGTTTCCGGCTATCTTTCCACGCCGTCCGACGAAGGCAACTACGCGCTCAAGGTCGGGACCGGCGGGTATGCGGCGGAGATCTCCGCGTCCATCATCAAGGCGGTGGGCGGGATTCAGGGCGAAGTCACCACGCAATACGTGCTGCGCTACAATCCCGACGTCGATCCGGAAGCGAAGCCCAAGCTGATGCGGCGTATCAGGGTGGAGGTGCCGGATCTGCCCGGCGTCAAGATTCGGGCGCGCGGCTACTACTATCCCAACGCCGTGCCGGGGGCGCCGGCTGGCCCCAACGGGCAATAGCGGTTCGCTCAATCCCACTCGCTCAATCCCTTCATCATGAATTTCGTGAGGAACTCGCGCAGGTAGTTCATGCCGATCCGCGGTTTCCGGCCCACATGAAAAACGGCTTCCGCGCCCGCCGCGACGATGATCGAAGAGACGAGCAGCCGGTCCCGTGGTGACATGGCCGCGGGCGGAACAAAGCGGCGAAGATCCTGTTCCAAATCCCTGGTAAGGCCGCTCATCGCCGGGGAAGGATAGAGCTGCGAACGGATATGGTGCTGGTTTCGATCGATGAAATCCAATGCCCCATCAATCGATTGCAGAAGATTGAGATAGGACTGGTAGGAGAACGACAGAAGCTCTTCCGCGCTGGTCGCCTTGGCGCGCGCCGCCCGGGTCTCGTTGCGAATCCTCTCCAGCAGATTCTGCGACAGACCCGCGAAGAGGGCTTCCTTGGTGCGGAAATAGTTATAGAACGTCCCCGGAGAAACGCCGCTTCGATTCACGATGTCGCGTATGTTCGCTGCATCCATACCGATGGTGCAGAACACGTCCCAAGCGGCTGCTTCAATGGCGGCGCGATTCTGCCGCTTTGTGACTTTTCTCTTCTCTGAGGTGCGGTATTTCCGCGGTGGTGAAGTTTTCATCGTGCCCTACTGCAACCCATACTTCTTGCGCTTCGACGGGTGTACGTTGGCAAGCGACAGATCCCCGCCGTAATGCGCAATCACTTTCGGATCCATCGTGCGGCGCCACAACGGTGTGATCGTGGCAAGCAACGCCATCGTTCCATAGCCCGAGGGCAGTTCCGGCGCCTCCTCGAAACTGCGCAGCGCCTGATACCGGCGGGAGGGGTAGGCGTGGTGGTCCGAGTGGCGCTGCAAATGATAGAGCAACACGTTCGAGGCTACGTTGTTGGAGTTCCAGGAGTGCCGCGGAGCACACGGCTCGTAGCGGCCGTCCGGGCGCTTTTGGCGCGCCAGGCCATAGTGCTCGAGGTAATTCACAACCTCCAGCAGGCTAAAGCCCACGATAGCCTGAATGAGCAGCCAGGGAAGAATCGAAAGTCCGAAAATCCCGAGCAACATGCCGAACAGCACTGCGGTCATGGCCCAAGCGTGGATCACGTCGTTTTGTATACACAGCGCCGGCTTGCCTTTGCGCTGGAGACGACCCTTCTCGATCTCCCATGCGCTTGCCAGTGAGCCTGCCACGGTCCGCGGCAGGAACGCCCAGAAGCTTTCGCCCAGACGCGAGGAGGCCGGGTCTTCCGGCGTGGCGACGCGTACATGGTGGCCTCGGTTGTGCTCGACAAAGAAATGGCCATAGCCCGTTTGGGCGAGGGTGACCTTGGACAACCAACGCTCTACTCTTTCGGATTTGTGGCCGAGTTCATGGGCGGTGTTGATTCCGACTCCGCCGACAACGCCAAGCGTCATGGCAACTCCCAGGGAATCGAACAGCGATAGGGTGCCGCCGCTCCACTTTCCACATGCCCAGACGAGCGAGGCGGCTTGCAGGGGTAGAAAGAGATAGACGCACCAGCGGTAATACCGGTCACCTTCCAGGCTGGCAATCACACTGTCCGGTGGGTTCCCGGAGTCCTTGCCGATCAGCGTGTCGAGCACCGGTACGATGCCGAACAAAAAGATGGGGCCGAACCACCAGAACAGGCTCAAACCGGTCGCCTTCACAAGGCTTCCGGCAAGGAATGGAAGCATCGGGACAGCCAGGCCTAACAACCAGGCGTACCGTTTTGTGTCGTGCCAAGCCGTGACGCGGCTGTCGTTTTGGCCTTCTGCTCTCGCGCCGGCTATGATTGCCACCGTGTCATCCCCCCACGCTTGCGTTCTGCCACAGTCGCGGCACACTCTCTGCATAGGATTTTGCACAAAGTTGACGCGCGTGTCAAGATTTAAGTGCGCGGCCGCGGCCCGGCTGGGGGAAACCATAATGGGCCGGGAGCCCTGCCCTATCGGCCGCCGGGCTCGGGGTTGACCAACAGCGGCAGCGGCTCGGCGCGCTCCTCCACCTGGAACACGGCTTCGATGCGCGCCAGCCGCGCGGTGCGCAGCGTGGCGTGGGTATCGGCGCTGGTGGCCTGGAATCCGGCGGCGGCCGGCGCGCCGTTGACCTCCGCGTGGAGGAGTTTCGCTCCCGAGGCGAAGGCGGGGGAGAGTATGGCTTCGAGCGGCTCTCCGTCAATGGCCAGCGAGATGCGCGCTTCGCCGCGGGAGCGCGTGATGGCGCCCGATACGGTCGACCGGCCCACGCGGTAACGATCGAAGCGCACGGTCCAGCCTTGCGGGACGTGCGGGCTCAGGGTGAGCGTACGATCCGCGGCGTTGCCGTCGAGGCCGAGCATCCCGCTCACCAGCGGATGGATCACCGCCGCCGAGGAGAAGAGCTGATGCGGCACGGCATGCGGCAGCGCCTGCGCCCGCTCCCCGCTCATGTATTCCGGAATGAAGCCCGCTCCCATCAGGCCGGTCATGGCGGCCGTGCCATGGAGCAGGCGCAGACCGGCGGCGGGCTGATGATTGAAGTACTCGGCCAGAATCGCGAAGCCGGTGACGAACGGCCAGACGCTGCCATCGTTGTAGCTGAGCGGATCGTAGTACGGGCTGTCGGTGGCGAACAGGCGCGCGCCCCAGTTGGTGGACAGTTCGGGACGGCCGAGATGCGCCGCCGCCTCCGCCCGCCGGTCTTGATCGAGGCCGCCCGATGCCAGCGCGAACCCCTGCCACGCCGATTGCGCCTGGTAGAGCGAGCCATCCGTCAGCCGCGCGAATGCCAGCGTGGACTTCTCCGGGACGAACCACCGGTTCACCGCTTCCCGCGCCCGGGCGAGGTGCGTGTCGGCATCCGGGGACGGTTTGCCGGCCAACCTTCCCAGCCGGATATACCCATCGAGCGCGGCCAGCCACACGCCTTGTAAATAGATGTCGTTGGCCACGCGGCCGCTCAGCGCCCCCGTTTCCACGGCCCCCGCGCCCGCTTTGCGGTTGGACAGCAGGCCGTCCTCGTCGAGCGCGCCCAGGCAGAATCGATACGCTTTCTCGACCGACGGCCAGGAGGCGGCCAGAAAATCGAGATCGCCCGACCGCGCCACGTACCGCCACGCCGAGAGGATGTAGAGCGGCGTCGTGTCCGCGTGGTAGTAGCCGTAGGGATACTTGCTCCAATCGAGCAGCGCGGCGCTTTGCGTGAGCTCGTGCTCCATCTTGCCGTCGGCCCGCTGGTGCTCGCGCAGGAACTCGAGGGCCGCGCGGGCGCGCTCGAAATCGCCATAATCCACGATGCTCCAGGAGTTCATGAGCGCGTCGCCGCCGAAGTACCAAGCAAAGCCGGGCCGTTCGCTCTCCCCCGACCGGGCGTATCCCGCGACCAAGCCGCAGCCCACCCCCTCATTGCACGCCCAGCCCTTCTCCACCGCGGATTTCGCCCATTGGAAGGCCTCGTTCAAGGTCGCGTCGGGCGTCTCGACGTGGAGGGTGCGCGCATCGAACGCCCGGTAGTATGCGTCGGATTCGCGCACGATGCGCGCGACATCGCCCAGCGCCTCGCGATAGATCTCGCGCGAACCGGCCAGCACAATAGGAATGACGTGCCCGCGGCAGACCTCGGGCGTCAGGTCCATTTCGAGCAGCACCCTGCGCCCGGGGAGTTGATGGCCCACCTGCTCGCTGTGCGCCGCCACCAGCGGGGAACCCACCAGCAGGGAGTAACGCCGCAGCCCTTCGCCCAGCACCAGGGCGCGCTCCTTGTCGTCCCAGTAACTGCTCTGCCCGCCGAAGCTGGCCGGCCACATGGGCTTCATCTCGGGGATAAAGCTGGCGCGCAATCGCAGCGGACGGTTGGTGTCGATATCCAGCAGGACCAGGAGCGCCGGGCGATCCACGGACGCCACCCAGGTCTGGCGGATGGTGAACGCCGCGTGCGAATGGGTGATGGTGGCGCGGCCCGGCGATACCGCGACTCGTTCGGCCAGGTCCGCGAGCTCCACCGGTTCCAGAGCGCCGTCGAAATACACCGACAGCCGGAAATCGCGCAGCACCTTAATGGGATTCAGCCACGCTTCGAAGGTGCCATCCTCGGAGCCCAGAATCGCTCCGCGCCGGCCGACCGACTCCAGGAAGTGGCCTGGTTGCGCGGGCTTGCGCAGCGTCTGTTCCGGCGGCGTAAGATCGAACCGCGCGGGCAGCGTCTGCGCGCACGCCACGGCGCCACACGCCGCCATCAAGCACAGGATCCGCATGGGGTCACTATAGCAATCCGTCATCTGGGTGCGGCAGGCAAGCGCCACCGGGGACAGGCGGGGACCGGCAGGCGGCGCCGCCTGCCCCGCCGAAGTGCGCTATATTAGGCAAAGAAAAAGCGAATGGAGGACATCCAGGTCCAGCTCGCCGCGCTCCGCCGGCGCATCTCGCGCATCGATCGGAAATATGAGCCGCCGGCGCCCGCGCCGGAGACCGAACGGCGGGGAACCGGGTCGCGCTGCTTCATCGAAGAGCTGCTATCGGGCGAAGTGGTCCGCACCCCCCACGGCGAGCACTTCGAGACCGAAAAAGTGTGGGAGCGGCACCGCCGCCACGGCAGCGTGGATATTTCCGATCTGGCGGACCTGCCGGAAGACCTGCTGAGCGAGCTCTCGGAAGGCGCCATTGCGCGCTCGCATCCTGGGAAATGGGCGTTTCTCGATACCGAGACCACGGGCCTGGCGGGCGGCACCGGCACCTGCGCGTTTCTGGTCGGGGTGGGCTCGATCGATGCCGCCGGCTTTCGCCTGCGCCAGTTTTTCATGCGCGATTACGGCGAAGAGGCCTCCTTGCTGTGGCGGCTGGCCCAGCACCTGGCGCAGTTCGATGTCCTGATCACTTATAACGGCAAGGCGTTCGATCAGCCGCTGCTGGAAACGCGCTTCCGCATGGCGCGCGCGCGCCATCCCTTCGACCGCATGGAGCACCTGGACCTGCTCTTCGGCGCGCGCCGGCTGTGGAAGCTGCGTCTGGAGAGCTGCCGGCTGGTGGACCTGGAAAACCAGATTCTCGGGGTGGAGCGCGAAGGCGATCTTCCGGGCGAGATGATCCCCTACTGCTACTTCGAATATCTGCGCACGAAGCTGGCCTTCCGCCTGGTCCCCCTCTTTCATCACAACGCCATCGACATTCTGTCGCTGGCCTGCCTGACGGCCATCGTGCCCTACCCGTTCCGCGCGCCGGAGGCGTGCCCGCCGGCGCTCGCGCTGCGCCATGGCGCGGACCTGATCGGGCTGGCGCGCTGGCTGGAGCGCGCCGGAAGGCAGGAGGAGGCGCTGCGGCTCTACCGCCGCGCGGTGGAAATGGGGTTGCCCGATCCCCTGCTGTTCAAGACGTTGTGGGACATCGGCCTCATGGAAAGGCGGCTCGGGCGCGCCGA
>JADGNR010000038.1 GCA_017883415.1 Bryobacteraceae bacterium | reverse complement strand
GATCTGAAGCGTGGCATTCATGATTTCCGGGCCGATGCCGTCGCCATGAGCGACCGTGATGGGAGTTTTTGTGGGCATAAGGGAACATCCAGCATAGTTGGATTCGCCGACACCGCGCAACCTTACAATAAAGGGGGTTCCCCTCCATGCCACAAGCCGCCATCCGCCGCGCGGGCGCGCCGCCAGTGCAAACCCGCCACCCCGCCTTCGCGCGCTACGCCTGGGCCGTGCTGGCCTATAACCTGGCCGTGGTCCTGTGGGGCGCCTACGTGCGCGCCACCGGCTCGGGCGCCGGCTGCGGCAATCACTGGCCCTTGTGCAACGGCGAACTGGCGCCGCACTCCCCAGCTATCGCCACGATCATCGAATTCACCCATCGCGCCACCAGCGGGCTCGACCTGGCGCTGGTGGCCGCGCTGGTGGTGTGGGGCTTCCGCGCCTTCCCGCGCCGCCATCCCGTGCGCCTGGGCGTCACCCTGTCCGCCATCTTCCTCATCACCGAAGCGCTCATCGGCGCGGCGCTGGTGCTGCTCGAGCATGTGGCCCGCAACGCGTCGGCCGCGCGCGCCTGGTCGCTCTCCACCCATTTGCTCAATACCCTGACGCTGCTCGCCTGCCTGACGCTTACCGCCTGGTGGGGCACGGGACAACCGGCCATCCGCCCGCGCGGAAAGCCCGCCTGGATGGCCGCCGCCAGCCTGGCCGTGGTGATGACCCTGGGCGTGAGCGGCGCCATCGCAGCGCTCGGCGACACACTCTTCCCCGCCCCCTCGCTCGCCGCCGGCTTCGTCCGGGATTTCGATCCCGCCGCAAACCTCTTCGTGCGCCTGCGCGGCCTGCACCCGTTGTTCGCCGCCATCGCCGCCGCGTGGCTGCTCTTCTACGCGATGCCCGCCCGGCCCCAGCCGCCCGATGCGCGCCGCTACGCCCGGGCGTTGATGGTGGTCCTGGCCGCGCAACTCGCCTTGGGTGCCGCCAACCTGCTCCTGCTGGCCCCGGTGTGGACGCAACTGCTCCACCTGCTGCTGGCCGACCTGGTGTGGATCTCGCTGGTCCTGCTGGCAGCGGCGCGGCTGGCGGAGGGGGCGTCGGTGCGGGCGGTGTGAGGATGTCCACCGATAACAGGTCCCACGCCTTCAAGATGCTGGCATGTCGGGCCAGTTCCCAACGGCCGGTGGAGGGTAGTCTGTGAGTGAAGATGGCTTCGTAGATATCGACGACCCGGAACAGCCCGTCTATAGGATCTTCCCGCTTTGGTTTTTTGAAGATGCGTTACGGCTTCATCAGCTCGTGCTCGTCCCTCCGCAAATGTGGGAGGACCCGTTTGAAAAGTTGCTGGAACGAACCATGATCACCGATACAAGAACGCCTCCTTGGTCACAGAAACCGCCCGGAGAGCTCCTCAAACCCGCTTTCGGCCAGTGTTGGTCTAGAAATCGGGAATCGGACACGTTTTGGAGAGCCTACTCCCGAGTCTCAAGAGACCCGCAAGCAAACCGCAACATACATCCTCGCGAGGAAGGAGTGCAAGCTTGCAGCACGCCCAGAAAGTTGCTGGACGCTCTCACCACGTGGGCTCCCAATAACTCGCCTGACTGTTGTTTTGTTGGCAGGGTTCGCTATTTTCCCGAGGACCAAATCCAGCAGTACATCGCGAACGAAGTCGGAAAGGGCGGAGAGCGGGCATTCGCCAGCGGAAAGTGTCGGCGAGGGTGCGAAGCAACCAGCGGAGTCGTAACTTCATGCGGCAGACAATCTTGCCACGTGGAGCCGCTTGCGGGTCTTTTCCGCATGCCAGAGATCGTACTGAAGCTGCTGGTTGAGCCAACTCTCAGCACTGGTGTTGAAAGCGATCGAGAGGCGGACCGCCATCTCGGGGCTGATGCCGGCACGCCCGTTCAGGATGCCGGAAAGAGTCTTGCGACTCACGCCGAGCGCCCGCGCGGTTTCGGTGACGGTTAGATTCAAGGGTTCCAGGCACAACGCCTTGAGCACCTCACCCGGGTGCGGCGGATTATGCATCTTCATGGTTCGCTCAGTGGTAGTCTTCATAGTCCACTTCATTTGCGTCCTCGCACGCGCGCGACATGAACCTGCCCGGCTTGGACCTCCACGAACTCCGTGGCGCCAGAAAGGGCGCCTGGGCCGTAAAGGTGAGCGGCAACTGGCGCGTCACGTTCGCCTTTCCCGAAGAACCGTTCGATCCCTTTGTGCCGAAACCCCTTGATCGCCACGCCGACCAGTGTAACCTATGTGGTTACGGGTTGCAATCCGCCCGGCGTAGCATCCCGGACACCTCGGCCAGCGCGGTATAACATAAAGCGTGCATCTAGCCGTGAACCCGCCCGTTTTGCCGATGCTGGCCAAACGGGTCGACGCATTGCCGGCCGGTGGAAGCTGGCTGTTCGAGCCGAAGTGGGATGGGTTTCGCGCGCTGGTGTTCCGCGACGGCGACGAGATCCTGATGCAGAGCCGCGACCAGAAACCGCTCAACCGCTACTTTCCCGAGTTGCTCGAGGCGTTACGATTGCAGTTGCCGGCCCGCTCGGTGCTCGATGGCGAAATCGTCATCGTAACGAATGCCGGCCTGGACTTCGACGCGCTCCAACTCCGGCTGCATCCCGCCGCATCGCGGGTGAAGCTTCTGGCGCGGGAAACGCCGGCGTCCATCGTCTTCTTCGACCTGCTGAGCGAAGGGAATCGGGATCTGCGCGGCGAACCGTTCCAAACGCGCCGGCGTGAGCTGGAATCGCTCCTCTCCACCGCGGCGCCGCCCATTCATCTGACGCCGGCAACCTCCGACCCGAGTGTCGCGTCGGATTGGTTTCGCCGCTTCGAGGGCGCGGGTCTCGACGGCGTGATGGCCAAACCCGTTACCGGCGCCTACGAGCCGAACAAGCGCGTGATGCTCAAGGTGAAGCACGAGCGCGATTGCGACTGCGTGGCCGCCGGCTTTCGCTGGCATAAGCACGGGGAACGTAGCGAGGTCGGCTCGCTGCTGCTCGGCCTGTTCGACGATTCCGGCGCGCTCCAGCACGTCGGCGTCTGCGCGAGCTTTGCGGACCAGAAGCGCCGCGAGCTGGTGGAGTACCTCGCGCCCTATCGCCAGGACGCGCTCGCCTCTCACCCGTGGAAGCGCTGGGCGGAGCGGGGGCCCGGAAGCGGTGAAGAGCATCGCATGCCGGGGGGCCAGAGCCGCTGGAGCCAGGGCAAGGATCTGTCGTGGGAGCCCTTGCGGCCCGAGCTCGTGGTGGAAGTCGCTTACGAGCATATGCAGGGCGCCCGCTTCCGTCACATGGCGCATTTTCGCCGGTGGCGCCTGGACAAGAAGCCAGGTGACTGCACCTATGCGCAACTGGAAGTGATTCCACCGCAAGAGCTGGCGGCCCTTTTCACGACCGGCCGCTGACGCGCCTGGCGCGCCATTCCCGCGTCGGATCGTCATCCGGGTCGGGCGCTTCTTCGAGCGGCCGCAGCGCGTCGGGCACATGCCGCAAGTTCACCCGAATCCGCGTCCAGGTGGACGACCTGCCGCGCATGGAATCGACCAGCACGTCGTCTACGGCGAGAAGCTCGGCGGCTTGGGCGTGTTTGCGTTTCCACCTCTCCAGACCCGCCAGGGCGGCGTCCTTGTCCGGCGAGTTCGCGACCGTCACGAGGGGCATTTTGCTCCGCGGCGGTTTCGTCCCCGTTCTCTTGGCGGCGGACCTGGCCCGCGACGGGGCTACCCTCGGCGCCTCGCCTTCCATCTTGCGAAAGTGCGGCGGCCAGGGCGCATCGCCGAGGCCCGCCGCCTCGTCCTGAGCCGCCAGGTCGAGGAGTTTGTCGAGCGAACCCGGCGTGGCGTCCATGCCGGCGTGCGGGTCGCCGATCTGAGCAAAGCGTTTCGGCATGGTAAGTACGGTGAAGTCGGCCGGCTCGCAGTCGGGCACCTCATGCCAGTGGAGCGGCGCGGACACACGCGCATCGGGAGTTGGGCGCACGGAATACGCCGAGCAAGTGGTCCGGTCTTTCGCGTTCTGGTTGTAGTCGAGGAACACGCCATGGCGCTCCTCCTTCCACCATTTCGAACTGGCGATAGCGGGTGCGCGCCGCTCGACGGCACGCGACAGGGCGATGGCGGCGCGCCGCACTTCGGTGAACGTCCAGCGCGGTTCAATCCGGACATTCACGTGCATCCCGCGCGATCCGCTGGTTTTGGGCCAGCCGCGCAGGCCCATCTCGTCGAGGAGCGCCTGCACCTCCAGCGCGACCTTGCGGACGTCCCCCCAACTCACCCCAGGGCCGGGATCGAGATCGACCCGCAACTCGTCCGGGTGATCGAGATCGGAAGATCGCGTGGGGTGCGGATGGAGCTCGAGGCAGCCCAGGTTGACGATCCAGGCGAGCCCCGCCGCGTCATCGACCACGACCTCTTCGGCCACGCGGCCCGAAGGGAAAGACAGAGTGACCGTCCGCAGCCACGAAGGCCGCTCGGCGGGCGCGCGCTTCTGATAGAACGCTTCACCCTCGGCGCCGTCGACGTAGCGTTTGAGCACCAGCGGGCGATTCCGGATTCCGGCGAGCGCGCCCGGCGCGACGGACAGGTAGTAGAGCACCAGGTCGAGCTTCGAGAGCTGCGTCTGCTTCGAAAAATACGGCTTGCCGGGGTGCGTGATCCGGACCTCGCGGCCCCCGATCGAGAGCACTTCGGCGGCTTCTTTCCCCACCAAAACAGGCTACACCTATTTGGCCCGCGGGCGGTGCAGGCGGCGCCGGCGAGCGGTGTCCGGCGTCGCCCGTGGTACACTGATGGTCTGCCTATGACTGTCCGTTAGCGCCAATCCGGTCGGCGATTCCGCGCACAAGCGCGCGGTGTCACTGCACGGATCGGCGTCCTCCCTCGAGTCCCTCAAATACCATTGTCTGGAGCGAACCGTCATGAATCTGGTAACTCTCGGCGCCGGACCGGCAGTGTTCGGCGCTTTTGCAGCCTACGCCGCGCGCGGGCTAATTTTAGGCCGCGTCGCCACGGCCCAGCGGGACCAGTACCGCCTGTATACGGAGACCGTGGAAGTCTTGGCCGAGGCCTCCGGCGCATTGTGGTACGGTGCGTCCGGTGCTGCCTCCATGCCCGTGACCGGCGACTGGGTGGCCGCGCGCATCGTAGGGCCGGAGCAGGCGGTGGTCGAAGCCGTGCTGCCGCGGCAGACCTGCTTCTCCCGGCGCGCGGCCGGGCGGCGGGAAGAGCGGCAGCCCATCGCCGCCAATATAGATCTCCTGTTTCTGGTGTGCGGATTGGATGGCGACTTCAATCTGCGCCGGCTGGAGCGTTACCTCACGCTGGCCGCGGAGAGCGGCGTCCGGCCGGTAATCGTGCTCCATAAGACGGACCTCTGCGACCACCTTGCGGCGCGCGTGGAGGAGACCGCGGCGGTGGCCGGCGCGGCGCCCATCGTGACCTCGAGCGCGCGCACGGCGGCGGGAATCGATGGCCTGGCGCGCTTTCTGGCGCCGGGCCGGACGGTGGCGCTGGTGGGATCGTCGGGGGCCGGCAAATCGACCATCGTTAACCGCATGCTGGGCGAAGACCGGCTGGCGACCGGGGAAGTGCGCGAGTCCGATAGCCGCGGGCGGCATACCACCACGCACCGCGAACTGGTGCCGCTCTCCGCCGGCGGCGCGCTGATCGACACTCCAGGCATGCGCGAGCTGCAACTCTGGGCGGGCGAAGAGAGCGTGGACCGCGCGTTCGCGGAGATCGCCCTCACGGCCGCGAACTGCCGCTTCCGCGATTGCTCCCACACGGGCGAACCGGGATGCGCCGTGGCGGCGGCGCTGGCCGCGGGCGAGATCGCGCGCGCGCGGTGGGAAGGCTATCGCAAGCTGCTGGCCGAAGCCCGCAGACATGAAGAACGCGCCGGCGGCCCGGCCGCCCTCGAGCGCAAGCGGCAGGTGAAGCAGATCCACAAAGCGCAGCGCGAGCACTACAAATCGCGGCGGTGAGGCGCCATGATCCGCCGCACATCCTTTAGCAGAACGAACAGGTGCATCGGGTCGGTTGGGGAGGGGATGAATTCGAATCTCCGATAGAAGCTCCTGGCCGTCTCATCTTTCGCATGGACCGCAAGCGCGCGGATGCCGGCAATGTCGGCAGCCTGCAAGGTGCGCAGCATCGCGTCCCTCAAGAGCGCCTGCCCGACGCCCTGGCCATGCCACCGGCGATCCACCGCCAGGCGCGCAAGCAGCATGATCGGCGCCGGATGGCGCGCCAGGCCCTTGGTTAAACGCTCGGGAGCTTCCTCTCGGGTTACGTGGCCCACGGCGAGTGTGTGATAGCCAACGACGGCATCTTCGGCCAGGCCGACGTAGGTCTGGGCTGCTCCTGCTTGTTGGTTCGACCACGCGTAACGCAACAGATAGCGGTTCAGCTCTTCGCGGCCGCAGTCGAATCCTTCAATCGCGTGATCGGGCCGCAGTTTCTCAACGCGGCGGGCAGTGGTCACCGATTTGGTCCGGCGTCGAAGAATCCCGGTTCCTTCAGGAGACGCTCCAGGCGGGGTAGAGGGCGCGGAGGTGCATCGAGGGCAGCCACGAACGCTTTCCATTGCGCGGCATTCAGACCGAAGGTCCGCCGATCGGCCAGCGTCTCTTCGGCCCGCGCCAACGCGCTTTCCAGCACGAACTCGCTAACCGAACGATGGGCCGCCGCCGCCGCCGCCCGCAGAGTCCTCTTGGCGTGGCGGGTAAGACGCAGGTCGAGCTTCTCGCTGCGCGTGGTGCTTGACGGCATGGCGCCCCCTTCCAATTCTCAAGCTAGTCCTGATGCCCGACAATGTCAAGACATGACGCCCGATCCTTTTCTGCCAGCCCGTGCGGGCGCTTGTCGGTGGCTTACAATGCATTTATGAAGCTGTACGAAGCCGACTTCTATCGGTGGACCCAGGACACCTCGGATCGGTTGCGCCGTGGCGAGTTCACGGAGATTGACCTTTCGGCTCTTGTGGAAGAGGTAGAAGATTTGGGCAAAAGGGAGAAGAACGCTCTGGAGAGCCGTCTTTCGGTTCTGATCTGTCATTTGCTGAAATGGGATCTCCAACCCGGCAAGAGGTCGAATAGTTGGCAAGCCACCATCGCTCTTCAACGGAGCAGAGTCGAACGGCTCTTGAAGCAAAGCCCGAGTTTGGGGCCTTTTTTGCGCGAGGCCCTGCCCGGCGCATACGCCGACGCCGTGCTTCGCACCATCCAAGAGACCGGATTAGATCGTAAGGCCTTCGTAGAAACCTGTCCTTACGGCATTGAAGAGATCCTGCGTACAAAAGACGTGTCCGTGCATTGCTAGTGCCCTGGAGCCGCCGTGCCATAATCGCTGGTATGCAAATCACCTGGCTTGGGCACGGCACGTTTCAATTCCGGCTTCCTTCGGGCAAGTTTCTTCTGATGGACCCGTGGATCGAGGGCAATCCGGCGTATCCGAAAGGGTTCGAAATCCAGCACGCCGACATCATCTGCATCACCCACGGCCATTTCGATCACATCCACGATGCCGTGCCGCTGGCGCAGCGCTTTTCCCCGGAGGTGGTGGCCATCTACGAGACCTGCCACTGGCTGGAATCGAAGGGCGTGAAGAATACGCGGCCGATGAACAAGGGCGGCTCGCAGAAAGTGGGCGAGGTCACCATCACCATGACCCACGCCATCCATAGCTGCGGGATTCTGGACGACGGCAAGATCGTCTATGGCGGGGAGGCGGCGGGGTATGTGATGCGGTTTGCCGACCAGCGCGCGCTGTATTTCGCCGGCGACACCAATGTGTTTTCCGATATGCGCCTGATCGAGCAGCTCTACCATCCGGAGCTGGCCTTTCTGCCCATCGGCGACCTCTACACCATGAGCCCGCGCGAGGCCGCGCTGGCCTGCACGATGCTCAAGGCCGGGAAAGTGGTGCCCATGCATTTCGGCACCTTCCCGCCGCTTACCGGCCGGCCGGAAGAACTGGCCGCGCTGACCGAGGACTTGCCGACCGAAGTGTGGACGCTCGAACCGGGCAAGCCCGTGGAGTGGTAGCCGGCGGGCGCGGCCTTATTTCCCCATCCACTTGACGATCTCGTCGATGACTTCCGGCGCGACATGTCCGGGCTTGCGATATTCCGCCTCGGTGCTCTTGCCTTCGCCGGCGACCAGCAGGTAGTTCAGCGCCGGATCGCTGCGCAGAGTAACGTCCTTCCGCCCCGCCAGGCCGGTCTTCCAAAGATCGAAATCCTGCATGGTGACCTGGAAATCGCGCTCGCCCCGCACGACCAGGATGGGGGCGGAGATCTTCCTGGCCGCGGCCACGGCGTCGTAGCCCTTCAGATCGAGGAAGTAGGAGACCGGCATGTTCAGCACCGGCGGGGCATCCTCGTCGCCGGGATCGAGACGCTTGATGCGGGCGGCCTGCGCCTTGATGGTGTCCAGTTCCTTGGCCGGGAACCCCGCGTTGGTAGCCTGCTCGACCACCAGATCTTCCAGAGGGCGCGCATTGGCCTCGAGCAGCACCAGGCCGGCGAGCTTACCGTCCTGCTCGGCGATCTGCGGCGCCACATATCCGCCCATGCCGTGGCCCAGCAGGAAAACGCGTCCGGAATTCACTTCCGGCTGCGTGCGGACCAGGGCCACCGCTTTCACCGCGTCTTCCACGGTCTCCTGCTGGATGGTGAACTTGGGCATTTTGGACACGGTGGGATACTGCCGGGTACGCTTCTCGTAGCGCAGCACCACGACGCCGCGCGAGGCCAGACCTTCCGCGAGGTCCTTGAATACCTTGGTTGCGCCGATGGTCTCGTCGCGGTCGTTGGGCCCGGAACCGTGCACCAGCACGATGGCCGGAAACGGCCCCTGTCCCACCGGGACCGTCAGCGTGCCGGGTAGTTTCCACGGGCTTTCGCCGATGGCCACCTCGCGTTCCCGAAAGGCATCCGGCTTGCTATAGGGCGGGCGCTGCCAGGTCACGCCCGCCGTCCCCGGCAGCATGAAGAACTGCGCCACCTGCCCCGCCGGGTTGATGGCGAACTGGAAATTGATACTCTGCGACGCAAACGCCACCGGGATGACTACGATGGTGTTGAGCCCCGCCTTGCGCGCCGTTGGCTCTCCGATCTTCTCCACGGCGCCCCAGGACTTGATCTGCGCGCCCATCTTGGGCAGCGTCTGTTCGTTGACTCCGAGCTTCACCTCCGGCGTGAAGTTCTGCACCAGGTCCGGGTATTGCCCAGCCAGCAGGAGGTCGAGGGCTTTGCGCGCGCTGTCGCGCGGATCGGCCGCCGGCTGGGCCATCAGCAGGCCCAGCGGCAAGAGGCATAACAGGCGGGAGAGCATGACACTTCTATAGTACAGCGCGCCGATGCTACGGCACCCGCCACTCGATCAGGATCATGGCACAACCGCGGGCGTTGTTGCGCAGCACCAACCGTGTGAAGCCATTGCGCGGGTTGGGCGCTTCGAGAATGTCGATTTGCCGCCCGCGCTCGGGATCCCACGCGAAGCGTGTAGTGTTCCAGCCGTTGGCCTGGCTGGCCGGTTCGCTGCGGCCGTTGCGAGCGGCATCGCTGGTGAAGACCACCAGGCCGCCGGCCGCGAATTCCACGGGCGAAACGCGGAGGGTAAGAGGCACGCCGGGAAGCGCTCCGGTCAAAGAACCGATGGTGGCGTGCGCGCCATCGATCTCCACGACGCCGCGCCGCACCAGCTTGCCGGTCCAGAAGATCCTGCCGGAACGCGGGGCCGAACCCGAAACCGATAGGGGCAACGGCATCGCTTCGGCGGCATGGGCCGATAGCGGGAGCGCCGGGGCCGCGGGCAACACGGGCGCCGGCGCCGCGGAAGGAGCCGGCATCGCCAGTTGCACTCGCCGCCGGGCCGGGATCGGCGCTGGGACCGCGACGGCCATACGTTCCATCGTCCCCACGGCGGGCCGTTCCCGCATCGCCACGGCGGTGCGCTCCGGGGCTGGGGCCAAAGGGGGCTCGAGCGCTTGTCGATCCGCCTCGGTGTTTCCTGCCGGGCCTGGCTCGGCGGGCGCTTGTTTTGCTTCCGGTGCAGGGGCGGCCACGGCTGCGATGACCGCGGCCGCCGGAGCGGGCCGCTGGGGGGCGTCTTGGGGAGCCGGCGGCGGTACGAAACGGATGGACTCCTCAAACGCCGGCGCGCCGCGCTTGCGCCGCTCGATGTGCAATCGCAGGGCGACGCTGGTGGAACGCCGGGCGTAGGTGACCGTGCCCGCGCGGAGTTGATCGGCGCTGAGCGGCAGCACCACGCGCGTGGCGCCGTCTTTGATTTCGAGAAGACCCGACGATGCCTCCAAAACCGGGCCGGCGTGGCGGTTCCATGCGATGCGAACCTGGCCGGGCGCCACGGCGCGCGCCTCCAGACCGAGACGGGGGGAGATGAGCTGGGAGGCGATCAGCAGGCCCGCGGCGGCCAGCGCGGGAGCCACCCACAGCCAGGCGCGTTTTACGGGAGTGGCCGCGCGCGCCTTCGCTCGCCGCGGCTGGGGAGGCCGCGCGGGAGCGGCGGGACGGGAATCCGCCACCGGAGAAATCGGCGGAATGGGCCGCGGCTGAAGGGAGAACTCGCGGTGCGGCGCGAAGGGCTCGAGAAACAGGAAGGCCGCCTGCGCCGGACCCAACAGCGTGGGCTTCACCACCAGCGCCACCTGCCGGGGACGCGGAAAGAAACGCTCGAAGATGGCGCAATCGTTGGGCGTGAGGACGACCCGGCTGCGCGTGTGGGAACAGTACCAGCCTATCGTCTCCATGCCGGCGGGCGGCGCGCCCACCAGCTTCGCCAATCCCAGCCGATCTTTCTCGGAAAGCACGAACCCCGGACCGAGAGCGTGCTCGCACGGCCCTTCGGCACTGGCCAGCACGCGGAGGATGTCGCCATGGCGAACGCCGTACAGCACGCCGCCGATCTCCAGACCGCCGTGTCCTAGCGCGTTCAGCTCATCGACCGCCCGCCGGCGTATCTCTTCCATCACGGCCAGGGAGTACTCCACGGTGGTGGAGAATCCATCCGCCTGCCAAACGCCAGATTCGGTCGGGGTCGAGGGCGCGCTCATGGTTTCCTGTGGAACGGTCTCTATCCAGCTTATAGCCCGGAAGCGGTTTTTCAATAGGGGTTGGCACGTAACCAGGTGCTGGACAGTACATCGGAGCGTCTCGCGGGCCGCCGTCCGAAGCACCCCGCACGGTGCAGGCGGCCGCCCGCGCCAGTGATTCGCAGCGTGACGGCGCCGCGGGCTGGCGCGGCGAAGTCCACCCTGAGCCCGTGCGTTTTTCCGGCGGCGCTGGCCCCGTTGCTTATATAATGAGGTGCAGATTTGGAGGAGCGATTCATGGCTGAATATGCACATCCTGAAATGCTGGTCGCGACCGATTGGGTGGCCAGCCGCACGAAAGATCCCCACGTCCGGATCGTGGAAGTAGACGTAGATACCAAGGCATATCTGGAAGGACACGTCCCCGGCGCGCTCGGCTGGGCCTGGAATTCTCAACTGTGCGACACGGTGCGCCGCGACATTCTGTCTAAGGAACAGTTTGAGGAGTTGATGGCCTCCTCCGGCGTCAAGCCGGATACCACGCTGGTAATATACGGCGACAACAACAACTGGTTCGCCGCGTGGGCGCTGTGGCAGGCCAAGATTTACGGGCACCGCGATGTGCGGCTCATGAATGGCGGCCGCAAGAAGTGGCTGGCCGAGGGCCGCGATCTGGCGACCGAAGTCCCCACCGTGGCCCGTACCAGCTACCAGGCGAAGGACGCCGACAATTCCCTGCGCGCGTTTCTGCCGCAGGTGCAGGAGGCTTCCGCGCGCCGCGCGGCGGGGTTGGTGGACGTGCGCAGCCCGCAAGAGTATACCGGCGAAATCCTGGCGCCTCCCGGGTTGCCGGAGACCTGCCAGCGCGGCGGCCACGTGCCCGGCGCGCGCAGCATCCCGTGGGGCAAAGCCTGCAACGACGACGGCACCTTCAAGTCGGCCGACGAACTGCGGGCGCTCTATGGCGGCGAAGGCATCGACGGCACCAAGCCGGTCATTGCCTATTGCCGCATCGGCGAGCGCTCCAGCCACACCTGGTTCGTGCTGAAGTACCTGCTGGGATTCGATAAGGTGACCAACTACGACGGCTCATGGACCGAGTGGGGCAATCTGGTAGGCGCCCCCGTCGAGCGCGGCGCGGCGGCCACCGGAGCCAGGGGATAAGCATGAACGCCGAAGAGTTCCAGGAGCGAAAACTGGAAGTGGCGGGCTGGCAGGTGAATCTCTCCAGTTACCGCCTGGGCGCCGAATGGCACGCCAAAGCGGACAACGTATCGCCCGGGGCGGCACTCTGCCGGACCACCGGCGCGACCCGCGAAGAAGCGGAGCAGAAGGCGCTTGAGCGCGCGAAAGAACTGTTGAACAGGACCAAGCGGCACACGGTGTAGGCAGAGGCGGACCGCGGCTAATGCAGCCCCGCGGCGCCGCGAACCGAATCGAGCAGCCGCACCGGGTCGTAGCCGGCGCCGTCCTTGAAAATCAGCTTGACCTTGCGGATGTCGGCGATGCGCAGCGCGGGGTTGCCCTCGATCACCACCAGGTCGGCCTGCTTGCCCGCGGCCACGGTGCCGATGCGGTCGAGCTCGCCCAGGAACCGGGCGCCGTTGGCGGTCGCGATCTGAATCGCCTGCGCGGGAGTGAAGCCGCCCTCTACCAGGAGCTCGATGTTGCGCTGGTCGGCGAAGCCGGCGAGCGCGCCGCCGTTGCCGGTGGGGTCGGCGCCGGAAATCAGCAGGCCGCCCGCCTTCACGAAAGCGTACTCGAACTGGAGCTCCTTCCTGAGCGCCGCGGCGGCGGGCGAATCCTTGCCGCCCGGGGCGCGGGCGCGCGCGCCGAAATAGCTGAGGGCGGACTCCGGCGTAAGCGCATCGATGAATCGCTGCTCGATCGGCGGGCGGTCGCCGTCGAACGCCTCGAACACGGCCAGCGTGGACGTGATGGCCACGTGGTGCTGCACCAGCGCGGCGATCGTGTCGCGTACCGGAGCGCTCTCCAAATCGAGCTTTTCGATCTCGCCCCGCGTGTTGGCCGGACAGACGTCGGGCTGCTTCCCGGGGTGAAATTCGGTATCCACCAGAAGGCCGTGCTCCAGGTTGTCGATGCCCAGGGAGGCGGCTTCGCGGAAACCAATCGAGCACAGGTGTCCGGTCACCTTGATACCGCGCTGGTGGGCCGTCTCGATGGCAGCCTGCAGTTCGGCGTGCGTGATGTTCATGTACGCCTTGAACGAAGTGACGCCCTCGGCGGCCCAATACTCCACCGTCCGCACCGCGTCGTCCGCGCCCGTCAGCTCGTGCATCTGGGCGGCGAAGCTTCCCTTCCCTTCCAGGTACGGCCCGGTGATCCACATTTTGGGACCGGGCATGCGGCCGCTATCGATCATGCGCTTGACGTTGAGGTCCGTGTAGGGTTCCAGGCTTCCGCCGGTGCGCGCGGTGGTGACGCCGCTCGCCAGGTACAAGCGCGGGAAGCTGAAGGCCTGCTCGTTGTACATGGGGATGCCGCCGCCGGACGGATAAAACAGATGCTCGTGCATGCCCACGATTCCGGGAATGACGGTGTGGCCGGCAAGCGAGAGCGTCTGCGCGCCGGCCGGCGCGGGAGTGCGGTCCGACGGTCCCAGCGCGGCGATCCGCCCATGGTCGATGACGATGGTCTGGTCGTCGACCGGCGGCGCCCCGGTGCCATCGATGACCCGCACGTGCTCGAGCGCCACCACCGGCGCGTCGACCGTAATAAACGGCTTCACCCCCGGCGTGAACCGATTCTGCGCCAGCGCGAGCGAGCAGAAGAGGAGACAGACAGGCAGCTTCATCACAGAGATCAATTATATAGACATCGGCGTGGGGCAACTTGTCCAGCTGCGGACCGATTGTCAATCGGCCCATTGCCGCCTTCGCTGCCGCAGCCGGAGAGCGGCGGAGTCTACCGCCGCGCAGGATCTCATCCTGCCCCACGCAGAAATATGTCCGCCACTTGCAGCGCGAGCTTGTCGGCGTCAAGGTCCGTCCGGTTGCAAAGAATGACGATGGTCAGCTTCCCGTCCGGGAAGCGCTCGATCGCGGTGCGAAATCCCATGGTGCTGCCGGTGTGCCACATCCGCGCGTGGCCGTGGTAGGGATCGAGAAACCACCCGAATCCGTACGATACCGGCTGGCCCGGGTGCAAATTGTCGTCGCCCGGAGCCGCCGGCCAGCGCGGCGCGGACCCATCCGTGAGTGTCACCGCGGTCAAAGCCGGACGCATCTGCTCGACGCTCAACAGGGTATGGTTGGCGAGCGCCCGATCCCACCGGGCGAGGTCCTCGAGATTCGAGTAAACGCCGCCGTCACCGAGGGTCGCCGAGGTCGCGCTTTGGTCGGCCTCGACAAATTGATCCTTGTCTCTGGTGTGGCCGAACGCGCGACGGGGCACGGTATTCCGCCCCTTCACGTAGGCCAGCGTACCCGTCATGGCGAGCGGCTGGAAGATGCGCTCGCGCAGGAATTGCGGGAAGGGTAAACCGGAAATCTTGGCCACGATCAGCCCCAGCACCACGTAGCCGGAGTTGCTGTAGGCCCAACTGGAACCCGGCGTGAATTTCGGAGTGGCCGTCTGCTTCAACAGGTCCAGCACTTCTTCATCCCGAATCTGGCGGGCGGGCGTCCAGCGGGGCCCCTTCGCTTTTTCCGCCTGCTCCATCAACTCTTCATAATCGGGCAGCCCGGCGGTATGGGTCAGCAGGTGGCGAACTGTGATTTCGCGCCCGTACGCCGGAAAATCCGGAAATATTTCCGTGAGCCGCTGGCCGTACCGGAGCTTGCCATCGTGGACCAGCAGCATTGCGGCCATGGCCGTGAACTGCTTGGTGAACGACGCCAGGCGAAAATCCGTCGCGGGGTCGATCTTGGCCCACGTGCGCAGGTCGCGAACCCCGTAACCGCGCTCGAAGGCGGTCCGCCCATCTTTGCGCACGAGCACGGCCACGCCCGGAGATTTTCCATCCGCCAATGGCGCGAAGATGGCATCGATGCGGGAGCGCCGCGCCTCCTCGGTTGCGGGAGGAGCGGCCACGACCGCGGTCGAGGCGAGCAGCAGAATTCCCCAGACCTGGTTGAAGAACACTCTGCGAGTATAGCCGTCACGGAGCCGGCGCGGTAGGCTGAAGGAATCGCGCTCCCCGCGGGGGCGGATCGAGGAGAAGACCGTGAAAATATTATTGCTGATCATGATGGGCGCAGTGGCCCTGAACGCGCAATATGAAGGCCTCTGGCAGGGATATGACGGAGAATGGGGCCACGTATCCCGGCAACTGATTGCCTTGGCCGAGGCTACGCCCGCCGACAAATTCGCGTGGCGGCCGGCCGCTGGCGTACGCTCCGTGAGCGAGGTCTACATGCACATCGCGCTGGCGAATTTCTACCTGCTGAGCGTCACCGGGCCAAAGATGCCAGCCGATATGAAGTCGCCCGATCTGGAGAAGACGGTGACCGGGAAGGCGGAAGTGATCGACTGGCTAAAGCGCTCGCTCGATGCCGTCAAGACCGGTCACGCGGCGGTGAAGCCGGGTGACCTCCGGCGCAAAGTCAGGATCATGGACCGCGACGCCGATGTGGACGGCATGTACCTGCGGATTATCGTCCACGCCAACGAGCACATGGGCCAATTGATCGCTTATGCCCGGATGAACGGGATCGTTCCGCCGTGGTCCAACGCCGGCGGAGAGTGATCCCGGCGCGCCGCCGCGCTACCCGCGCCCGGCCCACGCCGCTTCGAAGCGCTCCATGGTGACGAACGAACTCTGCGTACCCGCCGCCAGCGTAGACAGCGCCGCATACACATTGGCGCGTGAAATCGCCTCGCCTTCTTTGCAACCGCTTGCCAGGAAGAACGCAAAGCTGCCGATGAAGGCATCGCCGGCGCCGGTGGTATCGACGGGCTCGACGGCGAAGGGCGCCACGTGCCGGCATCCTTCGGGACCAGCGCACAGGGCCCCGTTCGCGCCCAGGGTGACGATCACGCGCGCCAAGCCGCCCGAGAGCAGAGCCAGCGCGCAGGCGCGGGCCTCGTCCGGGTTGCGCACCGGCATTCCGCCCAGCGCTTCGGCTTCCGTCTCATTGGGAATCACGTAATCGGCGAAGGCCAGTTCGCCGAGCGAGAGCGCCTGGCCGGGCGCCGGGTTCAGGATGCTCGGTATGCCGTGGCGGCGGGCGAAGCGCAGCGTGTAATACACCGTCTCCAGCGGGATCTCGAGCTGGAGCACGATGCAATCGGCGCTCCGCAGCAGGTCCGCCGCGGCGTCCACGTCGGCGGGGAGCAGGCGGTCGTTGGCGCCCTTCACCACGATGATGCGGTTCTGGCCGGAACTGTCGACGAAAATAGGCGCCACGCCGCTGGACGCCCCGGGAGTAATCAGGACGTGGCGGGCATCGATGCCGCTCGCGGCGAAGTTCTGGATGGTGGCCGGCCCGAACAGGTCGTCGCCCACGCGCGCCACCATGGAAACGCGCGCGCCGCATAAGCGCGCGGCCACCGCCTGGTTGGCGCCTTTGCCGCCGAAGCCGAGATGAAACGCGCGCCCGAAAATGGTCTCGCCGGGCCGCGGAAAGTGGTCGGTGAACGTGGTGAGATCGACGTTGGCGCTCCCGACCACCACAATGTGCGGCTGCCGGTTCACTGCCGGGCGCCACCACTGCCGGCCGTGCCGTTGGACCCCGCGGGGCGGTTGTAGTTGGGATAAGCCGGCCGATGCGGTTCGGGCGCCGGGTGGTCCTTCATCTGCTGCATGGCGAGGGCCACGGCGCGCTCCAGTTGCGGGTCGTGCCCGTCGTGCATGGCCTTGGGGTCCAGCTCCACTTCCACATCGGGCGTGATGCCCTTGTTCTCCACGTCCCAGTGGCCGTCGGGATTGAAGAAGCCGAAGCTGGGCGCAGTCACGTTGCCGCCGTCCATCAGCGGCGGATAGGCGCCTACGCCGACCAGCCCGCCCCACGTGCGCTTGCCCACCAGCGTGCCGACCTTGTTGTAATGGAACATCCACGGCATCATGTCGCCGCCCGAGCCGGCGAATTCATTGATCACCATCACCTTGGGACCGAAGATGGCGGCGGCCGGCGTGCGATAGATGGCGCCGTACCGCGGGCTCCACCAGCCCTGCAACGGGCGGGTCATCACTTCGATGACATAGTCGGCCACCTGGCCGCCCGCGTTGAAGCGGTCGTCGATGATGGCGCCCTGCTTGTCGGACTGCGCGAAGTAATAGCGCGTGAACGCGGTCAATCCGCCCTGCCCGGTATCGGGCATGTACACGTAGGCCAGCTTGCCGCCGCTCAGCTCGTCCACCTCGCGGCGGTTGCCTTCGACCCACGCCTGGTTGCGCAACTGCGCCTCGTTGGCCACCGGCACCACCGTCACTTCGCGCGCATTGGCGCCCGATGCGTCCGCGCCCACGCGCAGCAGCGTGTGCTTCCCGGCGGTGTTTTCGAGCAGCCGCGAGACGTCGTCTTTCGCGGTGAGCTCCTGGCCGTTGACCGAGAGCAGATATTCGCCGGCCAGGACGTTGAGCCCGGGCGCCGCCAGCGGCGCCTGCAACTGCGGATTCCAGCTCTCGCCGGTGTAGATTTTCTTGATGCGGTACCGCCCGTTGGCGATTTCGTAGTCGGCGCCCAGCAGGCCTCCGGGCACGGCCCGCGCTTGCGGAATGTTGCCGCCGCCGCCGCGCAGATGGCCCACGGTCATGTCGCTGATCATGTCGTGGATGATGTAGTTCAGGTCGGCGCGCGAGCCCAGGGAATCGAGATACTTCTCGTACTCCTTCTCGGCGTCGGCCACGTTCACGCCGTGCAGGTTGGGATCGTAGAAGAAGCTGCGCTCGATACGCCACACTTCGTGATACATCTGCTTCCACTCGGCGAGGGGATCGACGTTCACTTCCACGCTGGCCAGCTTCAGCGCGCCCTCGCCGGGTTTCACCGGCGTGGCGGCGGAGACGATGACGTATTGCGGACCGGCGGGAGCCGCGGCGCCCGCCGCAGGGGGACCGCCGCGGCCGCCACCGCCCGCGCCCATCCGCAGCAGCATTTTCTCGCCGTTGGCGGAAAGATCGAACGAGCCGACTCCGTCCGCCAGTTTTTCGACTTTGCGCGTCTTCAGGTCGAACCGATTCAGCGTCGCGCCCGCCGGGCCCCCTTGCCCACGGCCGCCGGTGCCTTCCATCAGGTAAACGATGCCCGCCTTGCCGGCCACCAGGGTCTGGTAGGAGTGCGCCGGAATGGGCAGCGCCACGATGCGTTGTGCCAGTTTGTCGAAATCGATGCGCACCGGCTTCGGCGGCGTATTGGCGGCTGCGGCGCCACCACCGCCCCCGCGCCCGCTGCGTCCTCCGCCCGCCGCTCCGCCTTCCCCGCCCGCCGCCGGCGTGGCGCCCTCGGCAGCCGGTTTCTCCTCGTCGCTTTCCGGCGCCAGCGGAGATGGAATATTATTCGGCAGCACGGCCAGGTAGACACTCGAGGTCACTTCGTGCTCGTCGCTGGTCATGTCCAGCCCGCTCGAGGTGGGGCCGTAGTTGGTGCTCGCGGTGAAGTAGAGATACTGCCCGTCGCGGTCGAAGGCCGGATGCCGCGCGTCGCTCATGCCGTCGGTCACCTGCTTGCTCTGGCCGCTCTCGAGCGAATAGATCGATATGGCGCGCAGGCGGTTGGGCAGCGACTTGGAATAGGCGATCCACTTGGAATCGCCCGACCACCCGAAGGTCATACCCTGCTCGCTCACGTAATCGGTGGCCACCTTGGTCAGCTTCGCCGCCGCCACGTCCACCTCCCACAGGTTCAACTGGTTGTCGTCGAACGCGAGGTGCTTGCTGTCGGGCGACCAGTGCGGGTTGGAATAGTACGCCGACTTGCCGGCGAGCGCGATCTTGCGCGTCTCGCCATCCCCGGTCTGCGACTTGATATGCAACGCGTACTCGCCCGATTCGTCGGAGAAATACGCGATCGACTTGCCGTCGGGCGACCAGGCGGGCGACCGCTCCATGACGCCAGGCGTGTTGGTCAGGTCGCGAAGGTCGCCCTTCTCCGCCGGCGCGGTGAGGATTTCACCGTGCGCCTCAAAGACCGCGCGCACCCCGGTGGGTGAGATCCGGGCCTCGCGGATCTCGCGGGCCACATTCTGAAAGCGCGGGCGCACCTCGGTGAGGTCGGCCGCGATTTCGATGGGAACCTGGTGCTCCTTGCCGCTCGCCAGATCGTAAATGTGGATCTGGCCGAATTGCTCGTAGACGATCCCGCCGGGGCCGGCGCTGGCGGTGAGGATGTCCTTCCCCGTGTTCTCGATCAGTTTGTCGATCTTCTTGCTTTGCGGGTCGAAGCGGTAGAGCGTCACCGGGCCGTGGCGATCGGAGAGGAAGTAGATCTTGTCGCCGATCCACATGGGGCTGAAGTCGTTGGAATCGATGCGCGGGAGCTTCTCCGTCTTCAGATCCGCGAGATTGACCAGCCACAGATAGCTGGCGCGGCCTCCGCGATACCGCCGCCACGAGACGAAGTTGTTGGTGTCGGTGGCGAACTGCCCGCCATCGAGCGGTTCATACACCATGCGCCTGCCGTCGGGCGAATACGCCCCGGCATAGGCCATGGGCAGCGGCAGCGCTTCGGGCAGGCCGCCTTCCGGGGACACGGTGAAGAGCTGCGTGTAGCGCGAGTAGCTTTCGCGCGTGGAGCGGAACAGGATGCGCTTGCCATCCGGTGTCCAGCCCACCACGCGGTCGGCATCGGGGTGGTACGTGACGCGCCTGGGGACGCCGCCGGTGACGGGAACGGTGAACACGTCGACATTGCCGTCGTAATCGCCCGAAAACGCGATGGTGGCGCCGTCGGGGGAAAACGCCGCGCCGCTCTCGTTGCCGGTGCCGGCGGTGAGCCGCGTGGCCATGCCGCCCTGGCGGCTGACGCTCCACAGATCGCCGGCATAGGAAAAGACGATCTCGGTTTTGTTCATGGCCGGCTTCTGCAACAGGTGGACGGTTCCGGCGGCGGCGAACGCAACCGGCACGGTCGCGCCCAGCATAGCGAGCACTCTGGCGAATTTCATAGCTGAACCTCTGGAGTTTTAGTGTATCGAAAACCGGACCCGCTGGACCGGGGGCGGCGTGGGGCGGCCAATTCTGGCCGCCGCCGGCTTTCAACCGGCGCAGAGCCGCCTGAACGGCGGCCGCGGGCAGGATTGCCCGCCCCGCGGCTATTTCCGCCCCGCTTCGACGTGCAGGCGCAAGGCGCCAATCCACACCGGACCGCGGTCGCGGTTGAAGGCGGGGTTCGTGACGTGCTGCAAATCGATGGTGGCGAACAGCCCGGCCGCGATGCGCGCGCGGTAGTACGTCTCGGAAACATACTCGGGGGCGTAGCGCAGAGCGCCATCGCCGATCAAGAAGTCCAGGCCGCCGCGCGCCAGGTAGAGCGCATGCACGCCGGCAATGCCGCTCACCGTCAGCGCGCTCGCCGCCGTGTCCCGGGGGCGTTTCCACCGCGCGCCCTCCACCGAGACGCCGGCGGTGGCCAGCCGGTCGATGGGGGTGAAGGCGAAGCTCTCGGTCTTGCCGTCGTTCCAGCCCAGTCGCGCGAAGAGGCCGACGTTTTTGGCGATCTCCTGGTCCGCGTTCACGCCGAAGCCGTATTTCAGAGTGCCCGCGCGATGGGTGGCGGTCACGTCCGGGGGCCCGCCGGCCTTCGCGGCCAGGCGGATGGCCTCGCCGTAGGTTCCGGCGTCGGCGTGGTTCAGATAGCTCAGCACGCGCAGGGCGCCGTCATGGCCATGCGCGCTGGCGCGGATTTCCGCTTCGAAGACATCGCCGCGGTCGCGCAGCACGCGGCGGTCGAAGCGCAGGCCGTTGGCCACGCGCGGCTCCGCGACGCTGGCGTAACGCGCCGACCAGCGCCGCGCGTGAAACTCGTGCATCCAGCCCCAGGTGTAGCCGCGCGTATCGGCCGGGTAGTCCCAGGCCCCGTTGTACATTGTGGCCCAGCCCATGAATTGCTTGCGCGGATCGTGGCTGTAGCGGTTGCCGTCGAAGAAATCGGTGACCGTAAAGCGGCCCAGGGTGACCGAGTAGCGCGTCGCCGGACGGCTGCCCGCCAACTGGTTCTCCTCGCCCTCGACCGCCTCCCGTTCCGTTCCGAATCCGAAATCATGGGTCACATAAAGCCGCGCGATGTACGGCTTGGGCGTGGCCGTGCTCACGCGCGGCATCTCGCCGTTGGGAAAATTGGCAATCCCGTTGGTGTTGCTGAAGCCGCGGCCCCCGGCCAGTTCCGGGTCGAAATAGAAGGCGGTGTCGCGCGTCAGGCGCAACCCCAGAAATAGGGTCGAGGTGAGCGAAGCCTCCGCTTCGGGATGCGCCACCAGACTCAACGGCCCCGCGTAGGGCGAACGGAAGCTGCCGTGGTATTGGCCGATACTCGTCGCCTGGAAATAGAGATCCCACTTCTCCGGCTCGGGCGCCTGCGCGCTCAGCCGCAACGAGATCGCCAGTGCCGTCAGGAGGCATTTCCGCATGCTCCTTTCTATCCTCGCAGAGTCTTGGGAGATAGCCCAAAATGAATCCCGGGGGCATCGCTTGGCATCAACTATCTTGAGGTCAAGGAATGGAGGGTCTCAATATTACGCCGGAACGAAAATCGCGGGTGCTCGTTTTTGCGGGCAGCACGCGATCCGGCTCCTTCAACCGCCGCCTGGCACGGGCGGCCGCGGCGGCGTTGCGCCGGACGGGCGTGGAAGTAACGTATGCCGACCTGCGCGATTACCCCATGCCGCTGTACGACGGAGATGTGGAGGCTGCCACGGGCCTGCCGTCCCATGCCAAGGCGTTCAAAGAGTTGGTGCGCGCGCACGACGCCCTCGCCATCGCTTCGCCGGAATACAACGGTTCCTTCCCGGCCCTATTGAAGAACGCGATCGACTGGATCTCGCGGCCCGAGGCCGGCGAGCCGCCCCTGGCCGCATTTCGCGGCAAGACCGCGGCCCTGATGAGCGCCTCTCCCGGACCGGGCGGTGGCCGGCGGGTGCTTCGTCATCTGCGGGAATTGCTCGAAATGATGGGCGTCAAAGCGATCCCTGAGCAGCTTGCCATAGCGCGT
>JADGNR010000536.1 GCA_017883415.1 Bryobacteraceae bacterium | reverse complement strand
AGGAAGTTGCGAAGATGGTCCAGCGAGTCGCTGTACCCGCGCGGCGGCACAAACTTCTCCTCCGCCTGCAGCAGACCCGCGCCGGCGCGCGGCCGCGGCGGATATTTTTCGCGGTAGTCCTGCAGGAACTGTTCCTGGATCGCCTTCGGGAAGGTCTCGATGGTGTAGCCCGGCTCGGTTTCGCGCGGCCTGCGGGAGAGGGTCACGCCATCGCTCGCAATGCTCAGCAGCCCCTCGCTTCCGATGAACCGGAATCCGGCGTTGTCCGTCACCGCGCCGTCGATTAGATTCACGCGCAGCGAGAGGTTGAACGCCGGGCGGCTGCCCGCGGCCGGGTAGTCGTACAGGCCCACCAGGACGTCGGGCACATCGCGCCCGTCTTTCCAGAAACGCAGGCCGCCGCTGGCGTACACGCGCGTGGGCCCGATTGCGCCGGTGACGAAATGCAGCCCCGAGAACAGGTGCACGAACAGGTCGCCGCCCACGCCGGTGCCGTAGTCGCGATAGTTGCGCCAGCGGAACAGGCGCACCGGGTCGAAGGGCACCTTGGGCGCGCGTCCCAAAAATCGGTCCCAATCGATGGTGGCGAGCGAAGCGTCGGGCGGAATGGAATACTGCCAGGCGCCGAGCGCGGTGCCGCGATCCACCCAGGCTTCCACCAGGTTCAGCTCGCCGATGGCGCCCGCGGCCAGCAGTTCTTTGGCCTTCTGATACATGATCGAGCTGACGCGCTGGCTGCCCACCTGCAGGATGCGGCCGGTGCGCTGCTCGGCCTCCACCACCGCCTTGCCGTCGTCCACGCGCTGCACCATGGGCTTCTCGCAGTACACGTCTTTGCCGGCGCTCATGGCGTCGATGGTCATCTGCCGGTGCCAGTGGTCGGGCGCGCCGATAATGACCGCGTCGATATCTTTCCGCGCCAGCACCTCGCGATAATCGCGCGTGGTGAAGACGTGATCGCCCCATACCTCCCGGGCGCGCGTCAGGCGGCCGTCATAGACGTCGCTCACCGCGGCCAGTTCCACGCCCAGGGAGAGCGCATTGCGCGCATCGCCGCTCCCCTGGCCGCCGGCGCCGATCAGCGCGATGCGGATGCGGTCATGGGGAGACACGGGCGTATTGCTCTGCGCGGTTTGCGCGGCTTCGAGCTCGATCGCCCCGGCGATTCCGGCCGCGGCGCCCAGAAAATGCCGTCTGGTGGTGGCCATGTGGATACCTCGTTAACACTCTACCGTACCGCGCGATCCGTCGATAACATGTCACCGCCGAGGCGCCGAGGCGCTGAGAAAAACCGGGTCAATCGGGTGTCTTCGCGTGCGCGGCTGGCTCGGCGCGCGAACCCTAAGTTCTCGGCGTCTCGGCGCCTCGGCGGTGGAAGGTCTTTGCGCTTGCGCGCCCCCCATGGCGCTATAATGATTTCAGACTTTTCGCTCGTAAAGGCCATGCAGACTCTGGCTGAACAGCTCGCCCGCCAGACCCGCGAGGCGCAATTATACCGGCCGCTGGACCGCAATCGCGTCGAGTGCTTCGCCTGCGGCCACCGTTGTCCCATCGGCCCGGGCTTTGCCGGGGTCTGCAAGGTCCGCTATAACCGCGACGGAAAACTCTACGCGCCCTACGGCTACGTCAACGCCGTGTATAGCGATCCCATCGAAAAGAAGCCTTTCTTTCATGCCCTCCCCGGCACGCGCGCGCTGAGCTTCGGCATGCTCGGCTGCGACCTCCATTGCGGATATTGCCAGAATTGGGTCTCCTCCCAGGCGTTGCGCGATTACCGCTCGACGCTGGATTTCGAAACCGCCGAACCGGAAGAGATCGTCAGCCTGGCCGTGCGCCAGGGCGCGGCGAGCGTGGTGAGCACCTATAACGAACCGCTGATCACCGCCGAGTGGGCCGTGGCCGTGTTCCGCCAGGCCAAAGCGGCGGGACTCGCCACCGGATTCGTCTCCAATGGCAACGCCACTCCGGAGGTGCTGGAATTCCTGCGTCCCTGGGTGGACCTCTATAAGGTGGACCTGAAAAGTTTCGACGACCGGCGTTACCACGAATTGGGGGGAAGAATCGCGCCGATCCTGGAATCCATCCGCCGCATCCACCAGATGGGCTTCTGGCTGGAAGTGGTCACCCTCGTCGTTCCGGGGTTCAACGATTCCGATGGCGAGCTGCGCGCGATCGCCGAATTCCTGGCCGGCATCTCGCCCGCGATCCCATGGCACGTCACCGCATTCCACCAGGACTACAAAATGCTGGGGCCGGAGAGCACGCCGCCCGAAACGCTGATGCGCGCCGCCGCGCTGGGGCGCGCCGCCGGTCTCCACTTCGTCTACGCCGGCAACCTGCCCGGCGAGACCGCGGAGATGGAAAACACCCGCTGCCCTTCCTGCGGAGTCACCGTCGTCGAACGGCGTGGATTCCGTGTGCTGCGCAACCGCATGGCCGCCGACGGCCAGTGCCCCGGCTGCGGCGCGGCCATTCCGGGCGTGTGGGGCGCGTTGCCCCGCCACCGGGAAACCGACGCCGGCCTGGTGCACATCCGCTGCGGATGAGCCATGAGCGCCGTCCACATTTCGCCGTTCAGCGGGTCGTGGTATCCGGAGTCCGCCGCGGAGCTGGATCGCCTGCTGGAGGAGCGGTTCGAAGAGTCGCGGCGCCGCACCGGTCCTTTTCTTACGCCGGGCGGCCTCGGCTTCGTCACGCCGCACGCCGCTCCGTGGTATTCCGGCGCCGTGGCGGCGGCGGTGTACCGCTCGCTCCAGCAACAACGTCCGGAACGGATCGTGGTGCTGGCCTTTCCGCACCACGGCCGGCTGCAGGGCATCGCCGCGCCGGACGCGAATAGGATCGCGACGCCCTTCGGCGAGGTCGCCATCGACCGCGATTTCGCCGGCCCGTTCGTCCAGGCGGCGGAGGACCGGGTCTGCGACCACTCCTTCGAGATCCAACTGCCGTTTCTGCAAAAGGCGGCTCCCCGGGCGCGCGTCAATCCGTTGTACGTGGGCTCCATGGACGCCACGCAGCGTGCCGTGGCGGCCGGCCGGCTGGCCGATGCGTGGCGTCCGGGCACGGTTTTCCTGGCCTCTTCCGATTTCAACCACTACGGGCGCAGTTTCGGCTTCGTGCCGTTCCCGCCGGATGCCGCCGTGGCCGCGCGCCTCCGTGAGTTGGACGGCGACTGCGTGGAGGCCGCCGGCAGTCTCGATTCCGCCCTCTTCCTGGACACGCTGCGCCAACGCCGGGCCACGGTCTGCGGTTCCGAACCCATCGCCCTGCTGCTTGACGTGATGGCCCGCCTGCCGGGCGATGAGATCTACCAGGTCAGGCTGGACTATCAGACTTCCGGCGAAATTGCCGGCGACTACCGCGACTCCGTCAGTTACGCCGCCCTGGGGTATTTTGGCCGCCAGTCCTTCGAATTGGGCGAGGACGACCGCAGAGCTCTGCTCGCCAGCGCCGCCGGCAGCCTGCAGCGC
>JADGNR010000239.1 GCA_017883415.1 Bryobacteraceae bacterium | reverse complement strand
GGTGGGAAAGTTGAAGGACAGAGTAAATCCGGCGACCCAGGCTTGCCCGGAAGCGTCCACCGCGATGGCCGTTGCGCTGTCGGTATCGGAGCCTCCCAAGAAGGTGCTGTACAAGAGGCTGCCGGTGGAACTCAGCTTGGCCGCAAACGCATCGTAGCCGCCGCGCGGGGACACCTGATAGGCGGATGCCGAAATGGGAAAGTCGGCCGACCAGGTGGCGCCGGCCGCGTAGATACTGCCGCTGCTGTCGAGCGCCACCGCGTTGGCCTGGTCGGAGCCCGCTCCACCCAGGTAGGTGACGAAGTTCCATTGGGTGCCGTAGGGATTCAGGCTGGCCACGAATCCGTCGCCGTTGCCGCCATATTGGGACTGGAGGGCACGGGAGACAGGGAAATCGAGCGAGTCGGTGAACCCCGCGATTACGGCATTGCCGGCGCCATCCACCGCGATGGCGGCGCCTACATCATTGCCTTGTCCACCCAGGAGGGTGGAATACAGAAGTTGGCTGCCGCTGGCATTCAGCTTGGCTACAAACGCGTCATGATAACCGCCCCGGTAACTTTGTTGCGGCGCTCCAGCGGTGGTCACAAAATTCGCGGACGCCGTGTACCCGGTCACATAGGCATTGCCGGAAGGGTCTACCGCGATGCCAGTTGCCGCATCGGAGCCGTTGCCGCCCAGGAAGGTCGCATAGACCACGCGGCCGGCGGAATCCAGGCGCGCCACGAAAGCGTCTCCGCCGCCACCAAAGGCGGTCTGCAGCACGCCAACCGTCACGGGGAAGTTCGCGGCGCCGGCGGTACCCGCAACATACGCGTTGCCGGACGCGTCTACCGCGATGGCGCTTCCCACGTCGTTTCCGCCGCTCGATAAGATCGTCGTGTACAGTACGACGCTGTCCTTCATCTTGGTGACGAAGACGTCTCGAGTGGACCGGGTGGCCCGCACGGCGCCGGGAAAGTCCGGGGAGATCGTTTCTCCGGTGAGGTAGATATTGCCGGCGGCGTCCGACGCGATCCCGTAAGCCGCATCCCAGCTCGATCCGCCCAGGTACGCTGAGAAACTCACGACCGGGTCGATGACCAGAGGGAGGCTCGGGTCGTAGCTGTCCGCCACGCGCAGCTCGACCACATTCCCGGCGATGTGGAATTCGCTATCCACGGACACACGCCGCCCCGCGACGACCTGAAACGCAACCGGCTTCCGATGACGCAGGACCTGGCCGTCGCACGCCAGCTTCAAACCGCCGGAGGGGTCGAGCGAAGCGCGCCAGCGCCGCCCGTAGCGCATGCGGATCCGATGAGGATTCGCCCCGGGACGGACCAGAAACGTATACTCGAGAACGCCGTTTTCGAGGTGATACGACAAATCGACACCCTCGTAGAGCCTCCGAAATCCGACCGTCCGGAACGACTCGACGCCGAGTTGCCAAAGCGCCGGCTCACTGCCGCGGTAATAGTTGATCCGGGACGGCAAGGGGGCGTCCTCCACCGGCTCGGGATGCGGAAGCCCGTTTACCCATTCCAGGCGCAATGCGCTGCCACCGGCAGCCCGCGGCTTGTATACCGCGCTGGCATCCGAGAAAAGCGCGATCGTATAGGCCGGCGTGCGAGCCAGGTAGCGGACCGCCGGATCGGCCTGTCCTTGATTTCGTTCGAATGCGGCCGGCACGGTCTCCAGGGGAACGCCAGGAAGAGCCGCGTCAGCCGCCCGCGCCGGCAGAAGGAATGTGAGAAACTGGCCGGCGACCACAAGCTTGCCGATACGGCGCATCATGAACTGATAATCGGCCGTCCGCGGAAAAACTATAGCCGCCCTGTTTGGTTCTGGCTCGGCCGGGTTAGGACGCGCGGCTGGGCCATCGCCTGTCCATACAACTCCAACAGACGCGCGGCGGAGTGCGCCCACGAGAAACGTTTCGCCTGTTGGTATCCGGCCGACCTCAGGAATTCCCGGTCGACGCCGCCGCGCGCGAAGGAGATCATCTCCGCGGCAAGGCGGAGCGGGTCCGACGGATCGAACAGGACGGCCGCTTGCCCGGCGACTTCCGGCAGAGAACTGGTATTCGAGCACAGCACCGGCGCGCCCAGGCCCAGCGCCTCCAGGACGGGCATGCCGAAACCCTCAAACAGCGACGGATACACGAAGGCGAAGCAGTTTTGATACAGCCATTTCAGCTCCGCATCGGAAACATATCCGGTCAGAATTACGTCGCTGCCCCACGGCACACTACGAACCTCCGCCAGAAACGCCTCCATGAGCCATCCCTGGCCCCCGGCCAGCACCAAAGGAAATGCCGATGCCGACGCGCTTCGCAGGCGGCTATAGGCTTCGAGCAGGCAGCGGTGGTTCTTGCGGGGCTCGATGGTTCCGACGCTGAGCCAGAAGCGGCCGCTTTCGAGCATCCCCAGCCGTTCGGAACAGAGAGCAGGCAAGGCATCGTGGAAGCGGCTGGCCGGGTAGATGACGCTGGTGCGCTCCGCGGGATAGTGCGGAAACGTGTTTAGAAAGTGGCGTCGCGTGAACTCCGAGATGGCCAGGATCCAATCGGCCCGGATGCTGGCATCGAATACCCCTTGCACGCACCCGATGCGATTCTCCTCGGTAGTCCATTTGGGCTCCAGCAGGAAAGAGAGATCGTACGCGGTATAGACCAGGCGGGCGTGTTCGAGCGTGCGCGGGCAATAGAAATTATTGGCGTGCACGATGTCCGGATGGCCGAGACGAGCTTCGAAATCGGGCGGCGGGTTTCTCCAGAACTGCTGGGAAGCGGGGAAGTCCGGAGGCGGCTCGAGGCGATGGAAATTCGGATTCTGGCAGCGGAAGGTTCCCTCGACGCACTGGGGATCCCAGTAAAAGTCTCCCACGGCGGGATACAGAATGTACTCGTTGCCGGCGCCGGAGGCGGCCAACTGGCGGATGAGACCATCGGCGAAGTAGCCACAGCCGGCTTTGGCCTTGCCGGTCTGGCTGACGTCGAACCCAATCCTCATTTGGCGGCCCTTCGGAGGCAAAAATTCCGGAGGGCCACGATGGCCCAGGAGCCCGTGGTCTTGGTCATCTGGCGCGAGATGGCGTGATTCCAGCGGAGTGCGGCGCGAAGCGAGTGGGCCGATACCAGCAACGGGAACCGGAGCCCGTCGGAGCGGGAAATCCCCTTTTCGTCCAGCACCGCATGCGCATAGCTAAACAGCCAAGGGTCGGGCACGCGGGGGACGTAGCGGCGCAACATATCGTTGATTTCGGTATGAAAGCGGATGCGGAATCCGCACGTCTTGGTTTCCGCGTGGAGCCGCGAACCGGCCAGCACCCGCCGCAGCCAGAGGAATTTCACGCCGGCGGCGGCCAGGCGGATCCAGTACTCATAATCCAGGCAGAAATGGAGCTCCGGGTTCAGGGGGCCGCAACGGTCCAGCACGCGCTTCCGGAAAAAGACCGCGGGTTGGCAGAGATAGCACGTCTCCAGCAGGCGGTCGAAATTCCAGGGCTCGGTAGGATAGGGCTCGAGGATGCCGTCGTGCTCGTCAATGTGGTTGGCGTCGCCATAGACGACGTCGACTTCGGGATGGGAATCCAAAGCCTCGCACGCGGCGGCAATGGCGCCGGGATAGTACACGTCGTCGGAATTGAGCCATCCGATGACGTCTCCGGTGGCCTTGCCGAGGCCCTTATTCACGGCGTCGGCCTGGCCGCGGTCTTTTTCCGAGACCCACTGCACGCGGGAATCGCACTGCTGCAGAATGGCGACGGTCCCGTCGGTGCTGCCGCCGTCCATCACCAGGTATTCGAGACTTCCGGAGAACTGCTGCGACAGGACGCTTTGGATCGTGCGCTCGAGGAACCGCCCCTGGTTGTAGGAGGGCGTGATTACCGAGACGCTAGGCGGCATGCGGTTCACTCTTGAGTGGGACGGCCACGCCGTCGGCGCCGACGATCTCCGCGGATTGTAGCTGGCAGGTGAGGGACCGGGGGTCGTCGCCCCGGCCGCAGGTGTTGGGCTGAAACGCCGGCGAGCAGAGCAGCTCGATCAAGCCGGGGTTGGCGCCCAGGGCGCGGTTGATGGTGGTCGGCTGCCCGCGCGAGACGGTGTAGGCCGCCGGCGCCGCGCCATCGGCCAGCAACTGGACGGAAACGTCATGGATGGGCGACCACGGCGGGACGGCCAGCTTCACGATCAGGATGCGCTGTCCGTTGCCGCGTCCGAACGCGATGTGGACGCGCTCGCCGAGCCAACCGTCCGCGAACGCTCCGTAGAGCGCGGGGGAGAGTTCGGCGGGCTGGCGGAGGGCGTCGTGAAACACGTTCATGTAGCGGGCAGCCATCTCTTCGGGTCCGCCGAACGCAGAGAGCCGCTCGGAGCTTTTGCGGGCCAGGACGCTCCGCAACTCCGGATCTGCTTCGATCCGCGCTATCGCGTCCGCGATCTCCGACGGCTTTCTAGGATCGAAGAACAAGGCGGCATCGCCCGCTACCTCGGGCAGACTCGTGGCATTGCTCGATAGGATGGGCCGGCCGGCAGCCATCGCCTCCAACAGGGGCATGCCGAAGCCTTCAAACAGCGACGGGAAAATCAGCGCGCCGCAGCAGCCCATCAAAGCGCTCATCTGTTCGTCCGGTAAATAGCCGGGAAAAACGACGGCCTGGGAGAGGGCCATGCGGCGGCTCGCCTCCATCAACTCGTCGCGCCGCCGGCTGGGAGCGCCGGTGAGAACCAGTTTCAGATCGGACTGCGGATAGGCCGCGCGATAGATTCCGAGCGCCGTAAGCAACAGCACGTGATTCTTGTGGGGCCAAAAATTCGCCGGATAAAGGAGGTACCTTTCCGGCTGGAGTTGGAGCGATTCGAGCACCCGTTGGCGCACGGCCGGAGAGACGTTGGGAAGGCGGCGTGGCAACAGGATGGGTATCGTCTCGACCCGTTGCGCGGGAAGCGCTGCGTTCTCGAGGACGGTCTTCCGCACAAACTCGGAGATGCACACGATTCTGCTGGCCAGGCGAAAGGCCCGGCTGAAATTCCGGTCGCGCTCCCGAATCTCGGCAGACTCGAAGAACTGCGCATAGTAGATGTGCTGCAGGTCGTAAACGACGCTGACCATGGGCACGGATGGGTCGAAGAAAAACGGCGCGGTGAAAGGGCAGAACAGCAGATCGGCATCCAAGCGCCGCATCAGGCTCGCGCCGGCGGGCGCTTTCTCGGACACCTCGCGGTAGAATCCCGCCAGCGTCTCCAGGCCGCTGGGGGGAAGGAAGCGCGCCAGGAAGCGGCGGGCCCGAAGGGCCAGGTTGTCGGAGGCCCGCAGCATGCCGCCGGGCTGGCTCACGCAAAGGCGCCGCACGTTTTCCGAGTCCAGGGACGCCAGTTCGTCATGGCTCCTCGCGGAGGTCAGCAGAATGAACTCGCAGTCTGGCGCCATCCTGCCGAGATGCCGGATGAGTTCGAGGGTCATGACCTTGGCGCCGCCATTTTCGCCGCCCGGCAGCACGGGCGTAAGATCGACGGCGACCCGCTTCAACCCCCTGCTGGACCGGGGGGCGGCCTCCGCCGCGTGGGCTCGCGGCGCGGCTTGAGGGTCGAGCCATCGCCATAACCCCAAACGGCGCAATACGTGGAATACACGGCTCTGGCGCACCCGGTCGAGCAAGCGGACGGACTCGGGAAGCGCGGCCAGTTGCTGCAAACGCGCGGCGCGGTCGGCCTCTGCCTCTGTGTACCGCCGATGGAGATCCAGAAGCGCGAGCGGAACGCGGCTTGCAGCCCGCGATGCCAGACGGGCCGCCGCCTCCTCCTCGGAAAAACGGGTAAGGGGGCGCCGGCCGGCGGCCAGGGCCATATCGTAAGAGGAGAATATGGCCGGCTCGAAGTTGATGTACTCCACGCCCAGTTTCCGCAAAAGGAGCTGTACCGAAGACCTGCTGTACAAATAGAGATGCTGGTCCGGTTTGAGCATCTGGAGAAATGGATCGTCCTCCGCCTGCATTTGCTCCAGGGTCTTGCCTTCGCGGTACCGCGGCGTTTGCAGGAAAAGGAGGCCCGCCGGTGCCAGAAGTTCCAGACAGCGGCCCAGCGTACCCATCGGATCGGCCAGGTGCTCCAGGACATCCATCAAGACCACCGCATCCAGACTTTGGGGCGGCAGATCTTGGGATTCCACCGGACACACCAGCACCGGGATGTCAAAGGTCCGGCGCGCATACCCGGCCAACCAGGGGCTAAGTTCCAGGCCGGTGGCGTCAAAGCCGGCCCAGCGCATCAGGGCTACAAAGGCGCCGTGAGAACTGCCCAGCTCGAGAATGCGGGCCGGCGGCAGCCGGTACTGCAACAGCCCGCGCAACCAGTGCACGCAGCGTTCCTGCAGATCGGTCCGGGTGCGCACTTCGAGGGTCGGCAGGCCGTGCCTTTGGGTCATCTGTTCAAAGTAGTGCTTGCCGTAGAAATCCCGCTCGTCGTCGTAAACCAGCAGCGCATCGCGCCCCGGCATGCTCGCCAATACCAGGGTTTCGCAGGCGGCGCAGTGCAAATAATCGCGCGAAAAAGGTCGCAGAGTGGCGTTTCCACACCAACAGGACGGTGCTGGGCTCATCGCTTCCGGCTTATTTCGCGAGGATAACACGCTGTGCTCTTGGCCCGGCAAGGAGTCAAATTCCATCTCACCGCCGAGGCGCCGAGACCGGGAATTTGGGTGGCAATTACTGGGGGGGCTTCACCTCAAGGGTCTTGTGAATCTCTCGGCGTCTCGGCGGTGTATGCATGTGCTGGTTTGAGGTGTGACTCGTACGCGCTGCCGACCTCGGCCATGGCCCCATCGAGCAGGAGATCTCCGTGATCGAGCCACAGGGCGCGGCTGCACAGTTGCTGCACCATCCCGGAGGCGTGCGATACGCACAGAATGGTCTTGCCGCAACGGCGGAAGTCGAGAATCTTGGCAAAGCACTTCGCCTGGAAGGCGTGATCGCCCACGGCCAACACCTCGTCGATGAGCAGGATATCGGGATCCATATGGACGGCCACGGCGAAGGCCAGGCGCATGGTCATGCCCGTCGAGTAGGTCCGCAAGGGTTCCTCGATGAAATCGGCCAGCTCCGCGAACTCCACGATATCCGCAAAAACATCGTGCAGACGCTTGCGGCCCAGGCCGAGCAGGGCCGCGTTGAGGTGCACATTCTCGGCGCCGGTCAGGTCGGGGTGGAATCCCGATCCCAGTTCGAGGAGGGCGGCCACGCGGCCGCGCACGTCGACCCGGCCGCGGTCGGGAGGAACCAGACCCGCAATCAGGCTCAGCAACGTGCTCTTTCCCGCGCCGTTGGCCCCGACCACGGCCAGGCTCTCTCCGCGCTCCATGCGAAACGAAATCTTCTTCAAGGCATCGAATCGTTCTACCGGCTTGCGCCATGAGGCCAGCCTCTGGACGTGGGCACGCAGCAAAAGCTGCCCGGAATGGCGATGAAAGCTCTTCCAGACGTCGCGGAATTCGATGATGGGCCGGGACGTCATAAATAGTTATAGAATTTCGCCCGGAGGCGCCGGAACACGAACAGGCCCACGAGCAACATCACGGTCGAACTGAAGGTCAGTTTGATGAGCAGGGAGGCGGGCGGCGCCACGCCTTCCAGCAGGATATTGCGCAGGGCCAAAACCATCGCGGCGATCGGATTAAACTGGTAAATCTCGTGATACCGGTCCGGAATATAGGAGAAGGGGTAGATGATCGGCACCAGCCAGAACAGGACCACCGTGGCCGACTCCACCACATACCGGATATCGCGTATATAGACGTTGAGCGCCGAGAAGATCAAAACCAGCCCGGTTACAAAAACGATCTCCAGCGGCCAGAGCGCGATCAGCCACCACCAATACCGGTTGACGCCCATCCCCGAGACGAGAATCAGCGCCAGCAACAGCACCACCTGGACGGACATGTGCGCGCAGTTGCCCAGCACCGTGGCGATGGGGATAATCTCCCGCGGCACGGGGACACGCTTGATGAGCCCCGCGTTGTCCACCAGCGAGGTAGTGCCCGTCAACCAGGAAGTGGTGAACAGATTGTAGGGCACAATGCCACACAGCACGAAAGCTGCGAAGTGGGGAATCGCGTTGGAAAAGATCTTCGTGAAAACGAACCACAATACGCCCATCATGACGAGCGGATTCAACACCGACCAGAACATCCCCAGCGACATGTTACGGTACCGGACTCTAAAGTCTTTGAGCGCGAGATTGCGGATTAGAAAGAGATAGTCCCCGGACCATTTCTGTTGCGCGCCGGCGGCGACGGAATGCAGTGGATATTCGATGGCGGACAAGGTTTCTCACCGGCCGCACACGGGCCGAAACTTCACGGGAACGTAAGAAAAGCGATGATCTATTGTAGCTTGGGCTCTTCTCCCGTCACAATGCCGGCTGGGCCGGCTGGGGCCGGCTGGCTGGCCGGCGAGCCGGGCGAGCCGGCGGTGATGCTGGCGATGCCGGGCGATGCGGCGTCCGTGGCGAGCGGCGCGTCACCCCGCCTGGAGGTTGCGCTGGTACCAGTCCATGGTGGCCTGCAACCCGGTGTCCAGATTCGTACGGGCGCGGAAGCCGAACTCTTGTTCCGCCCGGCACACGTCCAGGCAGCGCCGGGGCTGCCCATTGGGCTTACTGACGTCCCATACCATCCGGCCGGTAAAGCCGGCGAGGGCCGCGATCTTTTCCGCCAGGTGGCGGACGGAGATCTCCCGGCC
>JADGNR010000535.1 GCA_017883415.1 Bryobacteraceae bacterium | reverse complement strand
AATCCCCGGTTGGGGCAAGGCGGCGGTCGAGGAATGGAAGGATGCCAGAACACGTGTCACCGGGCGTTACCCAGACCACAGAGCGTTACTTTGGGTGCAAGCAGAAGCTGCGCTGCGCGGTCAACGATCAGACTGGCATCGAGCCAGACGATGCCAGGTGATCAGTAAGCGCCGAGGGCTATAGGCCGCCCCTTGGCGACAAGCGAGTTTCTATCGCTGGCATATCTGTTCGGGGCCGCCGCCCGCCACAGTCCGACATGCCTACGACGCGGTCGGATGGAACGCCGATCCGATGCCCGCCGACCAGTCCCGCTGAGTCCGTATATCAAGCTCGCCACCGGCCCATCGCCGTTGCAGGTCCCCAGGCAATCAACTCCGATTGGGTGCCAGTCTGACGCCATCGTTGTACGCAGGCTTGGGGGAGAATAGACCCATGGATCTTATCGATCTGCTGCTGGGCCGACCGCTTGCGACCGAGGAAGAGAAAGCTGAACGAATAGGACCCGCCAAAGGGATTCCCATTTTCGGCCTGGATGCGCTCAGCTCTGCCGCCTATGGGCCGGAAGCTGCCCTGACGGTCTTGATTCCTCTTGGAATGGCCGGGGTGGCTTACATAATCCCCATCAGTATCAGTATCATCGTCCTCCTCGCCATCGTATACTTCTCCTACCGCCAGACCATCATGGCGTATCCGCAGGGTGGCGGATCGTACACGGTCGCCAGTGAAAACCTTGGCGTGTGGCCCGGATTGTTGGCCGCAGCCTCGCTGATGGTGGATTACGTCCTGACAGCAGCGGTGGGCATTTCGGCTGGCGTGGGTGCCCTGATTTCCGCCATGCCCTCGCTGGAGAAGCATACGCTAGCTCTGTGCCTGGCAATTCTTATTGTGGTAACGCTGGTGAATCTCCGGGGCGTCAGCGAAGCCGGCGCCATTTTCCGTGTCCCAACATATCTGTTCATCTTCTGCCTGCTGGCCATGATCGCGCTGGGCGTCATCAAGACGTTGGCGGCCGGCGGTCATCCCGTCCCCGTGATCGCACCACCCCACTTGATGGGGACCGCCGAAGCCCTGGGCATTTGGCTGCTGCTCCGGGCATTCGCCAGCGGGTGCACGGCCATGACAGGGGTGGAGGCCGTAAGCAATGGTGTGATGGCTTTCAAGGAACCAGCTTCCGTCACCGCACGCCTCACCCTTACCGTGGTAATCGGAATTCTCGCGGTGATGCTGGCCGGCATCGCATTTCTTTGCAGGGCGTATGGCGTGGCCGCCACGCCTCCCGGCCAATCGGGCTATCAAAGTGTGCTCTCGCAGTTGCTTGTCGCTATCACCGGCAAGGGCATCTTCTACGGAGTGAGCATTGGATCGATCCTGGTAGTTTTGGCTCTGTCGGCTAACACGGCCTTCGCCGATTTTCCCAGACTTGCCCGGGCCATCGCGCAGAACGGCTTCCTGCCGCATGGCTTGGCGATCCGCGGGCGCCGACTGGTTTATACCCAAGGGGTATACGCTCTGGCCCTGTTGGCAGGCACGCTACTCATCGTATTCGGCGGGGTTACCGACCGTCTCATTCCACTCTATGCCGTGGGCGCATTCATGGCCTTCACACTCTCCCAGGCCGGCATGGTGATGCATTGGAAGCGGGTGCGAGGGCCTGGCTCGTCCAAAAGCATGTTCGTGAACGGATTGGGAGCGCTCGCGACCGGACTCACGGTGATCATCGTACTGATCGCCAAGTTCACCGAAGGCGCCTGGATTACGCTGCTCTTGATTCCCGGGCTCATTCTCATGATGCGGCTGGTAAAGCGCCACTTCGATTACGTGGCTGGAGAGACCGATAATGGCGCGCCGTTAAACATCCGAGACCTAACCCCGCCAATAGTTGTTATCACCATCGACCGTTGGAGCCGCATCACGCAGAAAGCATTGCGCTTCGCGATGACAATTTCTCCCGACGTCCTGGCATTGCACGTGGAACACGACCAGGAATCCGATGACCTTTCGAGCCGGTGGCCTGATCTGGTGGAAGAACCGACGCGCAGAGCCGGGTTGGCTGGGCCACGTCTGGTGATTCTCAAATCTCCCTACCGGTTCGTGATCCGGCCGATTCTGGATTACGCGCTCGATCTTGAAAAGAACAATCCCGGACGGCAGATCGCGGTACTTACTCCGGAGTTGGTGGAGTTCCGTTGGTATTTGAATCTGCTGCATAACCATCGCTCCGCCGCGCTAAAAGCCCTGCTCCTATTCCAGGGCGACAGGCGGATTATGGTGATCAACATCCCCTGGTATCTGACAGATCAAGACGCCCGCCCATAGGAGTGGGCAGTTGCGCAACCGACCCCTGCAACTTCGGCGCGCACCCAGGCGGCTTCGCGCCGCGTCGAACCAGATCTCCTCTCACGCCGAAGGGGCGTGTTCGGACCTCTGGAGAACAGAACGGTGGACGCGCGGATCGCTCGCCATTTGGTGCCTTTCGGCGGGTAATCACCGGGCCAGGCACCGCTCGCAGGCGCTTCCACGAGTGGGTGACGGGGGCAAGCGGAACCCCATAAACGGTCGCAAGGGCGTTGTGGAGACCCTTATGGCCGACGACTCCAGGTGTGCTTCCCGGAGCCGCCGCCACAAGATTCAACGGTCCGGGGCCCACAGTTCAACTAAACTGATACTTTGGCTTGGTGATCCGACCCAGGATTGCAGTCGAACCAAAAGGGAAAGAAGTTGACGCGTGGGAAAGCCGCGGGGCTAGAACGGATTCCCCGTAAGAGCGAACAGTCTAAACAAACACAGTCTCCCGCCGCGCACGTTGCTGCCGGCGCGACTGCGGCGCAAGGTGCGCAGGACGCTGATGATTCGACGGACGCACAAAGGGCAGCAGAAAATGAATATTCATAAGGCGACCCAGAGCTACGAAAACTGGATGCGCAGTTGTACGGCCGTCATCGAAGCCCACCTGCGATTGAAGCACAAGCAAATGAGAGACAGCCCATTCCTCTTTTTCCGCGGGACATTTTACCGGTGGGCTCAACTTTGGCCGGACGTATGCGCCAGCCTGCGTGATGCCCCCAAAGTATTGGCAGTAGGAGATCTCCATGTCGGCAGTTTTGGAACCTGGCGCGACACGGAGGGTCGGCTGTCCTGGGGTGTCGATGATTTCGACGAATCGTATCCTTTGCCTTATACAAATGACCTGGTGCGCCTGGCAGCCAGCGTAAAGATTGTTATCGACTCGGAAAAGCTGACTATCAGATTCAAAGAAGGTTGCAGTGCCATTTTGGAGGGATATCAGAAGGCGCTGAAAGCCGGCGGTTGCCCATTTGTTCTTGCTGAACATGAAAAAAACCTGGATCGATTAGGGGTTGAGGCATTCAAGCCCCCAGCCGGTTTTTGGGAGAAGCTGGACCATCTCCCGGTTGTGCATCACGCCCTGCCTCCCGACGTGAAGAGAGTCTTACGGGAAACGCTTCCAAATCCGAATCTGG
>JADGNR010000534.1 GCA_017883415.1 Bryobacteraceae bacterium | reverse complement strand
CAGGTCCATGAGCTGCTGCGCGGACCTGGCCTCGAAGGGCCGCTTGCCGGTGAACAGCTCATAGAGGACGAGGCCGAGCGCGTAGAGATCGCTCCTGCTGGTGACGCCGGCGCCCCGAAGCTGCTCGGGGGACATGTAGGCGGGAGTGCCGTTGCGCGCCTCGGCGCCGGAGAGCTCGCTGGCGATGGCGGCCAGTCCGAAATCCATGATGACCACTTCGCCGCGTTTGTTCATCATGATGTTCTGCGGCTTGAGGTCGCGGTGGATGACGGCGCGGTCGTGGGCGGCGGCGAGTCCGGCGCAGAGTTTGCGGGCGGTCTCGACGGCCTTGTCGGCGGGCAGGCGGCCGATGCGGGTGAGCAGCGAGGCGAGGTCTTCGCCATCGACATACTCCATGGAGATGAAGGGCATGCCTTCCACTTCGCCGATGTCGAACACGCGGCAGACGTTGGGATGCGAAACCAGGCGGGCGACGCGGACTTCGCCGTGGAACCGCTCGAGCAGGCGCTGGTTGCGGGAAGCTTCCTCGGGGAGGAATTTGAGGGCGACGGACTGGCCGAGCGTGAGGTCCATGGCGCGGTAGACTTCGCCCATGCCGCCGCGGCCGAGCAGGGTGAGGATGCGGTAGCGTCCGCCGAGCAGGGTGCCGGGCAGGAAGCGGCCCTCGTCCTCGCTGACGCTGGTGACGCGAGAGATTTCCGGGTCCGCGCCGCCGGCCATGCTATGGGAAGCCACGGTTTCGGCGATGGAGAGTTCCGCCTTCGATGCCATAGCTTTTGATTCTACAAGAGAGGCCGCGGAAGGCAGGTTAAATCGCCAGGTGGGGGCGTCGCGCATCCCGTTGTAAGCTGGAATGAGTGTCGCCGGCCACACCGAAGGGGAAAACTTCCGAACATTTGCGCAGCGCGCTGCCTCTGCTGAAGGAACTGGTGCGCCCGCGGCGCGGGAAACTGCTGTTCGGGTTTCTGCTGATGTTGATCAACCGGCCGGCCGGGCTGGTGCTGCCGGGCTCCACGAAATTTCTGGTGGATAACGTGATCATCAAGCGCCAGACCGGGATGCTCCAACCGCTGGTGCTGATCGTTCTGGCGGCCACCGTCGTCCAGGCGGTCACCTCGTTCATCCTCACGCAAGTGCTGTCCAAGGAGGGGCAGCGCCTCATCGCGGAACTGCGGCGCAAGGTGCAGGAGCACGTGGGCCGTTTGCCGGTGGCCTATTACGATGCCACCAAGACGGGCGCGCTGGTGTCGCGCATCATGAGCGACGTGGAGGGCGTGCGCAACCTGATCGGCACGGGCCTGGTGGAATTTGTGGGCGGGATCATGACCGCCCTGATCGCGCTGATCCTTCTGCTGCGTATCAGCGCGCTGCTGACGGGCCTGGCGCTGCTGTTCATTGCCGCCTTCGGGCTGGGCCTGCGGCAGGCCTTCGGCCGCATCCGGCCCATCTTCCGGGAGCGCGGCAAGATCAACGCCGAAGTCTCCGGGCGGCTCACCGAATCGCTGGCGGGGGTGCGCGTGGTCAAGGGCTACCATGCGGAGGCGGAGGAGGCGCGCGTGTTTTCGGGCGGGGTGGCGCGCCTGCTGGACAACGTGCTCCGCAGCCTGACCGCCATCTCGCTGATGGGCCTCTCGGCCACGCTGTTGATGGGCATCGTCGGCGCCATCGTCATGTTTCTGGGCGCGCGGCAAATTCTGGCAGGCACGCTGACGCTGGGCGGGTTCATGGCGTTCACGGCCTACATGGCGTTCCTGGTGGCGCCCATGTTCCAGGTAGTGGGCATCGGCACGCAGATCACCGAAGCGCTAGCCGGGCTGGACCGCACCCAGGAAGTGCTGCACGAGAGACCCGAAGACGAGGAAGCGCGGCGCACCGAGACCGTGGGCACTATTGAAGGCTACGTGACCTTCGACCACGTGAACTTCGCCTACGACGCGGGGAAGCCGGTGCTGTTCGACGTGAGCTTCCAGGCCGAACCGGGCACGGTGACCGCGCTGGTGGGCCCATCCGGTTCGGGGAAATCGACCATGATCAGCCTGATTGCGGCGTTTCACGGGCCGTCGGACGGGGTCATTCGCGTGGATGGCACGGACCTCTCCACCGCCCGCCTGGACGCCTACCGCACGCAACTGGGCGTGGTGCTGCAGGACACTTTCCTGTTCGACGGAACGATTCGCGAGAACGTGGCGTTCGCCCGGCCGGGCGCATCGCCGGAGCGGGTGCTGGAGGCCTGCCGCATTGCGCGCGTGGACGAGTTCGCCGAAAAATTCGAGAAGCAGTACGAGACCATCGTGGGGGAGCGCGGCGTGAAGCTGTCGGGCGGCCAGCGGCAAAGGGTTTCGATCGCGCGCGCCATCCTGGCCGACCCGCGCATCCTCATCCTCGACGAGGCCACCAGCAGCCTGGATTCGGAATCGGAGGCGGCCATTCAGGAAGGCCTGGCCTACCTGATGAAGGGGCGGACGACTTTTGTGATTGCGCACCGCCTGTCGACCATCCGGCGGGCGGACCAGATTCTGGTGGTGGAGGACGGGCGGATCGTGGAGCGCGGCACGCACCAATCGCTGTACGAATTGCGGGGCCGCTACTACGACCTGTACACGCGCCAGCACGGAGTGGATGCCAATCTCTTCCTGGCCCCTGGGGAGGGCGATAAGGTGCCGGAGGCGGCGGAAAAGCCGCGCCTGCCGGGTGTGGCCGCGCCCTCGGCCGCCTCGCTGCTGCGCGGGGGGATTGCGTAAGCCAGTTGGCAGGCGAAAGCGCCTGCCCCACCTTGGTGGCGGGGGGGCACGGGGTTGGCAGGCGAAAGCGCCTGCCCCACAAAAGCCTAAAGGTCTAAAAGGACCTTGATCTCCGCAATACGCAGTGCTAGACTTGTGTTGAATATTACAACACATGGCTACCCGAATAACCGGTTTAAAGGCCTTCCTGGCGTTTCTTCTCGCGGCAGCATCCCTTCCGGCTGCCACCATGAGTGTGGGAAACGGCGGCCTTACCGTCACCGTGGATGCCGACGGGGCGTATCGGGTCACGGTCCAGGATCCGCCCTGGACCTTTGCCGGGAATATCGGACATCGCCTTTCGAATGTTACGGTTGCCACGGGGGCGGACGCCGTGGGCGGCTATAGCGAGATCTCCTTCGACCTCTCGGCCGATGTCCCGCGCCATGGGTCCATTCGCGGCTACTGGAACCGCCCGGCGGTGTTGTTCACCATCGGCTGCAACACAGGCGCAGCCAACACGTTCACCTTCCCGGTGCTCACCAGTTATCCAACGGGCCTGGCTCACATCAACTTCTCGGGGATGTTCGCCACCCCGACCTTCACCGGGTTTTCAAGCGATAGCCCGTGGGTGTTCTTCGATTCCGCGGCCAACACCTTTGTGGTTTCGCCGGCCTCCAATTTCATGGTCTCGACCACCGACTGGGGCGCGGCGGGCGAGTTGATCAGCCGCGTCTCGGCCAAAATCCCAACGATGCCGGCGGG
>JADGNR010000533.1 GCA_017883415.1 Bryobacteraceae bacterium | reverse complement strand
GGAACGGCGCACCGGCGGGGGCAACTGAAGCTTTCAGCGATCGGCTCTCAGCCTTAAGCGATCAGCGGTCAGCTTGCCCGGTGTTAGCTGAAGGCTGATAGCTGAAGGCTGACGGCTCTTTCAATACTGCGTTTTGCCGGGCCTGCTCACCCATGCCTCGAAGGGCCGCGCGGCCTGCTCGTCCACCACGTGAATCATGGGAATGGTGCGCTGCGAATGGGGCACCGCCATCTGCCGGTAAATGAAGGAATCGTCGAAACCGGCGGCGGTGGCGTCGTCGTGCATGGCGGCAAAGAAGACGCGCGCCGGCCGCGCCCAATACAGCGCCCCCAGGCACATGGGGCAAGGCTCGCACGAGGTGTACACGTCGCAGCCCGCGAGCTGAAACTCTCCCAGCACGCGGCAGGCTTCACGGATGGCCACCATCTCGGCGTGCGCGGTGGGATCGTTGGTGCGCGTCACCTGGTTGACGCCGGTCGCGATCACGATCCCGTCCTTCACCACCAGGGCGGCGAACGGCCCGCCGTCGCGGCCCACATTATTCACCGCCAGTTCAATCGCCTGTCTGACAAAGGAGTTGTTCATGCCGCCCCCTCAGTGCGCCGGCGCCCTCCCATAGACTACACGAGTTCGAGCGCGCGGGCGTTTCCGGGCCTGGCTCAGGGGGCCCGGGCCGGCCAGTAAGCTCACCGCGGGGGGGCGGAGCAACGCGGAGGCCGCGCGGAGCAGCAACAAGAATGTAATTGGCCCGGATGCGCGCGCGAAGCGGGCGGTCTGGGGCATAACCTCGCTACTGGCTTGCTTTCCGGAGATTGCCGATCCAGGCGTCGAGGAAGTCGAGCGCGGCCTTGTGGGGAACAGTCCGCGCCTCGATGCGGTCGCCCAACTCGAGAGCCAGATCGCTCTTCTCCCGGTAGGCCGGCCACTCCGGCAGGCCGGTGCCGTTGGGATCGCCGGTGGTGGCAAAGTTCACCCAATAGGACGAAATGGTATCGGCCAGGGCGCGGTCCACATCCTCCCACGGGCGGCGGCCAGGGTTGAGGTTGTGGAACACGTAGGGGATCTCGGCACCATGATACGCGCCATAACGGGCGCTGCCCGGGCCGGGAGGCACCCGGCTGAAATAGTAAAGGTACACCTTGGATTTCCCGGTCGCGGTATGCATGCGGGCCCAGGTGCGCATCTCCCAGCCGAACACCTGGTCGCGGATGGCAGCGGCTGCCGACGCCCGGGCCTCGTCGTCCGACCCCGCCGGATAGAGCTTCAGAAATGCGTCCATCATGCCGCCGAAGTCCTTGGCCCGTTCCCGGACAGACTCGGCCTTTATCGACGGCGGGGTGAACGCCGTTCCTTCATCGGCATTGGACCCGATGACCAGCGGCACGTCGTTCTGCCTGCCCGCGGCGAAGATGGCGTGAACGTCCTTGGGCAACACCCACCCGTCGACCATAACCGCGAAGCCGCCCTGGATCTTGACCAGCTCCTCGGCCGGTTTGGCGCGGAGGGCGCTGAGGGAATCCGCGCCGGCCGATTGCGCGATCTTCACGCCGCCCTCTTCCATGCGGGCGAGTTTCGCCGTGCGCGCGAACGAGGCGCCGCTCTCTCCGATGGCGCGCTGGAACAGCCCTTTGGCCAGCGGCGAGGCCACCATCACATTCACGCTCCAGGATCCGGCGGATTCGCCGAACACAGTCACCCGCGCCGGATCGCCGCCGAATTGCGCGATGTTGCGGTGGACCCACTGGAGCGCGGCCAACTGGTCGAGGAATCCGTAGTTGCCGGACGAGTGGTGGGCCGACTCTTTGGTCAGTTCCGGATGGGCCAGAAAACCGAACACCCCCAGGCGATAGTTGATGGTCACCAGCACCACGCCCTTGCGGGCCAGTTCCTCGCCGTTATACCCGGGGGTGGCGCCGGAACCGCGGGTCAGCGAGCCGCCGTGAATCCACACCATCACCGGACGCCGCTCGCCCGCCGATTTCGCCGCCGTCCACACGTTCAGGTAGAGGCAATCCTCGCTCATGGGCCGCGCCTCGGTGTGATACATGGAGCCGGCGGGGTACGGAGTCTGCATGCAGTCGTCGGAGAATTTGCCGGCCGGGCGCACGCCCTGCCAGGGCGCAGGAGGCTGGGGCGGGCGCCAGCGCAAATCGCCCAAGGGCGGAGCGGCGAACGGAATCCCGCCGTATACCCGGACCTCGGAGCTCGCGCCGGGGACGCCGGAGAGCAGCCCGCTTTCGACGCGCACCGGGTCGTCGATCGCGGCCGTGAGACGGAGCGCGAGGGCCAGGAGGGCTACCAGCGTGGAACGAATCATATGAAGGTAATTCTAGCCCGCGGTGGGGTAGGCCTCCCGGCCTGCCCCGCGACGGTATTGCGTGGCAGATCGGCGCGTATTACGCTATCCCTATGCGGACGATCTCGTTGAAATTGCCTGACGACCTCCTGGCGCAACTCGACAGCGAGGCCAAGGCGCGACGAGTGACGAAGTCCCGCGTCGTCCGGGAAAGCCTGGAGCAGGCATTGCGCCGCCGACCGCGGGCCGGCGCCGTTTCGTGTTACGACCTGGCCCACGACCTGGCCGGTACCGTGAAGGGCCTGCCGGAGGATCTCGCCGGGAATCCGAAGTATATGGAAGGCTTCGGCCAGTGACGAAGGGGCCATGCCTGATCGACACCGGCCCGCTGGTCAGTTTCCTCGGCTCGGGGCTGAGACATCATGCGTGGACGGTGGAGCAATGGAAGCGGCTGCGCCCGCCGCTGCTGACCTGCGAGCCGGTCTTTACCGAGGCGGCTTTTCTTCTGAAACGCGCGGGCCGCGATATCGATGCCCTCTTTGCCCTGCTGGAGCGGGGCGTGATTCGCATGGCGCTGGCCGTACAAGAGGAACAGGCGGATCTGCGCGCGCTCATGCACCGCTATCGCAACCGGCCCATGTCCCTGGCGGATGCCTGTCTGGTTCGCTTATCGGAGATTCACCTGACCGGAGAGGTATTCACCCTGGACCCCGATTTCCGCATCTATCGGCGCCACGGGAATAAAGTCATCCCAGTGCTAATGCCCGATTGAAACGGTTATGGAGACACGGACGGAATTGCTGCGATTCAACGGCGCTGTCGAGCGGGATCCCGCCATCGATACGTGGATGAAAGACCATGCAGGTGAATTGGGAGCCATCGCGCATCAGTGGTTTGAGGCGATGCGAAAATGCGGGGACGAAGTTCGGGAGCTCTTGCATGACGGCTGTCCGGTTGCATGTATGGGAGATGCGCCCTTCGGCTACGTCAATGTATTCACTTCGCACGTAAACGTGGGGTTCTTTCACGGCGCAGCGCTGCCGGATCCGGCCCGCTTGTTGCAAGGCACCGGCAAGTTCATGCGTCACGTGAAGCTGAGACCGGGAACGACCACAAACGCTGCAGCGCTAAGCATGCTCATCGATACGGCGTATTCGGACATAAAGGCGCGCGTCGAAAATGGCTAACTCAGAGAAAC
>JADGNR010000532.1 GCA_017883415.1 Bryobacteraceae bacterium | reverse complement strand
GCATGGTCAAGATGGCCTCGGACCCGCTACAAACATCGGCCAGGGTATCGGCCACGCGGGCGCCATCGGCAACCAGGGCCTCCGCTTTTTCCCGGCTGCGGTTGAAGACGGCGACCACGTGCCCGGCGCGAAGCAGGTTGCGCGCCATGCCGGAACCCATACGACCCAATCCGACGAAGCCAAGTTTCATAACAGATAGGATAGTCGAAGGGGCGGGAGGGGATTCGCGGCCAGGGGGATTGCTTGCACTACAATGTCGTGCATGAAGACCGAAGTATATAGTTGGCGCGTCTCCACGGACGTTAAGACAGGTCTGGAGCGCGAGGCGCGCCGCCGCAAGACATCGATTTCCGCGGTTCTGGAGATGGCCGCCCGCGAGTGGCTAAGAAAGAGTGGCGCGGGCAACGAGGGCGATGAGGAACAAAGGCGGCTGCAGGAAGCTGCGTCGAAGTGCTTTGGAACCTTCGCGGGCGGCGACGCCCGACGATCGCAGAATGTAACGCAGGCCGTACGGCGGCGGCTTGGGCGGCGTCATGAGCGGTAGTGGTCTGATCGCCGTCGACCATTTTCACGGTGGATTATGCGGATTTCGAAACGTATCGAATCGAGGGCCGCAGGCGATTCCGCGTACTTCCGGCCGGCCGGCCGTGAGATTCGGTGCTGTCGCGAAACCGCTCCCTTACGGGCTGTGAAAAAACACGCCTGCAAGCAGGCGACGGCAAGCTAAAGCATGCCCCACCACTGCAAAGATCGGATGTTTTGGTGGGGTAGTGTGCCGATTGTTTTACAGCTTCTCACGGTCGCGGCTCTGAAGCGGCGGGGCGCGGGGCGGATCTGATAAGCTCGTTTTGCCATGAAAGTATCTTTCCTTTGCACGGCGGCTGTTGCAGTGTGGGTGGTCGGCGCGCAGCCCGTTACGCCGGTGGAGCCGGCGCTGGCCGAAATTGCGGCGACGAGGCAATTTCTCGAAGCCAAGATTTCGCCCGATGGCGCGCATGTGGCGTACGTGGAGGCGCTGCAGGAAGGCAAGTCCGCGATTTACCTGGCGCCACGGCGACGCATTACCGCGGGCGACGGCAAGGCCTCGTACGACGAACACGGAGTGGCCTGGTCGCCCGACGGGAAGCAGATCGCGTTTCTTTCCGACCGCGAAAAGAAGGAGCAGCTCCAGCTCTATATCGCGCCGGCGGACGGCGGACCGGCACGCCAGGTGACGCATGTGAAGGGCCTGCTGGACGACGCGCGCTGGTCGCCGGATGGAAAGCAGGTGGCGATTCTGTTCACCGAAGACCTGCCCCAGCGCGCGGGGCCGCTCGATCCGGTGCCGCCGGATTCGGGGGTGCTGGAATCGAAGATCTACGAGCAGCGGCTGACGGTGGTGGATGCGGCCACCGGCGCGGTGCGGCAACTATCGCCCAAGGACATGTACGTGTATGAGTACGACTGGTCGCCGGACGGGCGGAGTTTCGCCGCCACGGCCGCGGCAGGCGCGGGCGACGACAACTGGTGGATCGCGCAACTGCACACCGTGTCCGCCGCGACGGGCGAGATGAAGGCCATCTACAAGCCGGGCGTACAGCAGCAGATCGCGGCGCCGCGCTGGTCGCCCGATGGGCGGTCGATCGTCTTCATCGGCGGATTGATGAGCGACGAAGGATCGACGGGAGGCGACATCTTCCAGGCGCCGGCGGGAGGAGGCGAGGCGCGCAATCTCACGCCAGGGCTGGCGTCTTCGGCGAGCAACATCACCTGGCCCCGGCAGTCGAAGCAACTCTACTTCACCGAACACTACGACGGCGGCAGCGCCATCTCGCGGCTGGACCCGGCCACGGGCCAGGTGGAGCGGCTGTGGCAAGGCGAAGAGAGCATCAACCCGGCCTTCGACGACAGCGGGATTTCGATGACGGCGGACGGCAAGGCGAGCGCGGTGATTCGCAATTCGTGGCGCGCGGCGCCGGAGATCTGGTGGGGGGCGATCGGGGAGTGGAAGCAGGCGACGCACGAGAACGGCGCGCGCAAGCCGCTGTGGGGCGAGGCCAAGAGCCTGCACTGGACGAGCGACGGGGTGCGCGTGCAGGGGTGGCTGCTGTATCCCCGGGATTTCGCGCCGGACCGGAAGTACCCCATGGTGGTGGCGGTGCATGGCGGGCCGGCCTCTTCGCTGAAGCCGGCGTGGCCGCGGCCGGGGTTCAATCCGACGCTGCTTTCGCAGCAGGGATACTTCGTGCTGCTGCCGAATCCGCGCGGCAGCTACGGGCAGGGCGAGAAGTTTGCGCTGGCCAACGTCGCGGATTTCGGCGGCGGCGATCTGCGGGACATCCTGGCGGGGGTGGAGGAAGCCATCCGCACGGCGCCGGTGGATGCGAAACGCGTCGGCCTCACGGGCTGGAGCTATGGCGGCTTCATGACCATGTGGGCGGTGACGCAGACCGACCGGTTTCGCGCGGCGGTGGCGGGGGCGGGCATCGCCAACTGGCAAAGCTACTACGGCGAGAACGCCATCGACCAGTGGATGATTCCCTACTTTGGCGCGTCGGTGTACGACGACCCGGCGGTGTATGCCAAAAGCTCGGCCATCAATTTCATCAAGCGGGTGAAGACGCCGACGCTGGTGTTTGTGGGCGACCGCGACGGGGAGTGCCCGCCGCCGCAATCCTACGAATTCTGGCATGCGCTCAAGACGCTCGGGGTGAAGACGCAGATGGTGGTGTATCCGGACGAAGGGCACGTGTTCCACACGGCGGAGCACCAGCGCGATGTCCTGGTGCGGATGATTGGGTGGTTCAACGAGAACCTGCGGTAGGGGGCTCGCTTCGCTCGCGGGGCCGGGGGCCAGGGGCCAGGGGCCGGGGGCCGGGGGCCGGGGGCAACCTGCGACGCAAACCGCGGCCACCAGCAACGATGCCGGCGATCTCAGCGGTAAGCTTCGCGGCGGTTCCGCACATGAAGAACGCGAACGGTCTCGCTGTCCAGTTCGAAACGGACGCGGTAGTCGCCGATCCGAAGGCGATACTCGGGTGGGTCGATGCCCTGGAGCCTTTTCACATTGCCGGCGCCGGTGCCGGCGAATACTAACAGATACCCGATGTGGTCGATGGGTTCAAAACCCCGATGGGCAGCTAACCGAGGACCGGCTGACCGAGGCCTGAACCCATCGCCGAGGCCGCCGTTCTTCGCGCAGACGCCGCGGAAGATCTTCGCGCAGAGGTTGCGCCACGATGTGCGTCGGCCGACGCGTTCAACCGGATAGTGGAAGGCACGGAACCGGCCTCGCCGGGAGCCCGGCGGCCAGAGGCCGGGTGGAAGCGCGTTACCCGCGGGCGCCGCGCGCGCGGAGAAACTGCTCCATTTTCTCCTGCCGAGCCTTGATGGCGGCGGCCAGCGGGGTGGTGGCGACACCCTTCGATTGATAGGTGGCGTTGATATCGGCGCCGTGTTCCAGCAACAGGGCGGCGAGATCGGTGTAGCCCTTCGACGCGGCGAGATGGAGCGTGC
>JADGNR010000037.1 GCA_017883415.1 Bryobacteraceae bacterium | reverse complement strand
TCTCCCGATCATGGAGGGGCGAAAGAACGAAACCATTGCCCTAGAACTCTTGAACAGCACATTACCAACTGTGAACTCTACTGGCAGGAAAAGTACAGCGCTTGTTATAATTGCTGCCTTGGAGGCCAAGATACCCGCACTACCGAGTATATTGAATGTGGGCCTGATTTTCGCAGTGCTGAGTACTTCGAACACCTCCCTCTATGTTGCGTCGAGGACGCTCTATGGCTTAACTAAAGGTGTCAACCCAAACACTCCTATCTGGGGATGGATGTCAAGATTCAGCAGAACGACACCCAAGAGGAAGATTCCCTCGCTCGCTCTTCTATTTTCTGCATTCCGCATCCGTCCACTGACGGCGTGCTGGATTGCACGATTGACCTGGCCGAAGCCGCCCCTAGACGGGGCGTCGTCGTCGGCCTCCAATCCGACAGTTCGCGGTTGCGTGTGCCTCCGCAAGTCCAGGTGCCTGCCGGCGCGCAATCCGCGCAGTTCGTTGCCCACGTAGTGGCATCCGACAGGGACGAGCACGCCAAAATCAAAGCCACCGCCGACGCAAGTGTCAGGACGATCGACCTTTCGATCACCGGGATCCGGCCGGCTTCCGTTGTTTGCTCACCGGGGAAGATCCAAGCCGGGGATGCCTTTACGTGCACGGTCCGTCTGAACACCCCGAACATCCCGGAGGCCGCTTCCCTTGCTGTCTGGAGCGATAGTCCGAACCTCAAGATCCCAGCCTCCGTTGCGACGCGTCCTGGCCAGGCGCAACTTGATTTCAAAGGGTATTCCGACCCTACCGCCAAACAGCAAACCGCAGCGGTAATGGTGCAGTTCGGCCAGACGAGTGTTGCTGACACCGTAGACCTCAGTCCGGCAACCGCACCCATCCTGAACCTTCCGCCACCCCAACTGACGAAGATCGGCAAGCCGTTGGCGTTTACCGTCGCGGCGACCGATCCCGGCGGGTTGCCGCTCGTGTTGTCGGCGGGAACGCTTCCGCCCGGCGCGTCCTTCGACACGAGCACCGGCAATTTCTCGTGGACCTCGAAACGGGGAACCTACGATATCGTGTTCACCGCTGCCAATTCCGCCAACCTGTCCTCGACCGGTGATGTATTGATCCAGGTGGACTCGGGAGAGCCCGCGATCGCCACGGTTCGCAATGCCGCGAGTCAAATTCCACAGACTGCCTGCAGCCCGGGTTCCATCGCCAGTTTGGTGGGCCGATGGCTCGCTGCGAGCGACCAGCCTGTAGCCGATCCATCAGGGACTTCCACCCAACTTGCCGGGACCAGGGTGAAGGTCAATGGGATGTATGCACCCGTACTCTATGCTTCCGTAGGGAGAATCGATTTCCAGTGTCCCAGTGTCGAGCCTGGCACGGTCCTCGCCATCTCCGCGGAGACCGAAGCTGGCGTTGCGAACGCAGTCGCGACCACGATGCAGTACTCGGCACCGGGTCTGTACTCGTGGGACGGCTCCGGACAGGGCCAGGGGCTGGTCACGATTTCGGGCACGTCGTTGCTCGCGACAAGCCGTACTTACCAGGCTACGGGACAGCCCGCGGAGCCTGGCGACACGATCTCCATTCTCGTCACGGGAATCGGATCCCCGGGAAACGCGGCGTTTCTGCAGGTCAAAATCGCCGACTCCTATATGGCGCCGGACTCGGTGCAGGCTATCCCCGGGATGGCGGGCGCTTACCAAGTGAATGTGAAAGTGCCGGGCAGCGTTCCCGCTGGGGACGCCATTCCGGTTGTTCTGCACATCGGCGGGCCCGACGGAAACACCACACAAAGCAACACGATTACGATTGCGATTGAGCCGGCACGGTTCTAGCGCTCGTCTTAAGGGATCACGCCTCTCCCCGCGCCAGAGCCACAGTGAATTGCTTCGCGCCTCCACGGATGGTCTGGCGACCGCCGCGGGGCATGATAATCGACTACGAGCTTTGGGGTCCGGTGGCATTTCGACGTGCACGGCGTCGGTATCGAAGACGGCGCGGCGACGGTGGCGCTGTCGAGCAATGCAGCGGTGTTGACGGTACGGTTCCGTTTGGTATTCGGTCTCCGCGGCGGGGCGACGATGTCTCCCAGTGTTGTCGGGAGTAGTTGGTTGTGCCGGCACCTGGGTAGTCTCCAAGACGACATCGCGTGCGCGACGAAGGGAAGCAAGGTTTCAAGGTAAAGAAGCCGCGAGTTTCGTTCCCTTGGGCCTCAGACTGCGGGGGATCAATCCGGGCAGGCGTGCATACACCCCCCACAGAAACCATAGCTCCACTGGTCGATCACGAGCACCGGGACGCGTCTGTCCGGGAAGCCGCCGGCTTCAAAGCCAGTGTATTTGAGCAACTCCGTTGGCCCCATTTGAAGGACCGTTGAAGGTTCTCCCACGCGCCTTGAATTCCTTGAGCTGCCGCAGCAGAGCCCGGTTTGCGCTTTCGGCTCTTGCAAAAAATAACAGAGATATTTTGGTGAGCCGGGCGGGGCTCGAACCCGCGACCCTGTGCTTAAAAGGCACATGCTCTACCACCTGAGCTACCGGCCCCGATTGGAAAAAGTGGATGACGCTTTCATTAGTTTATCAGACCTTCCGCCGTTTCCCCTTTTTCTCCGCGCGCTGGCCGACGGATCGGCTGCGCGCCCGGCTATACTTGGTCCAGATGGTGCGATGAGCCGGCTCACGCGGCGTTTACTGTTGATCCTGGTGGCGGTGGTGGCGACGCTCGCCATCGGAACGGTGGGGTTTACGCTGATCGACCATTACCCGCCCTTCGACGCCTTCTATATGACCCTCACCACCATGACCACGGTCGGGTATGGGGAAATTCATCCGCTCTCGCATGCCGGGCGGGTGTTCAATTCGTTCCTGATCTTTTTCGGCGTCACCACCATCCTCATCGCCATGGGCGCCATGACCCAGACCGTCATCGAGCTGGAGTTCGGCGATGTCATCGGCAAGCGGCGGAACAAACGCATGATCGACAAGTTGAAGGATCACTACATCATCTGCGGCTTCGGGCGCGTAGGGCGCGGCGCCGCCGTCGAATTGAAGCACGCCGGGGTGCCCTTCGTGGTGGTGGATATCAGCGCGGAACGCGTCGAACGCGCCATCCTCGAAGGCATGCTGGCGGTGGCGGCGGATTCCACCCGCGACGACACCTTGCGGCAGGCCGGCATCGAGCACGCCCGCGGGCTGGTGGCGGCGCTGGCGACCGACGCCGATAACCTCTTCGTGCTGCTCTCGGCCAAGGGCCTCAATCCGCGCATCTACGTGGCCACGCGCGCGGCCGAGGAAGGCGCCGAGGAGAAGATGCGCCGCGCCGGCGCCGATGCCGTCTTCGCGCCGTACGTCATTACCGGCCACCGGCTCGCCCAATCGCTGCTGCGCCCGCATGTGGTCCAGTTCCTGGACTTCACCACCCACGACATCGGCATGGACATCAGCATCGAGCAGGTGCGCGTCTCGGAGTCGAGCGAGGTGGTCTCGCGGACCATCAAGGAAATGCAGCTTCGGCGCGATGTGGGGGTGATCGTCATGGCCATCCGCAAGGGCGACGGCCGCATGCTCTTCAATCCGCCGGCCGATACCGCCGTCGATGGCGGCGATTATCTCATCGTGATGGGGCGGCAGGAGAACCTGCGCACGCTCGAAACGCTGCTGGCCGAACCGCGCGCCGCCCGAAAATAACCCAAACCGGCCCCAAACACCCGTGCGAGGTATGGGTACGCACGCTATAATAAGCCTCTGTTAGGGCGGTTGAATATGGCAAGTCGTTTTCGCAGTTTCATTGAGTCCATGGTTTACGCCGGCATGAAACCCACCGTCCGCGGTGGGAAGGCGACGCGCCTGCGATGGCTTGGCCCGCTGCGGGGGCCGACCGAGCGTTTCATTTCGGGCGGAGCGGCGCCGACCGATCCCCTGTATCTCACCAACCGGACCTTGAGTCAGAGAATCCGGTTCGGCATCGTGATCGCGGTGCCCTGCCTGATCCTGGCGGGAGGCGTGATCCTTTCCATGAGCAGCATCTACAAGCCCAAGATCGCTCCCGCACGGCCCCTGACCCCGGCGGAAGTGTCGGCGAGGATCCTGCCGAACCTGGCAAAGAACATCAGCATCGAGAGCAACAAGGACCTCCAGGTGGTCGAAGTGCATGTCGATCATACGGCCGGGACGAAACTGGCCGGCACGGTCACCAACAACACCGGGCACGCCATTCGCCTGGCCGAAGTCGTGTTTGTGCTGACTGAGGCGAGCGGCTCGCAGTTGGGCGCGGTCACCGCGAAGCTGGAGAACCTGGCGCCTTTCAGCACCACGAAATTCGCTGTTCCCATCCAGCAGTCCACCGCCGCCTATGCGCTGGTGCGCGAAATCAGCACGCAGTAAGTTGGCAGGCGAAAGCGCCTGGCCCACAAAGACGCAAGTCCCTGCGCAACGCAATGGACAGCCTATAGCCGCGGCGGCGCGAAAAACTCCAGCGGGTCGAGCGCCACGATCCGCCATCTCCGGCCCTGTTTCCCCACCCGGCACTTCACCGTCTGCCGCCGGCGCGTGCCGCCGCCGGCATCCTGCCGCTGGTCGATGCGGAGCATCCAATCCAATGCCACCGTGCGCGTGCGATCGTCTCCGTCGTTGGCCAGGAACTCGATGGAGGATTGCACTTCGGCTTCGCGCACCAGGCCCGTCACGGCGGCCCGCAGCTTCTCGAAGCCCGGCATGGCGGGGTCGAAGCCGTCCAGAAACTCGCTGGCATTGCCCTCGCTCAGGGCCGCGGCCAGGGAGGCAAACAGGTCCCGCACCTCCTGTTCGGAATCCGGGCGCGGGCTGGCGGCGTAGCCCCGCGCCATCGCGGCGATCGATAGGAACAGCGCGCGGCGTCTCATCTCAGGTCCGATAGCTGGCGTTGATGCGGATATATTCTTCGGTGAAATCGCAGGTCCAGAAGCGCGCTTCTCCTTTGCCGCGGCCGCGGATGGCGAGCCGGATTTCGCACTCCGGCGCATCCAGTTTCTGCTTCAGCCCGGCTTCGGAAAACGGCGCCGCCACTCCGTCGCGGCACACCAGCACGTCCTGCATGTGGATGGCGGTCCGTGCGGGCTGGAAGGCCACGCCCGCGTTGCCGGCGGCGGAGAGGATGCGGCCCCAGTTGGCATCCGAACCGGCCACCGCGGTCTTGACCAGGGGTGAATTCGCGATGGCGCGCGCCATCCGCGCGGCGCTGTCGTTGTTGGGCGCGCCGGAGACCAAAATCGTGATCAACTTCCGGGCGCCCTCGCCGTCGCGTGCGATGGCCCGGGCCAGCGATTCCAGCACGCGCGCGATCGCTTCTTCCACCTGCGGAAGCTCGCGCGGGTCCGGCCGCACCCCCGAAGCGCCGTTGGCCAGCAGCACCAGCGTGTCGTTGGTGGAAGTGTCGCCATCCACCGAAATCCGGTTATAACTGCGCTCCACCGCTCGTTTCAGCATGACCCGCAGGTGCGATGCCGGGATGTGGGCGTCGGTCACGGCGAATCCCAGGGTGGTGGCCATCCGCGGGTGGATCATGCCGGAGCCTTTGGTCATGCCGGCAATGCGCACCACGCCGCGGCGCAGTTTCACTTCCGCGAACGCGGTTTTGGGCACCAGATCCGTGGTCATGATGGCGCGGGCCGCATCCTCGAAGCGGTCCGGACGCAGGGCCTCCACCAACCCCGGAAGGGCCGCGATAATTCTCTTCGGGTCCAACTCCACCCCGATCACGCCGGTGGAGGCGGGCAGGATCTGCGCAATAGGATACCGCAGCAGCAGCGAGGCGGCTTTGCACACGGCCATGGCGGCCTTCTCGCCCGTGCGCGTGGCGCAGTTGGCGTTCCCGGCATTCACCAGGATGGCGCCCACCATGCCATGCGACGCTTTCAGAAAGCGGCGGCACAGTTTCACCGGCGCTGCCTGCACGCGGTTTTGCGTGAACACGGCCGCGGCATGGGCCGGGAGACCGGTCACAATCAGCGCCAGGTCGTCCTTGGCCGCCTGGCGGATGCCGGCGTATGCGGCGGAGTAGAGGTATCCGAGCGGTAGTGTCAAGCCCCTGGCTCTCCTAAGATTTCATTCTCGGTCAGACGCTGGCCATTTGCGAAATCGGCCGCCGGAAGGCGCTTGCGTCCTTCGAGCTGCACTTCGCGAAGTTCCAGGGCGCCGGAGCCGCAGGCCACCACCAGCGGCCGGACACGGAGGATCGCGCCCGCGCCACCTTCTGCCGCCACGCCCCGCTCCGCCACGCCCCGCTCGGCCACGCCCCGCTCCGCCACGCCAAGCCCCGCCACGCTGGCTTTCCAGATGTGGAGCGTTTGCCCGCGGAAGGTGGTGTAGGCTCCAGGCCACGGCTGCAGGCCCCGGATGCGATTGTGAATCTCGGGCGCGGGCCGGCTCCAGACGATTCGTCCGTCCTCCTTCTTTAGTAGCGGGGCGTAGGTGGCCTGCGATGTATCCTGCTTCTCGCCCACGATGGTTCCCTCCGCCAGTCCCCGAAGCGTTTCCACCAGCAGGCGCGCCCCCATCGCCGCCAGACGGCGGCCGAGTGCCACGGCATCCTCCCCCGGGCCGATCTCCGTCTCCGCCTTCAGCAGCATGTCCCCGGTATCCAGGCCGGCATCGATGCGCATGGTGGTGACGCCCGTGCGCGTTTCGCCGTTCAGGATGGCCCACTGCACCGGCCCGGCGCCGCGGTATTTGGGCAGGAGCGAGGCGTGCACATTGACGATGCCCAGCGGCGCCAGGTCGATCACCGCCTGGGGAATGATCTGGCCATAGCCGACCACCACCATGGCTTCCGCCGCCAGGCTCCGGAGAAACTCGACCGCTTCCGGGCGCCGCACGCGTTCCGGCTGATAGACCGGCAAACCCAGCCGGAGGGCGGTTTCTTTCACCGGTGAAGGAGCGGCGTGCTGCCCGCGGCCGCGCGGCCGGTCCGGCTGGGTCACCACCGCCAGCACTTCGTGTCCCGCTTCCACCACGCGCTCCAGCGTGGGCACGGCGAAGGCCGGCGTTCCCAGGAAAACCAGGCGCATGGGCCGCGCCTTAGCCCCACTCCCCGGCGCGCTGGAGCTTCTTGATTTTGCGCTTCATCAGGTCGCGTTTCAAGGCGCTGATGTGCGTGATGTAGAGCCGGCCGTAGAGATGATCGGTTTCGTGCAGGAACGCGCGCGCCAGCAGGTCTTCCCCCGTTCGTTCGAACTCCTCGCCCTGGACGTTGTTCGCGCGCACCGTGACGCGCCGGGCGCGCCGCACCTGCTCCCGAAATCCCGGGATGCTCAGGCAACCTTCCTCGCCCACCTGTTTCCCCTCGATATGCACGATCTTGGGATTGATGAGCACCAGCTTGTCGGAGGGGTTTTCGCCGTTCGAGACATCGATCACCGCGATTTTTCGGGAAAAGCCGATCTGCGGCGCCGCCAGCCCGACGCCCTTGGAGGCGTACATGGATTGGAACATGTCTTCGAGGAACTGGTGCAGCTCCGCGGTGTCGAATTCGGTAACGTTGTCGGCTTCGCGCTCCAGCACCGGGTCGCCGAATTTCACAATCGGATAAACCATATCAGTCAGAAACGTTTCACCTGTTCCACATAGCCATCGTAGTTGCGCCGCGTTTCCTCGAGCGAATCGCCGCCGAACTTTTCCAGGAAGGCCTGCGCCAGCACGAGGGCCACCATGGCCTCGCCGATCACCCCGGCGGCGGGCACCACGCAGATATCGGAGCGCTCATAGGCGGCCAGCGCCGGCTCCCGGGTGGCGAAATCGACCGATTCCAGCGGCCGGCGCAGCGTCGAGATGGGCTTAAGCATGGCGCGCACCAGCACGTCCTCGCCATTGGTCATGCCCCCTTCCAGGCCCCCCGCGCGATTGGCGCCGCGGAAGAATCGGCGGACTTCGCGGTCGTAGTGGATGGTGTCCTGTACCTGGGACCCGAAGCGGGCCGCCCCTTCCGCGGCAAAGCCCACTTCGACGCCCTTGACCGCCTGCATGGAAACCAGCGCCTGGGCCAGGCGGCCGTCCAGACGCGAGTCCCAGGTTACGTGCGATCCGAGGCCGGGCGGCACGCCGCGCGCCACCACCTCGAAAACGCCGCCCACGGTATCGCCCGTGCGGTATGCCTGGTCGACCACCTCTTTCATGCGCACTTCCGTTTCCGCATCCACGCAGCCCAGCAGTACCTGGTCCCGTTGGCTGAGCGCTACCAGTTCATCCCATGCCGCGGCACGCTCCAGGCGAACCGCACCCACGGCGATCACGTGGCTCAGCACCCCGATGGCGAATTCGCCCACCAGCGCCTTGGCCAGGGCCCCCACAGCCACGCGGGCCGCGGTCTCGCGCGCGCTGGCGCGCTCCAGGATATAACGCGCGTCATGCAAGTTGTACTTCAGGGCGCCGGCGAGATCGGCATGGCCCGGCCGGGGCCGCGTCACCGGCTTGCGCCGGTTCTCCCCGCCATTGGCGTCCTCGACGGGCAGCGCGTCGGTCCAGTTCTTCCAATCCTCGTTGCGGATCAGGATGGCGACGGGGGAGCCGATGGTGTGCGAATGGCGCACCCCGGCGACGATCTCGGCGCGATCGGCCTCGATCTTCATGCGCCCACCGCGGCCGTAGCCCTGCTGGCGGCGCCAAAGCTCCCGGTTCACCGCTTCCACGGATATGGGGATGCCCGCGGGCAGGCCCGTAAGCGTCGCCACCAGGCATTCTCCGTGGGATTCTCCGGCGGTCTCGAATCGCAACATCAGATGAGAGTTTTTATCGTAGCAGACTGGAACAATTTCCCGGCTGGGCGCGTATTACCATGGAGAACGGAGGATGAGCGTGGTGAAGTTCCTGCTGTGGTGCATCCTGCTGGTCCTGTGCTGGCCGTTGGCCCTGATCGCGCTGGTGCTTTTTCCGCTGGTGTGGCTGTTGCTGCTGCCGTTCCGGATTGTCGGCATCGCCGTGGGCGGCGTGTTGGAATTGGTATGGGCGCTGGTCACCCTGCCCGCCCGCATTCTGCGAACGATCGCGTAGGCCGCGCCCTCCCGCCTCAGACGGCCCGCCGGCCCGTGATCATCTGGATCAGCAGAACCGCGATCGCCACGATCAACAGGATGTGAATGAAGCCCCCCAGGGTGTACGAGGTGACGAGCCCCAGCAGCCATAGCACGAGCAGAATCACAAATATGGTCCAAAGCATGGCGTTCTCCCGGTGCGATGATTCGTCGCCGCTTGGCGATGCGCACGTCACTTTGAGGAGCAGGTGCAGTGCCACGGCGCGATGCCGGGCGGCCGGCGGGGTGTGGTCCGATACGGGCGGAGGCGCAAAAAAAAAGCCGCGATCGGCGAAACCGCCGTCACGGCCAAATTGGGGCCAGGAAGGTTGCAGGCGAACCTACCGGGGCAGGTGAAACTCCGCTCCCGCCAGTTCCGCCGGCTGGAACGACCGCGTGCCCTGGGTGCGGAATTCGTAACGTTCGATCGCCATTGCCGCGGTCTTTCCATTGCTCCGCACTACGCAGCCATAGATCATGAGCTTCATGGGGCACGAATCGTTGAGCAGTACGGGCCAGGTCATCGATACTTCAACCGGCATGCCGGTGGTCAGCATACTCTCGGTGGTAAACCAGACCCCGCCGCTTGAAATATTCATGGTCTTGCCGTTGCCGGTTTCGGCGAGGCGCTGGCCGTAGAGCATCTTGTAGTGCACTTCCTGCTCGATCACAAAGCGGCGTTTCGTGCGCCGGTCCCGATCGTCCCTCTTGGTGAGAAGTTGTTCCTCTTGGGTCTCGATCACCAAACACCGCCTTCCTCCCGCTAAGTTACACGTTGTCGAGTGCGTGCTCAAGATGTCTTTGGTTATTCCACAGGCGCTAACGGGTTCATGGAGGCTCGGTAGTACCAGAATCGCCCTGTGTTTCAAAGGGGTTACACGGGGACGCTGTCCCGCATCGCCAAGCCCTTCTAGTACTTTTGACCCACAACGGCTCATACCCCGCAGCCTCCCTCCGGGTGCGCGAAAAAAAAGATCGAGAAATTTACAAAAAGATCTGGACAACAAGGTCCTAAACTGTTAATCTCTATTTAACACAGACAGCATCCCTGGCGGCGAGTCCCCTCCCGCCGCCAACCCCTCTGAGTGCAGGCCCCGAGTTACCCAACTCGGGGCCATTTCCTTTTTGTGGGACCGCGAGCCTGCGCTCCCCAAAAATTTTTCAAAAAAACACTAGACAAACAGATCTGTTATTGCTAATATCAAAACAACACAGACAGCATCCCTGGCGGTGAGTCCCCTCCCACCGCCAACTCTCTGAGTGCAGGCCCCGAGTACCCAGCTCGGGGCCATTACTTTTTTGTCCCGTTGTAGGGAATTCCCGCAAGTGGTGCGACCCGTGCCCCGTTCCGGCGGTATACCAGCCAGGCGGAGGCGATAACCGCCCCGGTGCCCACCGCCAGCTTGGTCTCGAACAGCCAGACATTGGTGATTTCGGCCGTCGGCGCCACCGCACATACGATCGCCAGCAGGGTGATGGCCCATCCCGATAGCGCGCTGAGCCGCTTGCCCGCCTGCCACGCGCTCCCGAATATATAAAGGAAGGGGAGGAAACCGACGATCACCATAAGCGACACCAGTTCCTGGTAGGCCGCCCGCATGGAATCGCCCAACTGCAGGGCGACCAGCAGCAGGGACGCCACCGCGCCCAGCAACATGAGCGCGATATGCGGAGTGCCCCAGCGCGGGTGGACCCTGCCGAACGCTTCCGGCAACAGGCGATCCGCTCCCACGGCGAACGGGAGGCGCGAGACGGCCGTGCCGAGTCCGCCGATTTGCCCCACCGCGCTCGCCATTACCAGCACGGCGATCAGCGGCGCCACCCACGGCGCGCCGAGCGACTGTCCCGCCCGCTCGCCCACTTCCGCCAGGCCGTTCAGCTCGCTGATCTTCTCCGGGCGCAGCAGCACCAGCATCGCCACGGTAGCGGCCGAGTAGAATACCGTCGCGAAGGCCGAGGCGATCCACCCGGCACGCGGCAGGGTGCGCTCAGGATCGTGGATCTCGGCCCCCATCAGGCCCGCCAGTTCCAGGCCCGTCATGGCATACGCGATGGTCGACCAGAAGCTGACCGTGTTCCAATTCCATTGGGGAATCACCCGGATCGGCGTCGCGGCGCCATGCCTGATCCCCACCAGCGCCGCCAGCGCAACCAGTAACCCGCCCAGCAGCCAGCTCGAGGCGCCGCCCAAATTCTCAGTCCACTTCCCGATCTTCAGGCCGACCATGTTCGTGCCCAGGGCGACCCAGATGGCCGCCAGCGCCGCCGCCAGCACGCAGAGACGATTGTCGGCCAGATGCGCGTACGCCGGGCCGAGCGTGTAGAACCCCGCGCTCATATAGAACATGGCCGCGCTGGGAAACCAGAAGGCGATTGCCATCCAATAGACCCAGAAGCAGAGAAAGCCGTGCCATGGGCCGAAATCGCCGCGCGTCCACACGTAGAGCCCGCCCGCGGCGCCCTTGTATTTCACGGTGAGCGCGGCCACGGCCACCGCCAGGGGAATGGTGAAGAACACGGCGGCCAGCAGCCACAGCGTTACCGAACCGGGACCCGCGTGCGCGGCGGCGGGGATCCAGCGTGTGCCTACAATGCAGGTGATCGCGAACAGGGTGACATCGCGCAGGCCGAGCTCGCGCTTCAGGCCCGTGCCGGCAGGGTGGGCCGGGGCGCCCTCCGGGCCGCCTGCCTCACTCAATCGGCGATCTCCTTGCGCAGCTCGATCGCGATGCGGCGCAGCCCCTCGCGCAGGAACTCGGGTTTGCCGCCCAGCCAGATGCGCAGGAATCCTTCCACACCCAGCTGCGACCCGGGCACGATCAGCACGCTCTGGTTCACGCGAATCCGTTCGCAGAGCGGGTAGCTCGGCGTGGGCGAGTTGTAGCGCACCAGGCACAGCGCGCCGGCTTCCGGGGGGCGGAAGGCGAGGAATCCGCCGAAGCCGGCGACCCACTCGCCCATGATCGGCAGGTTGTGCTGCAGGATGGCGCGCGTGCGCGTGTACAGCTTTTCGCGGTTTTCCGCTTTCACCGCGGTGCGCGCGATGGCGTCGGAGATCTTGTTGGGCGCGATGGTGATGTAATCGTGCTGGCTCCAGCATTCCGCCACCACCTCCTTCGGCCCCACGATCCAGCCGATCCGCACGCCCGGAATTCCGTATGCCTTGGAAAGCCCGCTGGTGACGATCACGCGATCGCTCCTGCCCCAGAAACTGGCGGTCCGCTCGCGCGCGATCTCGGCGCCCAAGTACACTTCGTCGGCCAGCAGGTACGCACCCACGGCTTCGCACCGTTCGACGATGCGGCGCATGGCCTCCGCGGAGAGGATGGCGCCCGTGGGGTTATTGGGATTGGAGAGATAGACCAGACGCGTCTTGGAGGTGACGGCGCGGTCGAATTCCTCCCAGTCCGGTTCCCACCCGCGGTCGATCCGCAGGCGGAAGGTGCGCAGCGCGGCCCCGCAGCTCTTGGGCAGCCCCCCGTACTGCATGTAGTTGGGAACCTCGAAAGCCACTTCGTCGCCCGCGCGCAGCAGCGACAGGGCCAGCAGGTAATTGGCTTCCGAAGTGCCGTTGGTGACCTCGATGTGGTCGGGAGTTGCGCCGGGATAAAGCTCCGCCAGGCTCTCGCGCAAGGCAATGGTGCCGTTGGACTGGCTGTAGCCCAGCGGCGTGTCCAGGATTCCCTCGAGGTCGAAGCCCATCCCCATCAGCTCGCGCAGGGTGACGGGACGCACCCCGCTCTCGCTCAGGTCCATCTCGACGACGTTTTCCCACGTCGATTGCATCCGCTCCATTTCGAACAGGTCGATCTTCAATGGGCGCTCCTCTCGTAACCGTACTCGGCGATGTAGAGGTCTTCCACGCCGAGCCCGGTGAAGTCGCATACCGAAATGCCGCCGCGGTCCCAGGCCGGCGGCGATTCGCAGTACGCGCCGGCTTCCACCGCACGATGGTTCTCGGCGGAAGCGTGCTGCAATTCTCCCAGCTTCTCACACTGCCGGCGGGAATCCACCAGCAGCAGCGCGGCGCGGCGGAGGATTTCAGCCTCCAGCTCCTGCTTGCCGGGTGCGTCCGCGCCCACCGCGGAGATATGCGTGCCCGGCTCGAAATCGGCGAACCGCAACAGCGGCTGGCGGGAGGCGGTGGCGGTGACAATCAGGCGCGCATGGCGTGCCACCTCGGCGGGCGTTTGGGCGGTAACAACTTCCACTTCCGGCAGCAGGGCCGCGACATCGTGCCGGCATTGGGCCGCGCGCTCGGGAGTGCGGCCCCAGATCCAGACTTTCTTCAGGTCGAGAACCTCGGCATGCAGGAGTGCCTGCAGCCGCGCCTGGACCCCGGTACCCAGGATGCCGAGCGCCGTGTCCCGCCGCCCCAACTCGCGCGCCATCATGGCGGCCACGGCGGCGGTGCGCAGGTCGGTGAGGTAGCCTTCGTCGGCCAGCAACGCCACCGGCGCGCCGGTCTCCGCCGAACCAAGCAGCATCATGCCGTTGCCCGCCGGGAGCCCGCGCGCCACATTGCCGGGAAACGTGCTCGCAATTTTCAGCGCGAAGTATTGGCCGCCGCGCCGGTAGCTCGATTTCATGTGGATTTCGGCGCGCTCGCTCTCGATATCCAGGTGCATGGGCATGGGCGTGTCGCATTCGCCGCGCGCCTGCGCGACGAGGGCGTCGCGCATACGCTCTATGACCGCGGCGTGGTCCAGCGCGCCCCGGATTTCGGCCAGGCCGATGATGCGCATGAGCGTTTCATTGTATGTCCTACGGCGGCGCCAGGCAAAGCGTAACATCCTATTCACCGCCGAGGCGCCGAGCCGCCGAGAAAACCGGCTCATTGCTCTTTGGTTTCTCGGCGGCTCGGCGCCTCGGCGGTGACCTAGCGCAACTCGTCCGCGCCGAAGAACAGGTCCCGATCGAGAATCATCTCGATGGAAGTGCCCTTGGGCAGCACCACCCCCGGTCCGCGCTTGAGCAGTACCGCCGCAAGTCCGGCCGCGGCGCCGATGCCCGCGCCCATCCCGGTGTGACCCGCGAGCGTGCCCGCCGCCGCCCCGCCGCCCGCGCCGATGGCGACCTTGGTGGCATCGCCCTTCGGGTCGCTTTCCCCTTCGATCTTGCCCTCCTTCCGGTCTACGGTGCCGCCCCCATCCGCCGACCCGACCCGGGATCGCAGGTCCCGCGTGACGCCATTCGGCAGAGTGAGCGAGTCGAAGCGCAGAAACAGCTCCCCCTTGCCCTTCACGCGCCCCGGTTGTTGGGCCTCGGCCACGGTACCGGCCACCGAGCTGCCGCGGGGGATGACGATGCGGCCGTCCCGGGCGACCGGCACCGAAGTCTGCAAGTAAATCCGGTCCCCTTCGTGGGAGTGCTTGGTGTCCACGCCGTTCAACAACACCAACGGGATGCGCGTGCCGGCCGGAACCGTGAACCCAGCGGCGACGGAGGGCGACGGCCGCCGGGCCAAAGCCTGCGGCTCGCCGGGCGGGGGCGCCGCCGCCGCGCTCCCCTGTCCTTCCCGGCGGTAGACCAGCAGGCCCTCCCTGTCCGCGGTCCCGTTCATGATGTGGCGTACAATCTTGAGCGCCGACCGATCGCCCGACAACTGCCAGCGGTCCATGACCGTATAGTCCCGCGCGCCGGACACCAGGGTGTTGATCAGCAACGCGGAGCCTTCCCATTTCGCGATGCTGTTCATGGTCTCGTTGCGGACGCGGTACTTGCTCTCGCTGCGGTCGAGTGCGTACCGCCAGCGCCAGGAAGCGCCGTCGGCCGCGGTGGCGATGCAGTGAAGGGCCGCGCCGTCCTGCGTCACTTCGAGGAAGGGGTCCGGTTGGACGGCGAGCGCCCGCAGGCTGCTCGCTTCCGGATCGAGCACCCATCGGCCCGAGAAATCGCGCCCGGGATCGGCCGCCCGCAGGGAAAGGAGAGCGCCCAACGCACACGCAACGGAGATGACGCGGAAGCTACGGAACATAGCCGGAGACCATTTTAACACTTCAACCTCCGGTATGACTTACTCCGATCGGGCTGCATCGTGACGCTACCAGGTCTTCTCCCAGACGCGGACGATGGGGTAACGGCCGGCATCGCCCGGCAGGTATTTCGATCGTTGGTACCACCACTCCAGGCGGGCGTTGCGGTCGGCGGCGAATTTCGCATCGGCGGCCAGCTTTTCCTCGAACTCCTTTCGCAACTCGGGGGAATCGGCCATCATGCGGCGCGCGATGGGTTCGGCGAGGTATTCGCCCACGCCGCCGCGTCCTCCTCCCTCGAAGACCGCGTTCAGCAGGCCCCAGGTTGCCAGTGAATCGGGGGCTTGGGGCTCCAGCATGGAGAGAATCAGCCGCGCGCGGCGCTGGTGCAGCGGGACCCACCAGGCGCCGGCGGGAATGGCGATTTTCTCCTGGACCAGCTTCGCCTCGAAGCTCACTGCTACGTGGCCTTCCACCGAACGGTCCGCGAACTTGATTCCCGAAAACCGGTAGGTCTCGAACTCCTGCTCGAGCGGCTTGCCGGTGCGCTCCATGACCACGCCATGCAGCGCCAGCAGGTCCGCCACCTGCTTCCACGCGGGCGGAATCAGGTATCCCAACGGCATTTGCGCCGCGAGCGTGGTGTCGATCTGGTCGTGAATCACGGTAGCGAGATCGTTGGGTTCGGGCAGATACTGGTTTGTCATGGCGCCGGTGACCGCGCTCTGGTGCTGACCGGTTTTGAGCCCGTGGTACACCAGCGGTCGGCTTTTGGTCCGGCTGGCCTGGCCGGCCAGGTAGACCGGCGCGGCCGCCCGGTCGCCCGCGCGGGAGGCCATCTCGCGGTCGGCCTCGCGCACGGCGCGCCGCAGCGCTTCCGGATCGAGCAGGATGGTGTCGAAGGAGTGGCGCATGATGTCGTAGTTGGCCCAGGCGCGCGTTTTGGCAGCCTTCAGACTGTGGGTCTCCACCAGCAGCGAAGGGCGGTTTTGCGCGGCCGCGTACAAGTGCGAATAGCGCGGGGAGAACACGTCCGTGAAGAACTCGGGGGCGCCGCCGGCGCCTGGCCGCAGCCCGCCGTAGGGCGCCACCAGGTGGCCGTCGGCAGCCATGCGCTTGTCCAACTCGGGCACGAACCGCTCGCGCACCCAGGCACCGGCGGGGTCGGCCAGGTCCTGGTTGCGCGCCATGTCCCAGGTGACGTCGTACTGAAAGTCGGCGCCGTCGGTGACGTGGTTGTCGACCAGGAAATCCGGCATCCAGGCGTTGAACAGGCGCAGCCACCCGCGCATCTCGGGAGTGTCGGCCTTGATGTAATCGCGATTCAGATTCAGGCGCTGGGCGGTGGCGCGCAGGCCGGTGGACCGGGGTCCATTCTGCTGCGCGCGATGGTAGGGGCTGAAGTTTTCGTGGCCGTCGACGTTGAAGACCGGGATCGCGACGAAGATGGCATGGTCCAGCCAGGCGAAGCGTTTGGTGACGGCCATGTCGCGCACCAGCATGAGCACGGTGTCTTTCCCCTCGATTTCGCCGGAGTGAATGCCGCTCTGGATCATGATCACCACCTTGCCGGTCTTGGCGGCCGCCTCCGGCGTGAAGGCGCGATCCTTGGACACCACCAGCGCGATCATGGTGCGGCCTTCCGGCGTCGTCCCCATATCGAGCACCTTGACCCAGCGCGAGGCGCGCTCCAGGCGATGCGCGATCTCGACCGCCTCGGCGTAAGGCGCGGTCTCGTTCCATTCGGACTTTTCGCCCGTGGTCAGCAGCTCGGGCGGTGAGGCCTTGGTGCTGGCAGTGAGCGACGCGGCTTCTTTGGCGGCGGGCGGCTCAAAGGCGGAATGGGGCGCGAGGGCATCCTGCGCCGGCGAAACGGCGGCCAGGGCGCACAGAAGGGCAATCGGGCGAAGCATGTGTCGTATGGTAGCGCAGCCCCCGCGCCGCGGGCGCGAGCCGCGACGGCACGGCAGGGGCGCGGTGCGGGCAGGTGGCCGCGATGGTGGCGCGCGAAGCCGTGCCGGTCGCCTGGCGGGAATTGCCGCCGGGCTGGCCGCCACCTGGGGTCTGACCCGGCTCATAGCAACTGGCGCTCGGGGTGCGAGTTGTCTACTCATATCGCAGGGCGGCCGGTCGGATCGATGGAGGCGGCCTTGAGCGCCGGCCCTACGCATGCCATCAAGGCGGTGATCCCCAGCAGGAGCGCTACTGCGGCCAATGTCTTCGGGTCGGTGGCCTCGACGTCATAGAGTAGCGTCGCCAGTCGCCGATCAGGAGTTCGCCATAGACCAGTTCATGTCCGGCGACTTCCTCCAGGCCCAGGAGCCGATCCAATTCAGCCGTGTAGGGCGGCCGTTTGGCCAGGGACCGAATCCACACCGACGTATCGACCAGGACCATCACGCGCCTCTACGTTTGGTTCGTGCCCTCTCGCGGCGTCTCGGCACTTCGCGCGCGCCAGGCTCCGATCCCAAAAGGGCCCTCAGCCGCTCGTACGCCGCGTGACGCACCACCGCCTCCAGGCCCAAACGGATGGTTTCGGTGTCGGTGGCCGCACCGCAGGCCGCTTTCGCGTCTCTAAGGAGATCGTCATCGACGTTAATGGTGACGATCATAGCGGCAACCCCAACTCGTCGAAGAGCAGATCGCCCGGCTCGGCGGACCGATAGGGCTCGCGCAAGCGCTCTGCACAGTCCCTGCCGATAGCCAACAGACGTTCCGCGAAGCGTGTGTCCCGTTCCGCACGCAAACGCCGGAGACGCTCCCGGTCGGTTTCCATAACCGTCAGTATACGGCCCCGCAACGGAAGGCCGATGGCCGGCGGTGCGCCCAGCCGAAGGTCCGCCCTCAGTCGATGGCCGGACCGAAATAGCCCTGCGCCAGGGCGGGTTCCACTTCGAGCGCCTTGGTCCAGCAGGCCCGCGCTTCTTCGGATTTTCCGTTGGATTCCAGGATGCGTCCCAGGTTGAGCAGCGCCTCGGGCATGTCGGCCTGCTGTGCCAGGGCGTCGCGATACAGGCGTACGGCCTTGTCGAGCTGGCCCGCTTTTTCATACATCAGGCCGGCGTTGTAGAGCACCTCGGGGGAACGCTCGCCCAAGTCGATCAGGCGGGCATGCAATTCCAGGGCGGTATCGGAGTCGGAGGACTGGATGGCCAGCGAGGCGAGGCCGCGCAGGGCGTCCATGCTCTTGGGGTCGGCCTCGAGCATCTTGTCGTAGAGGCGCTCGGCGTTCCCGCGGTCGCCCAGGCCGATATAGGCCAGGGCGAGGTTGGCATAGGCTTCGGGCCATTGCGGGCGGTATTTGAGGCACCCCTCGAAAGCCTCGGCGGCGCCGCGGTAGTCTTCGCGCTGGAGCCGCAGGAAGCCCAGGCGGAAGCGGGCTTCTTCTTCCTTGGGAGCCTTGTCCAGCACCTGCTTGTACCAGCGCTCGGCTTCTTCCAACTGGCCGGAGTGCTCGAGCAGGAGCGCGATATTCCAGAGCGGGGCCAGCGCGTCGGGGTTGGCTTTGATGGCGCTGTCGTAGGCGGTGCGGGCGCCGTCCATATTCCCGGTCTGCTCCCGCACGATGCCCAGATTGGTATAGGCCTCGCAGGATTGCGGGCGGAGTTTGAGGGCTTCCTCGTAGGCTTCGTCGGCCTGCTCCCACCGGCTGGATTTCTGATGCGCCAGCGCCAGGTTGAACCATCCTTCGAAATGCCCCGGGACGGCCGAGACCAGCAGGGTGCAGAACTTGGCGGTGAGCGCGTGCTCGCCGGCGGCGCAGGCCCAGGCCGCCAGTCCTTCCAGAGCCACCGTGGATTCCGGACGCAGCTCGAGCAGCCGCTCGGAGTACTCGCGGACCATGTCGAAATCCTCCTTCGACATGCCGATCAGGATCAGGTTGGAGAGCGATTCCTCGGATTCGGCGTTGCGCTCGAGTATGCGCTGGTAGAGCGCCGACGCTTCATCGGGGTGGCCCAGCGACTGGAGCGCGGCGGCCTTGCCGAACATCGCGTCTTCGTGCTCGGCCGAGAGCTCCAGGCAGCGCTCGAAGGAAAACAGCGCCGACTTGGGATCTTCCTGCCGCAAATGACAGACCCCCAGGCCGAGGTGCGATTCCAGATGCGTGCCGTCCAGCGTGCAGGCCTTGTGGAAGGCTTGCGCCGCCGGCTCCCACTCGCCGGTGCGCTCCAGACAAACGGCCATGTTGAACCATCCCATGGCGAACTGGGGTTTGAGCTGCAGCAGCGCCTGGTAACTCTTGCCGGCTTCCTTGAACTGGCCGAGTTCGAACTGGATGTGCCCCATGGCACGGTGGATTTCGGGCGAAGCCTGGTTGGCGGCCACCGCTGCCTGCAACTGCTTGAGCGCCTCGTCGCGCTTGCCGGCCAGATGCAAGGTCACGGCGCGGGCCAGGTAGCCCCCTCCGGAAATCTTCTCTGCGCTCTCGGTAGCGGCCGGCCGGAAAGCCTGCGCCTTGGTGGTTCGAATGGCTGTGGTACTCATTTTCTGCGATACTCCTTGCTGGAACTTTCGTTTGTCGAGATTCTGACCCAATAGAGTCTGGCCCGGTCGTCCGGGGCGCCGAGCAGTCCGATGCCGCCGATAGGCAGACGGGCGTCGGTCCAGGCGTCCACCGTTTGGCCGTCGATGGAAATGGCAAACTCGTCGCCTTTCACCCGCGTGCCCACGGTGATGGCGGTCTTGCTGGCGTGCGCCAAGCGCACAGGCACCGTCACGGGTTCGGAAATCCCTTCCACGGGGGGCACTCCCACGGCGCGGCGCGTGAGCTCGTACCCATCGGGCGTGACGGCGATGGTGGCCATGTAGTATTCCGTAAGGTTCCAGGCGCGAAATACCCACGTGACGCTGCGATGTTCGATGCGCGCCAGGAATTGGAGATCGTAATCGCTCATTTCGAGCGACGGGGTATACAGGGCGAGGGCGCCGGTGCGTACGCCGGCGACATCGAGCTTCCAGTCGCTCACTTCGCCCATCCAGTGGCTCATGCCCGCATCGAAGTGGTCTTCCATCGTAATCGGGGCGGAAGGAACGGCCTGGGGCTTCTCGGCAGGTTTGGGCGGCGCGGCGGTGGCGCCCGGCGCGGTGCTCGCCCAGGTGGACAGAGAACCGTCGATCACGAACTGCACCAGGCCGAACGGCGCATCCTGCGGCACGAAGCGCGCGACTTCCAGGCGCTGCGCCGGGGCGGCGCCGCCGGATTGAGATACGGGCCGGCCCGGAAGGGAGAAGAGGCGCACCGCATCCGCTTCCGGAAATACGTCCGGCGCGGCGGCCGCAAGACGGCGCAAGTGGAGCCCGCCGGCATGGTGGAGCCGATCCCGTAGAGCGGCCCGCGGTCCCGCCGTGGCGCCATAGTGGGCGCGGTTGGCCAGCGGGCGGGCGCCGGGCCAGCGAAATGACGCTGCCGTCCGCGGCTTCGGAGCCGTGGGATATCGCAGGCCGGGACCCGACACGGCAGTCCCGAGCGAGCGTGGGCCCGCTTCGTGACGCCGGGCGCCGGGGACGATGGCGTGCGGCCGGTTGGGCCACGTCAGGCCGCCCAGAGGCGGGCGCAAATGGAGCCGGCGCGTGCGCCCCGCGGGCAACCCAAACGCCAGGCGGCTCGAAACTCTCAGTGCGTTGCCCCGCTTGGGAGACAACCGCACGGTGCGCGCCGGCCGCGGCTTCCGCAGGTAGCTCAGCGCCGGCGGTCCGGCGGGGTCGAGCGGAATGGCCCCGCGATCGAAGTGCAGCCGAAGGATGGGGTGGCGCAGGATACCGAATTCGCGCCGCCGGCCTTCCGCACCGAAGACGCGATCGCGGGAAGTGGCGAAGCGGGCCTGCGCCAGCGCCACCGCCGGATTCCAGCGGCGTACCGGCAAGGTCGGCTCCCCGGTGTGGAACAGGAGACCCGGTCTCCCTTCGGCCGTGCGCGCGGGCCGTCCTTCCGGACGCACCGGGCGCGGAGCCAGATAATTTTCCGCCTTCGGAGACAGACTCGCCGCCAGGATGGGGCGGCTCTGCGGCAACGCGCCCAGCTCCCGTTGCGAGGAGGGGATGCGTCCCTGGAAGAACCCGCGCTGCGCGACGGCATAAGCGCCGGCCAGGCGCGCGAAGGGAAGCGCCTTGGGATTTTCGCGGCGGCGCATGAGACTGGCAACCTTGCTCTCTTCTTGCAGGCGGTCCATGCCGCGCCGCAGCCGGTATTGGTTGCGATGTTCGCGCGAACAGAAATCGCCGCCGGAACCGACCCAGATCCGGCTCAGGGGCTTTCCGCAAAGTTGGCAGGCGCGGGCGTTCATTTTCGCCTCATTATAGGGCACAAGTTTGCAGAATTACTAGGATAAATCGTGGGAGTATACGCTACCTATCGAAAGGTAGCATGCCATGATAACCAATGTTATCAGGCGCGCCACAAATGCCTTCGCCAGTGCTAATTTTGGATAATATAGCCAAAATTAATGGCGAAAAAACATCCAGATTCTAGTAAACTCATCCTGTGACCGGAGCCACTCTACGCGGCGGCGCCGGCGGAGGTTTACCATGACTGAATCGATTGCGCGCGCAGAGCGTCTCGATCTGCAATCTTCCTCGTCTCCCACCTACCTTTGGGAAGTTCCGCAGAAACCGGTATCGGTGCGCTTTCCATTTCCATTGATCGACCGTCTGGAGCACGAGGCGGTGGAAAGTTTCCGCTCGTTGACTTCGCGCGGCTCGGAAATCGGTGGTTTGCTTCTGGGAAGCGTGGTACCGGGAACCCCCGCGCTGGTCACCATCGAGGACTTCGAGCTGATTGCGTGCGACTACAGCCGCGGCCCGCTCTACCGGCTGTCGGATGCGGACATGGGACGGTTCGACCAGGCCATCGAACGGCACGGCGCGCGTCTGGCCGGATACTTTCGGAGCCATACCCGCAAAGGGCTGTCGCTCGATGCCGACGACCTGGCCTTTTTCCTGGCCCGCTTCGGCGCGCCACACCACATCGCGCTGTTGATCCGGCCCTTCGCCGCCAAGGCCAGCACGGGAGGCATATTCATCCGCGAGGGCGGCGTGGTGCGCGGCGAAGCGAGCTACCTCGAGTTTCCGCTGCGTTCGTCCGAACTCACTGCTGCGCGACCCGCCGCGGAGCAGGGAAACGGCCGTGGCGCCGCGCCGCCGGCGCCCGCCGCGGCCAAGCCCGCCGTGCGCGCCCAGATTGTGCCCATCGCCCCGCGTCGCGAGGGGGCCGCGCCGGCGCCTGTGGAGCCGGCCGTAACACCCGCCGCCGT
>JADGNR010000531.1 GCA_017883415.1 Bryobacteraceae bacterium | reverse complement strand
CCGACCCCACGCGGGCAAACTTTACGCCGAGCGGCCCGCAGGTTCCGACGCCGGTCGGGATGTACCCTGCTGGTGCGACGCCTGAAGGAATCGGTGATATGGCGGGCAATGTTTGGGAGTGGACGGCGGGCTGGATGGAAGGGACAGCGATTCTCAAGCATGGCTCTCTAGAGCGACACCGTTATCGAGAAGTCGCAAGCCGCCAGCATTTGGGTGCCGGTTTTCGCCTCGCCCGCTCGCTGCCCAAGCCCTGATTGCTACAATCTTCTCTTACATGTCACTTGTCGTCGTGGGATCCGTCGCGTATGACGGCGTGGAAACGCCGCATGGAAAAATCGACCGCATGCTGGGCGGCGCCGCCACCTATATCGCGCTCGCCGCCGGCTATTTCACCCCGGTGAAAATCGTCGCCGTGGTGGGCGACGACTTCGCGCCCGAAGACACCGATCTGCTCGCCTCCCGCAATATCGACCTCGCGGGCTTGCAGCGCGTTCCGGGCGGCAAGACGTTCTTCTGGGCCGGCACCTACTCGGCCGATATGAACGACCGCACCACGCTGCGCACCGACCTCAACGTCTTCGCCGATTTCAATCCGCGCCTCCCCGCATCGTACCGCTCGGCGCCCTACCTGCTGCTGGGCAACATCCAACCCGCGCTGCAACGGAGCGTGCGCGCGCAGATGAACGGCCTCAAACTGGCCGGCGGCGACACCATGAACTACTGGATCAACGACTTTCGGGCCGAACTGCTGGCGACCATCGCGGAGTGGGATTTCCTGCTGATCAACGATAGCGAAGCGCGCCTGCTGTCGCACGAGCACAACCTGCGGCGCGCCGCGGCCAAGATCCTGGAGATGGGTCCGCATACGCTGGTGATCAAGCGCGGCGAACACGGCGCGGTGCTGTTCCGCAGGGAAGGCCACTTCATGGCGCCGGGCTATCTGCTCGAAGATGTGTTCGACCCCACCGGCGCGGGCGATTCCTTTGCCGGCGGCTTCATCGGATACCTCGCCGGCCAGGGCATCGAGCCTTCCCGCGGAAACATCGATGTCGCGGAACTGCGGCGCGCCGTGATTTACGGTTCCGTGATGGGCAGTTTCTGCTGCGAGCAATTCGGAGTGGACCGCTTCCGCACGCTCACCCGCGAGGAAATCGAGGCGCGCTATCAAGAGTTCCAAAGCTGCACCAGGTTCTAGTCGGAGCCGGGCCCATAGGGCACCCCGTAAGGGAGCGGTTGTCCTCCTGGCCCTCGCGGCGCTCAGCGCGGCCGCCGTCTGGTTCTTCTCCTCCCGCGGCGCGCTGCTCTACATCGGCGATGCGGAAGCCCACCTCAACATCGCGCGCCGCATTTTCGATTCGCAGTCGCCGGGGTACGATCAGGTGGGCGTGGTGTGGCTGCCCCTGCCCCACTGGCTGATGCTGCCGTTCGTGCGCGTGGACGGCTGGTGGCGCAGCGGGCTTGCGGGCGCCTTTCCGTCGGCCGCGTGCTTCATCGCAGCGGGGATGTTTCTGTTCGGAGCGGTCGGGCGGATGTTCGACTCCACGCCCGCCGCCGCGGCAGCCACCGCGCTGTTCGCACTGAATCCCAACGTGCTCTACCTGCAGTCCATCCCGATGACGGAGTCGCTCTTCTTCGCGGCCCTCACGGCGCTGCTCTATTGCAGCGTGCGCTTTCGCCAGACGCAAGGCTGGCCCGCGCTCGTGGGCGCCGGCATTGCGGCCTGCGCGGGCACGCTGGCGCGCTACGAAGCGTGGTTCCTCATCCCTTTCGCCGCGGCATACTTCTTGTATACCGCCCGCGAGCACCGCTGGCGCGCGGCCGTGCTGTTCTCGATCCTGGCGGGCTTCGGGCCGCTCTATTGGCTGGCGCACAACTGGTGGCTGTCGGGCGGCGTGATGGCCTCCTTCACCGGGCCGTACTCCGCCAAAGCGCAAATGGGCACCGCCGCCTATCCCGGCAAGCACGACTGGCGGATGGCCTTCCTCTACTACCGCACCGGCGCGCAACTGTGCTCTGGCGCGTGGCTGGTGTGGCTGGCCCTCGCTGGCGCGGCGGCATCGCTGGCCAAGCGCGTTTTCTGGCCGCTGGCGCTGCTGGCGCTGCCGGGCGTGTTCTATGTGTGGGCCATCTACCGCTCGAATACTTTTATTTATGTGCCCACGCTGTGGCCCTTCACGTACGACGCCGTCCGTTACGCCATGGCCGTCTACCCGCTGCTGGCCGTGGCGCCGGCGGCGTTGGTGGCCATCGCACCGCCGCGCGCGCGGGTGGCCGTGGCGGCGCTCGTGGTCGCGGCGGGCGCGGGCTGGTGGCTGGCGCATCCCGATGCGAAGAACTGGGCCGTATGGGAGGAGGCGCGCATCAATTCGGCGTCGCGCCGCGCCTTCATCGCCGAGGCGGCGCAATACCTCGCGCCCCGCTACCGGCGCGGCTCCGGGATCTTCACTTCGTTCGGCGATTTGACGGGCATCTACCGCCAGGCCGGCATCCCGTTGCGCGAGACGTTCACCCAGGATATCGGCGTCCCCTGGCTCGCCACGGTGCGCCGGCCCGAGCTTTTTCTGTGGCAGGAATGGGCGGTCGCACTCGCGGGCGACGATGTGCATCAGGCGCTCGGCCGCGCGGCCCAGCACGGCATCGAGTACACTTTGGAGAAACTTATTCTGGTGAAAGACGCGCCGGCCGTCGAAATCTACCGGCGCACAGGAGGCAATCATGGTTCCACATGAACAGGTAACGACCGCATTTGAACTGCCGGGGTACCGCATCAAGCGAAACTTCGGCGTAGTCCGGGGCATCGTGGTGCGCTCGCGCTCCATCGTGGGCACCATCGGCGCGGGACTGCAAACCATCGTCGGCGGCAACATCTCGCTGTTCAGCAAACTGTGCGAGCAGACCCGCCAGGACGCCTTCGAGCTCATGATCCAGCACGCCAACGACGTGGGAGCCAATGCCGTCATCGGCGCCCGCTACGACGCCACCGAGATCATGAACGGCGTTACCGAGGTGCTGTCCTATGGCACCGCGGTGGAGGTGGAAAAGGTAACCTAGGCGGGCATGACGATTCCGTTCACCAAGGCGCACGGCGCGCAGAACGATTTTCTGCTCACCTGGCGGAAAGACGCGCCGGAGGAGGGCCGCGCCTCGCTCGCCCGCGCCCTCTGCCACCGCCACACCGGCGTGGGGGCGGATGGCTGGCTGCTGGTGGACGCACCTGAGGACACCGCCGATCGCGAGGCCGATGGCGCCATCCAGCTCTATAATTCCGATGGCAGCATGGCGGAGCTTTCCGGCAACGGCACGCGCTGCGCCGCGGCATTCCTCATCCGGCATGGCTGCACCGCGGAGGTAGTGCGCATCCGCACCGGCGCCGGCGTCAAGACCCTGCGGCTGCTCGAGCGCCGCGGCCTTTTCTTTGTGTTCGAAATGAATATGGGCCGGCCCGAGATCGCCGCCGTGCGTTTTTCGTTGCCGCTTTCCGCCGGCCCGCGCGACGTAACCCTGCTGTGG
>JADGNR010000530.1 GCA_017883415.1 Bryobacteraceae bacterium | reverse complement strand
CCGCCAGGTCGGCCATCACGTTGCGGATGGAAGCCGGGCTCAGCGCGTGATTCCGGCGCTTGGAAACGGTGCGCGATCCCACCGGTTCGCCGGTTTCGATATAGGCGCGCACGATGGAGCTCAGAATCTCCCGGTGTCTGGTTTTGAGCGGCGCATCCATTCGTCCCATCCACCCCCTGGAACACTATTGTAATCGATTGAAAGTAAAGGGTCAATGTGGAAGCCTAAAATTGCTAGAATATCGTTTGCTCCTGCGCATTTTCAGTTTCCTGTTCCACGGCTTGCTGGCGCTATTCCTGCTCGCCGTCTCCGCGCTCGCGCTTGCTTCCGGCACACCGTCGCTGCGTCTGGACATGCTTCCATGGAAGGGCGCCACGCTCACGCTCGTGGTTTTCTTCTCCGCCCTCTTTGCCTTGATCTCGCTCGTTCTGGCCCTGTCGCACAAGCTGCGCGCGCTGTTCTTCCTCTGGGCTCTCGCGGTTCCCGTCCTGCTCTGCAAGGGATACATCTTCAGCGGCTATCGCTTCTCGCCCGGTGAAGCGCGCTGGGCCGCCTGCCTCCTCCTGGCTTCGCTGCTGGCGCTCGCCGGCGCCTGTTCCCAGTTGCTCCGTCCCCGCCCCCGCCGCTACTAAAGCGGCGCCTACGTGCTGCTATCGCGACCACTGGTCCCGGCAGAAGCGCAGGATTTTCGGTCTGGTGAAGGGCGATGCGGCTACGCCGTCCTGCACCAGTTTCAAGGTCGGTTGTGAGCACTTCTCCCGGCCCAGCGCCAATCCTGCCGCAATTTCGGCGTCAAGCCGACGCACATCCACGATCATGGCATCGCCATAGAAGACAGTCGAATCGTGCCGTATGAACGGATGATCGCCCGGCCGGAGGATGATCGTCTGATCCTTACTGTTCCGTAACGTGGTGACGCTTACGAGGGCGCACAGGTGCGTTTGTGGGTCGGGCTTGGTGACCATGATCCACAGTTTTGCAGCTTGCCTGTAACTACAAAAACAGCTACGCTGATGGGTGCTATTTGAATGGGACGACCGCAAGGCAGCGCAGAATGTCGCTAAGCACGGCGTACCTTTCGATTACGCGGTACGGGTTTTTCTCGACCCGCACCGCCTGGACAGCGAGGACACCCGCCGCGACTACCGTGAGGAACGGCGGCTTACGCTCGGCAAGATCGAGGGGCGGCTTTTTGCGGTTGCCTACACCCCGCGCGGTGCAATCGTCCGGTTGATTTCCGCGCGGAAGGCGAACGAACGCGAGCAAAGGAAATACGATGAGAGGCTATCGACTTGACCCGAAGAAACCCCGCCAACTGACGCCCGCAGAGTCGCGGCGGTTGGATGCAACGCCGATTGACTATTCGGACATTCCACCCCTTGGGGACGAGTTCTTTACGAGGGCAACGGCACCATGGCCTCCGGCTAAACACCAATTGACGATTCGCCTTGACGCGGATGTGCTGGATTGGCTGAAGGCCAACGGCAGAGGCTATCAGACGCGCATCAATCGCATTTTGCGTGCCGCTATGGAGAGCAAGCCTCCCCGCCGTTCGCGTTCCACACCAGTCCCGAGGAAGAACAGCCCGAACCGCACCCGGTTGAAGCCAGCCTGACCCGTCTGCCCCCCTCAATCCGTCGGCTTGTCCTGCGGCGGCACGTACGCGAAAAAATCCTCCCGAAACCGCCGCGCATACGCCTCCAGCAACCCCCGCACCCGCCCCGCATCCGCCGATTTCACGATCAGCCCCGCGTGGTGCTCCTTGTCCATCCGCCACACGATCTCCGGGTCCGTGTACGCCGATGTGTCCGGCCGCTCCTGCCGCGCCAGCGAGACCAGCAGGCCGGCATAGTCGCGCTTGGGCTCGGGCGGCTGATAGTGAGATTTCCCGCCGGCCATTTCCACCTTCGCCCATTCCGCCCACAGGTTCAGCCCGCTGGCCGCTTCCACCAGTTCCGCGATGTGCGCTCCGCCCACGCGCGCCGAGGTCTCCAGGAAGTAAATGCGGCCGTCCGCGCTGCCCTTGATGAACTCGGTATGCGACACGCCGCGCAGCATGCCGAGCGCCGCCATCACCCGCTCGTTTTCCGCCAGCAGGCCGCGCGCATCCTCCGACTCCCGTTCCAGAATGCGCGTGGTAAAGATGCCGCCTTCATGCGCGACCTCCATGGGCGGGCGCCCATACCCGCTGGCAATGGCAAACAGCACCTTGTTCTCGTAGACGATCGTGTCCACGTGAAAAATGGCGCCCTCGACGAACTTCTCCAGCAGGTAATGCGACTGCATGTCGCCCAGCGATTCGATCACCGGCCACAACTCGCCCGCGCTCGCAATCTTTTTGATGCCGATGGCGCCGGCCATCGAGCGCGGCTTCAGCACCCACGGCGCGGGCACGTGCTCCATGAAGTGCCGCAGGCGCTCGTGATGCAGCACGTGGATGAACTCGGGCACGAACAGCCCCGCTTCCTGGGCCTTCATGCGCATGGCCAGCTTGTCGCGAAAGTAGTGCGCCGTGGTCTCGCCCATGCCCGGCACGCGCAGATGCTCGCGCAGCGCCGCCGCCGTCTCCACGTCGAAATCGTCCAGCGCCACGATGCGGTCGAACACGCGCGTCCGCGCCAGGTAGCTCACCGCGTCGATCGTCTGCGCCCGGTCCCACTTGTGGTTGTCGTCCGGCATGTAAAAGATTTCGTCGATGCTCTCCCGCGGCCACCGCGCCTTGTCTTTCAGGCTCAACGACGTCAGCAGCGCCACGTGCGACCCCTGCCGCTTCACCTGCCGCAGGAACTCGTGGCCCTTCTCGTACCCGGCCAGGCACAGTACCGTCATGTTTGGTCTCCCCCCGATGCGAGGAACGCCGCCGATGCGCCCACCCACGCGAAGTCCTTATTGTGATCCACGCCCATCTGCGCGCCGCGGCCCATGCGGATAACCGTGTTGACCGGGCGCAGCCGGCCCAGCCACAGGTACATGATACGCACTTCCACCTTGGCCGGCCCGCACGGCGTTTCGATCACCGGCCGGAAATCCACGCGCTCCTGCAGAATGTAATCGCGCCGCCGTTCCGCGGGGATGGCGGCGATCTGCTCCGCCGTCGGGCCCACGATCACGCCGGCGCCGGCAAAGGAGTACAGCGGCTTCAACACGTACCGCTCCGGTTGCTCCACGCGCTCCACCGCGCTCAGGAACTCGGTCCGCGGCACGGCGCGGTGTTTCAAATAGGGCAGAGAGAACTTGCTGAGACGGAAAAACCAGTTGGGATGCCCGGCCCATTCCACGTCGAGATCGTCGCGAAAGTCGAACGGGATCGCCACCGACCGCCGCTCCAGCTCATCCACGATCACCCGGTTGTAGATCCGCCGGATGGGCGCCAGCTTCCCGTCGCGCTCGTAATACAGCCGGTTTCCCTGTTTGTGCAGCGCGCGGATGTCCACGGCGCGCACGCCGAACAGTTGCCCGGTCATCAGAAAATCGTGGCGCGTCTTCTGGTGCGCGGGATCGATCTCCAGCAGCAC
>JADGNR010000529.1 GCA_017883415.1 Bryobacteraceae bacterium | reverse complement strand
CCGCGGTACAGCCCCGCGGGGATTTCGCCGATATCTTGGCCGCCCTCCCGCGCCAGTTCCGCCAGCAGATCATCCGGCAACTCGAGGAAGTTGAGGTCGAATTTCTGGCTGATCTCCGTCCAGATTCTCCATTCCGGAGCAGTGGTCATCGGGCCGCCTCCACCGATTGCGACGTCGAAGTTCTCCCGGTCCTCTGGCGTATTCCCGATGCGCCCGCCGGCTGCCTCGATGTCCTGTCTCGACAAGCCAAAGTGAGCCAATACGCGCGTAGAGTCGCTGCCGATCCCCGCGGAGAGAATTCGGACCGGCCAGCGCTTCTGCCGGATCTGCGACAAGTCCGTAATGCCCGTCGCCGCTTTCGCCGCGACTAGAACATAACTGGGGTCCTGGATGTTGGCGATCAAACGCAGATTCGTCCTGGGTTTCTCTCTCGCGTAGGGACCCGTTCCCCGGTATGCGTTTCGCAGGAATTGGATCGCCACGGCGCCGAAGTCAACGGCTCCCAGCCCCGGCGCATTTCGCGGCGCCAGAATCTCGGGCACGGCAGGATCCGGTTTGTACGGAGGCGGCATTCTCGCTTCGCTGACGATTCGCGGAGCATCGGCTGCGTTGCAGTTATAGCAGATCTGCACTTCGTAGCCGTATGGCTTCATCGCCGCTTGCACAACTTCGGCCATCGCTCCCCAGGGACACAGCCGGCACGCTCCGCCGAACACCGGCCTCTTTGCCGGAATGCCGGTTTGCCCGCCGGCGCAGGTTGCCGCGGCGAGCAGGGCCACAATGAGGGACGGAAATGAATCTCGGAATCTCGACACGATCTCGCCTCGCCTAATCCAGGTCCCGCCGCTCATATTTCGGCTCCTGATCTCCCGATAGTGTACACTGTGGCGACGACGATCGGAAACGCTTACAGAAGTGGCTGCAGCCCGGGCGAAGCTGGCCCAGAATGCTGTACGAGTCATTCCCTGGGCGATAGCGCCCCGACAGAATCCAAAGCAGTTAGCCTGTCCGCCGCCATCAGTGCTTTCATAGTAGTGCCACGGATGCGTTGCAGCAATTCGAATTACTCAATATGACTTATAATCGCTAACGCAACGAGGAGCGTCGCCGCGGGCCTTGGAAGGAAATTACGGATTGGCATCGTCGTTCCCACGGCCGCGCTCTGATCGGCGATTACGACACCGTCCAGTAAGTAGCGAACCTGCCCCACAACTGGTTCAAAGGCTTGAGCGTAGCGCTGCCGCTTTCCGTTGCGGCGCGAAAAGCGAGAGGCGATGAGCCTTCCGGCTTGATCCAGTCTTCCAACTTCTTCCCTGACGCGCGCAATTCGGGCACGCTCATCGGGACTTTGGCCACCGCCGGGCCCTGTTGATTGTTGACCAGGGCATCCGTCAGACCCTCCTTGCCCAGATCGCCCCCCAGGACCATGGGGCCGTACAGGAACGCTTGCACGCCCGGTTCATCCGCAAATGGTTCGGCCGCCAGGGCCATGGGCATCTCGATATCGACGCGGTCGCCCTTTCTCCATGCGCGGGTGATGCTGAGATAACTGCTCGGGCCGGGGGTAACTTCCAGGGCACGGCCGTTCACCTTGGCCGCCGCCGCGGCAGCCCACGACGGGATCCTCAGGCGCAGCGTCCATGAGGACGCGGGCGCTTTCGTGATCGTGAGCGTCGTGCGAGGCTCGTCGGGAAAGCGCGTGTCCTGGCGCAGACCGATCGCGCGCTCGCTGTCGTCCAATTCCGACGCAATGAACAAATTCACCGAAATGCCGCGCTCGTCACGGTAGTAGATGCTGTCGTTCAGTTTTGAGAACTCTTCGAACGCCGTGCCGGTGCAGCACCAGAATGACTTCTCTTCGTCGCAGAGCCCCTTCCAGGCGCCGGGGGCCATTGACAGGAAGTAGACCGAATGACCTGTTTCGGGATGTATGGCGCCCAGGCGGTGGTTGAGCAGGTTGCGCTCATAGTAGTCGAAGTAACGCGGATCTCCGGTCCAGGAGTAGAGGTGGCGCGTCAACTTCATCATGTTGTACGAGCAGCAGCATTCCTGGTGGTTTGGCCCTGTCCGCCACTCGGCGGCCAGCCTGCCCGGGGAGGTCCGCCACAATTCCTGGGTGCTGCTTCCGCCGGTCGCGAATGTGCGCGCGGATGACACCGCGTACCAGAAGAATTCCGCCACCGCGCGGAACCGCGGATCGCCAGTGAGTTCGAAGCGCCGCGCCGCGCCGATCACCTGCGGGACGTGCGTATTCATGTGCAACCCGCGCAGTTCGTCGCGGTGTTGCGCGAGCGGCGTGAGGAACTCCTTCTTCTGGAACCGGTCGCCCGCCTTTGCCCAGCGGAGGTCGCTGGTCAGGGCGGCGAGGTTGAAGAAAGATTCGCTCATCCCGCCGAACTCTTCCCGCAAAATGTCCTGCATCTGGGCTTCGGGTTTGGAAGCGCTCCATTGGTCCGCCCATGCCGCCATGCCGGTTGCGACTTCCAGCGCCTGCCTGTTGCCGGTGTGGACGTGCATATCGAGCAGGCCCGCGAAGACCTTGTGGTAGGTGTAGAAGGGCGCCCAGACCCGCTGGCGCTTCTCCAGGCGGTCATACCACTCGGTGGGATACGCGCTCAGATAACCGCCCGCCAGTTTGGCCTGGGATTTGGCGAGTTCGGAGACGAGTTCATCGCCCCGCGCCTTCATTTCCTTGTCGCCCGCGGAAGCCGCTCTCAAGGCGCACGCCGAGAGGTAGTGCCCCATAGTGTGGCCGCGAAGCTCGCCCTTGGGTTCTTCCCATCCCCCGAGTGGCTGCGCCGAACTCGCCAGTCCCGCGTTTAAGCGAAAAGTGTGCAGGAGCCGGTCCGGCGCGATGCGCATCAGGTAGGCGCGGTTTGCATCCGCGGCCTTCAGGCACGGGCCGGCCAGCAGGCGAACCTGCGAGAGCGGGTACGGCGTGGTATGCAGCACGAAATCCTTGCGCGTGAAGACCAGGGTATCCGCGAACGGCAGCGGCTCGGGCTGCTGCGGCCTCCGCGGCGGCGCGGCCGGAGCCTGGGGGGCACCGGACGGCGGGGCGGCCTGAGGGGCAGCCGAAGTCTGAGCAATGGCGGGCGAACCCGCGAGGGCGGCCGCGAAGAGCCGCCTCGTCCATTCGGTTTTCTTGTTCATTTGGATCTCCATTCGAAGCTTTTGTAGCCAACTTCGCCGAAACTGGCCTCGACGCGCACCGACGAAGCGGAGAGCGCAAGACCGGAAGAGAACTCATGGATCTCCGATCATTATAGGAACGTGCTCGATGGTTTGCGAATTCCCGATCCTGTTACCGGGGGCGCGAACCGAACTCGTTCAGCAGATCGGTCACCGCGGCCGGCCGCATCCGGGACCGGGGTGCTGGACTTTGACGAATCTCATCACGCCCGGGGCGATCTCCGGCTGGAATCTCTGCACCGGCTCGGTAGTGCAGCCGACGAAGTACGTCTTCATGTTCCAGGTATCGATCGCGTCGTGCCGCTGATCCACGCTGGCGAAAC
>JADGNR010000238.1 GCA_017883415.1 Bryobacteraceae bacterium | reverse complement strand
GAACGGGCGCGCCGTCTTTCAACCCCAGCCGCTCGTAGAAGCGCGCGCCGAAGCCGCCGCGGCTCAACCGTTCGGTGCTGAAATACGACCGGTCGGGGCGCGGTCCGGCATCGGAGGCGCACAGGATTTCCTGAAACAGATTCAGGTAGCGGTCGTCGCCCGCCACCGAAAGCCATTGCACCTTATGTTCGTCGGCCTGGGCTTCAAAGCCCAGCAGGTCGGTGACGCGCCCGTAGACATCGCCCAGGGAATCCGGGAAATACTGCTCCTGCTCCAGGGTCATCTGGATGCCGCGCGCCTGCCACCGCGCGCCGCAGCGCAGATCGCCCCACTGGTCGAGCGTCAGCACCGTGGCTTCCTCGAAGGGCGAGGGATAGTAGGCCGAAGCGGCGTGCGCCCGATGGTGTCCCATCATCACGATGCGGCTGGCGGGAAACTGCGCGCGCAGCTTCAGGTGAAAATCCGATTCCGGAATGGGGCGCACGATGGCCACCGCGTCCACCTGGTCCGCGCGCGCGCCGGCCAGCTCCAGGCAGGCGGCGATGGACCGGTCGGGCAGCGAGCGTTGCCCGCCCCAGTGCGCCTGGCGCCGCACCAGCTTGGACTCTTCGACGGCCGCCACCAGCGCGCCATCCTTCAGCACGGCGCTGGCGGCATCGCCCAGGATGCCGCCGATTCCGAGAATGATCACGCCTTGCCCTTTTCCCGTTTCTCGATCCTGGCCCACGTATCGCGCAGCCCGGCGGTCCGGTTAAACACCAGGCGGCCGGCGGCCGAATCCGGATCGACGCAGAAGTAGCCCATCCGCTCGAACTGGTGGCGGCTGCCCACGGGCGCTCCGGCGAGCGACGGCTCGAGTTTCGCCTGGGGCAGAACCTCGAGCGACTGCGGATTGAGATTGGCGGTGAAATCCTCGCCTTCGGCGGTCTCGTTCGGGTTCTCTTTGAGGAACAGGTTGTCGTACAGGCGCACCTCGGCATCCACGGCGTGCGCGGCCGAGACCCAGTGGATGGTCGATTTCACTTTGCGGCCGTCGGGCGCGTTGCCGCCGCGCGTAGCGGGGTCGTAGGTGCAGTGGATCTCCCGCACCTCGCCGGTCTTTTCGTCCTTCACCACGCCGGTGCAGGTCACGAAATAGGCGTAGCGCAGGCGCACCTCGCGGCCGGGGCTGAGGCGGTAATACTGCTTGGGCGGGTCCTCGCGGAAATCGTCCTGCTCGATGTACAGCACGCGCGAAAACGGAACCTGGCGCGTGCCCGCGGCGGCATCTTCCGGGTTGTTCACCGCCTCCATTTCCTCCACCTGGCGCTCCGGGTAGTTATCGATCACCACCCGCAGCGGCCGCAATACGGCCATCGAGCGCGGCGCCCGCTTGTTGAGATCTTCGCGCACATGGTGCTCGAGCAGCGCCAGCTCGATGGTCCCGTTGGTCTTCGATACGCCGATGGCGTTGCAGAAGTTGCGGATCGCCTCCGGCGTGTACCCGCGCCGCTTGATGCCGGCGAGCGTGGGCATGCGCGGATCGTCCCAGCCGCTCACGCGCCCCTGCTCGACCAGCGTGAGCAGCTTCCGCTTGCTCAGCAGCGTGTACGTGAGGTTGAGCCGGTCGAACTCGATCTGCTGGGGATGATAAATGCCCAGTTGTTCCAGGTACCAGTCGTAGAGCGGCCGGTGGTCCTCGAATTCCAGCGTGCAGATGGAGTGCGTGATCCGCTCGACGGAGTCCGATTGCCCGTGGGCGAAGTCGTACATGGGATAGATGCACCACTGGGCGCCGGTGCGGTGGTGCTCGGCATGCACGATGCGGTACATCACCGGGTCGCGCAGGTTCAGATTCGGCGAGGCCATGTCGATTTTGGCGCGCAGGGTGCGCGACCCGTCGGGGAATTCGCCCGTGCGCATGCGCGCAAACAGATCGGTGTTCTCTTCCACGGAACGATGGCGATACGGGCTCTCCCGGCCGGGTTCGGTCAGCGTGCCGCGATACTGGCGGACTTGGTCGGCCGTCAAATCGCAAACGTACGCCTTTTCCTTCCGGATCAATTGCACCGCCCACTCGTACAACTGTCCGAAGTAATCCGAGGCGTAGAACAGCCGGTCTTCCCAGTCGAAACCGAGCCATTTGACTGTCTCCATGATGGAGTCGACATACTCGGTTTCCTCCTTCTCCGGATTGGTGTCGTCGAAGCGCAGGTTGGTCTTGCCGCCGAACTCCGCGGCCAGCCCGAAGTTCAGGCAGATGCTCTTGGCGTGCCCGATGTGCAGGTAGCCGTTCGGCTCCGGAGGGAAGCGCGTCTGCACGCGCCCGCCGAACTTGTTGCTCTGGAGGTCATCGAGGATGATATCGCGGATGAAATTGGAAGGGCCGTCTGCACTCATATTGGTTTCAACTTTTCGATGGCCTGGCCGATCCGTTTGCGGCTCGTTTGGCGGCCCAGCGCCGCCAGCGTGCCAAACAGAGGCGGCGCCGTTTTGCGCCCGCACACGGCCACGCGGATGGGCTCGAACATTTGCCCGGCCTTGAGGCCCAGATCCTGGGCAGCCTGGCGCAATGCGGCTTCCAGGCCGTCGTGCGAGAAATCCGCCGTGGCCAGGACTTCGCCGGCCCGCTCCAACACCCGCAACGCCAGGGCCGCGTCTCCCTTCTTGGGGATCAACTCCGCGGCGTCGTAGGGCGCCAGTTCCTCGACGAAGAAGAAATCGGCCGCCGTCAGCACATCGCGCAACAACTTGATGCGCTCCTGGATGAGCGGCGCGATCTGCGCCATAATGCCGGGTTCCACCTGGTGGCCGGCGGCGCGCACAAAGGGCAGCAACCGCTCCGCCAGTTCCTCCACGGGCATGGTGCGGATGAGTTCGGCGTTGAAGTGCGCCGCTTTGGGATCGAACGGATCGGCTTCGGTGAAATTCACCACCGCGTTGCTGCGGTTGATGCCCTCGAGCGAGAACGCGTCGATGAGTTCCTGGCGCGTCAATCGCTCCCGGTCGTCCTTGGGAGACCAGCCCAGCAGGCACAGGAAATTGATGAATGCGTGGGGCAGGAATCCGGCATCGCGATAGGTGGTGACGCTGACCACCGGCCCGTGGCGCCGCTTGGAGAGCTTGGTGCCATCGGGCGCCACCAGCAGCGGCAAGTGCGCGAATTGGGGCGCCGCCACGCCCGCGGCCTCGAAGATCAGGACGTGCTTGAAGGTGTTGGTCAGATGGTCCTGCCCGCGGATGATGTGGCTGATGCGCAAGTCCGCGTCGTCGGCGCAGGAGGCCAGGTGGTAGGTGGGCAGGCCGTCCGAGCGCAGCAGGGCGAAGTCTTCGATATCGGCGGTGGATTTCGCCTGCTCGCCATACACGCAGTCGGTGAAGCGCACCTGCCGCTCGCGGTCGCGCGGGACGCGGAAGCGGAGCGCGAACGGCTCTCCGGCGGCGGCGCGCCGGTCGCTCTCCGCAGTCGCCATCTCGCGCATCCCGGTGTGAAACAGCCAGGTGCCGTGCGCTCCCGATTTCTCGCCCTGGGCCGCTTCGGCGGGGGTGAAATCGCGGTAGGCCAGGCCGTTGGCGAAAATCGCCTCCGCCATCCGCTGATGCAGCGCGAGCCGTTCCGACTGCCGGTACTCCTCATCCCAGCCCAGATCGAGCCAGCGCAATCCCTCGTAAATGGACGTCAGAGACGCTTCCGAATTGCGCCCCACGTCGGTGTCGTCGATGCGCAGGATCATAGTCCCGCCCATGTGCCGGGCATACAACCAGTTGAAGATAAAGGTTCGCGCGCTCCCTATATGCAGAAAGCCCGTGGGAGAAGGCGCAAAGCGGACTCTGGGCATGGAAATGTCAGTATAACAAGACCGGCCCGGCGTCCCCCACGCCGGGCGCCAGTGTAATTTGTGCGGGCGGGCGTGTAACCGCTACCCCGCGCCCGCGAGGACCGGCCCGGATTCGGTGACAAACCGTACGCCGCGGGCGGTTGGCACGGCGGTTGCTATGGATCAGGCAGTTGAAGTGGCGCGACCGGTGGGGCTGGTGTGAGTTCGCAAGAACAAAACGCCGGTTCCCACCGGTTTTCATTTTAGTGGGGTAGGCCTCCCGGCCTGCCCTTGAATCGGAAACGCGCCTTCGGCGCGGGGGCAGGCCAGGAGGCCTACCCTCTTACGGCAGCACCACCATGGACGCGCGCCAGAAGTTGAACTTCTTCTCGGAGGGATTGAGCACGCTGACCTGGCACTCATATTTGCCGGGCTGCAATTTGCCCAGGGGCACGCTGAAGCGCACGGGCAGCGCCTTGGACTTGGCGTTCAATCCCTCTTTCACCACCAGCGGATCGGTCTCGAATGCCTTCACCTTCCCGCGATAGAAGCTCACCGTGGCGACGATCGGCTCGGTGGTCTCCGCCTGGGGCTGGTAGGTCTCCAGGTAGACGTACATGTCCTGGGCTTTCTTGAACACGCGCGTGACGCTGGGAATCAGCTTCTGGTTGTCCTGCACCAACGGGTTCGAGGCCAGCAGCTTCTTGTCTTTCTCGGCCGTGTAGACCGCCGCGCTCAAAGCCTCGCGCTGGTTGCTCAACACCACCGAGCTAATGGGGAGGAGCCGCTGGTCGGTGGTCAGATCGGGAATCACGAAGGTGCGTTCGACGGTCCCCATCTTCCCGGTCTCGTTGTCGCGCGTCAGGAACTTCATGGTATAGGTCCCCGGCGGCAGGGTGAATCCGGTGTCGTAGGCCAGCGGGCGCTCGGCCAGTCTGGCGGCGGCGTCGCCCTTGAGCTTCACTTCCACAAAATCGCGCACGTTGCCCTTGATCTCGCCCTTGGCGTCCTTCACCTGCCCGATGAAATCCAGGCGCGTGCTGTCGGCGCCGCGATGCCGGGCCAGTTGCAGCTCGCTGCCCGGAATTTTGACCTCCACGGGGACGAAGTACCGGTCGCGCGCCAGGCGGAAGTAATCCACTTCCATGACCCCGGAAATATCCGTGATGGGGTCGCCCAGCATCAGCGCTTCCTGCAACTGCCGCTCCTTGTCGGAGGAGTCGAACTTCCTAAACTCCTTGGAAGCGAAGTATCCGGTGCGGTAATCGAGCTTGGCCGAGACGTCCTTGTTGATGGCCACTTTGATGCGCCGGTAGTGGCCGTCGAGCGCCGCGTTGGTGCTGTAATAGCCGACGATGTAATAGCTGGAGATGTCCTTCTGCGCCTGGACGATCCCCATGGCCAGGTCGTTATTGTCGAGCAGCGCCTTGCCGCCGGTGTCGGCCGCCAGGGTGAACAGGGTCTCCTGCTGGCCCTGGAAATTGCTGGAGGCCGCCCGGGCCGAGCTCCCGGAGTACATGCCCTGGCCGCCCGAAGAGCCCTTGGTGGCATCGCCCAGCGGGGCGCTGGCCATCAGCCCGCGCGCGTCGATGGGGTAGAACGCCACGTTGCTGCGGATGGCGGCGTTGATGGTGGCGCGCAACTGGGCTTCGTTGTCCACGCCCGTCTTGGACATGCCGCTGGCGAAATAGACCAGCGCCTTCTTCTCGGAAAGCGACGCCAGCATTTTGACCGCCGATTCCAGCGCGGCCAACTGCCGGTCGGTATTGAAAATGTTGAACTCGGTGTCGTCCTGCGTGAAGGCCGCCCCGGTGTCTTCGGAGCTATCGTCGCTCACCGTGTTGGCCATGTCGCTGCCTTCGCCGATCACCAGGCTCTTGACGTCCTTGGTCAACTGGTCGCGGTCGTCGGTGAAGTCTTCCACCAGCTTGAGATCGGTCGAGAAGGTCATGATGGCCATCAGGTCCGACGGCGTCATTTGCGTCTTGATGAACTTCAGCGCGGAAGTCTGCGAACGCATCTGGTCCTGGATGGGCATGCCGATCAGGTCGAAGAACATCACCAGCAGGCGGCGGTCGCGGTACTTGATCTCGCCCTGCCGGGCGGGTGCGATCGTCCGGGCCGTCACGGGCTTCACCACGCTGGCTGCGAGCGCCTTCACCGCTTCGGCCGGGGCGGCTTCGGCGGTCCGCGGCTTCAGTGCCGGCTCAGGCATGGGTGGCTCCGCATTCGACTCCAGACGCTGGTACTCGAAAACTTTGATCTGCTGCGGCTTGCCATCTTCCGTCAGGGTGAAATCGCTCGCTTTCAGGTTTTCGATGGGCTTGCCGCTCTTGTCCTTGGCGAAAATATCGACCACCACCAACTGCGTGGTCACGTCGAATTTGTACGGCCCCTTGGGAGCGGCCTGTTGCGGCGTGTTCCGCGGCGCGCTCTGCGGCGTGTTCTGCGGCGCGGCGGGTTTCGGCTGGGGAGCGGTCTGTTGCGCGGAGGCGGCCATGAGGCCGGCGAGAAGGGTGGCAAGGATGGATCGCATGGTTAGAACCTGAACCTCACGGTGGCGGTCATACTGCGCATGGCGCCGGGAGGCAGCAGCACCCCGAACTGCGGGCCCAGGGTGGAGGTGAAGCGGCTGAAGACGGGGTGATTCAAGGCGTTGTTGGCGTCAAACCGCAGATCGAGGCTGCGCCGCTCGCCCAGACGGATCACGCGCCCCGCCGACGCGTTGAGGTTGAACGTGGCGGGGCCGACAATCGTGTCCCGGGCGGCATTTCCAAACTGGCCTGGCGCTGGCGGGGTGAAGGCCGCCAGAAGGGCTGCCGAAGAGGGATCCGCAGCCAGCGGGATGCCGGTGGCCTCGGCCCGTATGCTGCCGCTGACGCCGGTTCCGCCCGTCACCGAGCGCAGTCCGCCGGCGATGGCGGTCATGGGCAGTCCGCTCTGCACCGACATGTTGGTGGTAACGGTCCAATCCTTGATCAGCGTGCCCTTCCATCCGTTCACCAGCGTGCCGCCGCGCGTGCCCACGCCGGTCGAGTACTGCATCTGCATGTTCAGCGTGTGCGTACGGCTGAAGGTGGAGACGGCCCGCTCGGCGCTCAGGTCCTGCCAGTTCTGGGCCACCACCGCGCCGCCGCCGGTGGAAGCGTCGTCGATGGATTTCGAGAAAATGTACATCACGTTCCCGGAGAAACCGCTGCGAAAGCGCCGGTTCAACTGCACTTGCGCGGCGTTGTAGGTGGAGTTGCCATTGGACTGCTCATAGGTGTAGCCCGCGGGAAAGAGCGGCTTTCCCGAGGGGACGGAATTCGGCAGGTACTGCTGGTCGAGCCTCGTGCCCTTGGTTCCCAGATAGGAAACGTTCAGGAACATGGAGAACGGCAGGCTCTGCTGGACGGAAATCGTCCAGGTCTGGGCGTAGCCGATGCGAAAATTCGGGTCGATGGCGAAGGTATTGGTCAGCGTGCCGATGGCGGCCACGAACGGGTTGGCGAGGGTGAGCACGTTGTTGGCGGTGCTGGCGACGCTCAAACTCTGCGACAGCGGCGGCTGCTGCGCCATGCGGTTGGCGATGGCGTTGTATACCGAGGTGTTGTAGTAAATACCGTACCCGCCGCGCACGACCAGCGATTTCTTGGGATTGGGCCGCCAGGCGAAGCCGATACGCGGTTGAAACGCGGCGCGGTCCGGATTCACCAGGGCATTGTTGTAACGCACGCCGGAGAGCGTTCCCACCTGTCCCGGCAGAACCGTGGCGATGCTGGCGAAGCCGGGCGCGATATCCAGCCCCACCAGGCGGTTATACAGCTCCGTCATGGGCGCCGCGTAATCCCAGCGCAGCCCTCCCACCAGCGTGAACCCGGTCTTGATGCGCCAGTCGTCGTTGATATACGCGTCGTACCAGGACGCGCGAAAGTATTTATCCGCGTTGCCGTGCGCGACGGAACTGGTGTCCGGCAGTCCCAGCAGGAAGTCGGCGAAATCGTAACCGCCCTGGCCGTTCAGGCTGGTCGCCGTCCCGTTGAAGGCGAGCGTACCGCGCGGGTTCTGCTGGGAAACAGGGTTGAACTGCTGGCGCCGGAAATCGCCGCCGAAGGTGACGTTGTGCGTGCCGTGGATCCAGATTACGCTTTCGCCTACGGCGCTGGTCTGGTTGCGGGTCTTGGATGTGCTGCCGTCCGATAGCGATTGGAAGCCGTTGGTGAACGTGAGCGTAGGAGGCCCCCAGAAGGCCGCCCCCGGGGCCGCGCCGGCGATGCCCAGGTTCCCTTCCACGTCCTCGCGGTTGGCGAAAAACGGCGATAGTAAGCTGGTGGACCGGCTGAAGCGGTAGCTCAGGTTGCTGATCAGCCGCGTGCTGATGGTGTGCGACCATGCCGCGTTGGCATTGATGCCGCCGCCCGAAGTGCCGTCGATAAAATCGAAAATATTGGGATTGATCACGTCGCTGCGCTGGTACCCGATGCCGCCCGAAATCCGGTTCTTGGGGTTCAGCGTCTGGTTCAGGCGCGCATTCACATTGTCCTGGTTGGTGGTGCTGACGATCGGCGCCTGGTAGTTGTACCGGCTGCCGGGGACGAAGAAATTCGGCAGGGGATAGAACTTCAGCAAGCCCTGGGCAATGCCGCTGATGCGGGTGTCGGGAATCGCGTTGCCGGCGAACGGCAGGCCGGTGAGCGGATCGTAAATGGTAATGGGAGCACCCGTCTGCGCGATCGATTGCGAGAAATCGCCCGAGCGCTCGAGCGCGGTGGGCATCAAAGTGGGCGAGGTGGCGCTGTTGCGGCTTCGCCGCAACTGGTAGTTGATAGTGAAGGAGCCATGCTCGCCCGAAAGCAAGTGGGGAATCTTGAGCGGCCCGCCGAACATCAGGCTGGCGCGGGCATTGGCCGAGGCGGGCTTGGCCGTATCCTGGCCGGTCAGAGAGTAGCTGCGCGCATCCCACACGGAATTATCCAGGGTGAAGGATGCGTTGCCGTTGTACTGCATGCGGCGGTCTCTCCGGTTGTTGCCGAAGGAGG
>JADGNR010000528.1 GCA_017883415.1 Bryobacteraceae bacterium | reverse complement strand
CCGTCAAACTGAATCTTGACGGGTATGCGCTGCACCACCTTGATCCAGTTGCCGGTGGCGTTCTCTGCGGGAAGCAGCGAGAAGGCCGCTCCCGTTCCAGCCCGCACCCCAATCACTCGGCCACGATACGCGTACCGGGGATAGACATCGGCCTCAATTTTTGCCGGTTGCCCCAAACGGACGTCAGTCAGTTGCGTCTCTTTGAAATTGGCCGTCACCCAGGTGTCATGGAGCGGAATGATGGTCATCAGTCCCTGGCCGGGCTGCAGGATTTGCCCCACCTCCACGCTCTTGCGCGTGACCACGCCGTCCACCGGCGCCACGATGGTGGCATAGCTCAGGTCCAGTTCCGCCGCCTCCAGCCGGGCGCGCGCCGATTTCACCACCGCCGAAGCGGTGCCGGTGTCCGCCTTCTTTATATCCACCTGCTTCCGGTTGGCCACCGACGTCTGCACCTGGGACTGGGCTTGGGCGATGCGCGATTGCGCCGCCTCCAGGGCCGCTTTCCGGATGGAGGCTTCCTTTTCCGCCGACGCCAGCTTTTCCCGCGACGCCTGCAGCTCGCTTTCCGCCACGCGCGCCGCGGCCACGAAAGAATCGTACTGCTGCTGGGAGATTTCCGCCTTCTCGGCCAGCGGCTTCATGCGCGCCAGGTCCGCCTGCGCGCGATCGTTGCTCGCCTGTTTCGCGCCCACGTTGGCCCGCGCGTAGGCCAGGTCGCCTCCCGCCGCCTGCTCGTACCCGAAGCGCGCGCGCTCCTCCTCGGACCGGGCATTGGCCATCTGCGCCGACGCGGACGATTCGCCCGATTCGGTGGTTTCGCTGGTCCAAGGCACGGCCACGCTGGCGGAGTGTAGCTTGCTCTCGGCTTCCAGCACCGCCGCTTGGGCCATATCCACTTTGGCCTGGTAATCGCGCGGATCGATCCGCAGCAGCACCTGCCCGGCTTTCACCGGCTGGTTCTCCACCACTGCCACTTCGGCCACGGCGCCGGAGATCTTCGGGGCGATGGCGCTGATGTGGCCGTCCACATTGGCATCGTCGGAGGAGACCCGATCGCGAAAATGCAGGTAGCTCCATACGCCCGCCGCGATGGCGATCAACAGCACGGCGGCCAACAAGCCCAGCTTTACACGGTACCCCTCGCGCGGCGCAGGCGTGGCGGACGCCGCAATTTCCGGCCGCCGTGACTCTTCAAGGACTTCCGGCATTGATACTATCTTGACACTACTTCCCGTACAGCGCCTCCATCTGCCCCCCGGCGCGCGCCAGGCCGGCCCGGGCCTGGTTGTACCGGTAGAGGGCGCCGATCTGGTTGTCCTGCGCGCGCGACAGCGCGTCCTGGGCGGTGACGGTCTCAATGTTGTTGGCCACGCCCGCCTGGAAGCGGTCGCGCGCCTGGTCCACCTCCTGCCGCGCCAGTTGCACTCCCAGGTTGGCCACATTCACTTCGCTGCGCGCCGAGTCGAGTTGCGTCATTGCCGTTTTGACTTCGAGCGCGATGCGGTTGCGCACATCCTGCTCCTGCTGCCGGAGCTGGCGGAGCGCCAGCTCGGCCTTGGCCCGGCCGGCCTGTATGCGGCCGCCGGTAAACAAGGGAACGTCCAGGCTGGCCTGATATTGATAAACCGGAATGCTGCTCGCCGGAGTGAGGCCCTGCTCCAGCCAGACGCCCCCCAGCGTAAGCTTGGGCAGGCGCTCGTCGGCGGCCGATTTCGCCTCGAGCGCGGCGCGCTGCTCCTCGAGGGCGATCTGCCGCAGCTCCGGACGCGCGCGGTAGGCCCGCTCCAGTGCCTCGTCCCGCGATACTTCCGGCGTCTCGAAGAAACTCATCTGGTCGGCCAGTTCGATCTTTCGGCGCGGGTCGGTATTCAACAGGCGCGCCAGGCCATAGAGAGCAATCTCCAGTTGGGTGCGCGCCACGATGAGCCTCTGCTTTTCGTTCTGCAACTGCACGTTGGCGCGCAGCGTGTCGATGCCCGTCCCCACGCCGCCTTTTTGCAGATCCGCCGCCTGGTCGTAGAGCGCCTGCGCCAGGTCCACGCGCGATTGCGCGGCCTGAATGTCGGCCGCCGCCCGCTGGCTGCCCAGGTATTGCGAAACCACCAGCAGGACACTTTCCTCGCGCGCCGCCAGTTCCTCCGCGCGGCTCGCCTGGATTCCGATCTCCGACGAACGATAGCGGCGCCACAGCGTCAGGTCGAAGACCGGGACGTTGATGCTGGCTCCCCCTTGAAACACATCGAAGGGCCCCACGTGCTGGGGGAACCCCGGAAAGCTCAACCCGATGGCGGTCTGCAAATTGACCCGGTGCCTCGTCTCCGAGACATTCCCGCTCACTTGCGGCAGCAGTGCCGCCCGGGCCAGCAGCCGGTCCTGCTCGCTTTGGGAGACGCCCAGGTTGGCCAGAATCACTTGCGGATTCTGCTTCAGCGCCAGACCCACGGCATCGCGCAAGGTGAGATGCAACGGGGCGGGCTCCTGCGCCAGGCCGGCCGCCGACAACGCCAGCAATAGCACTGGTATTTTGACCATGTCTCCAGTTGAGCAGATGCGCGGGGCCCGAACCAGTCCGAAGATTGCCGGCGGTCAGCGGCTGGCGCGGTTACGCCATCTGCGCAGCCGGATTGGAGTCCGTATCGGCCGGTGGCGGAGCCGGACGCGGGTTGCATGCCGGGCAGCAGCGGGAAGATATCGATGCCCGCCCAGTCCCCGTCGCCCTCCAGTGTTGCCGGCAATGCAGCACCACGAAATTTCGCTCGGCGATCGTGCGCTGGATGCTTACGCGCTTGGTACTCGCGCGCCATCCGGGTGAAGGCCAATCCAGCGCGGGTTCCGCCCGTACCCATGACACACCATACCGCTCTCCGCCCCACGTAATCACTCTCCACGATGTCTATGGCCTCAGAATGCATCAAGTTGTGATGCATTCTGCATCGTTTTTTGCTACAGTGGGCTTATGACGATCTCTCTCAGGAACCTGCCCAAGGATGTCGAAAAGGCGATTCTTGAAACAAGCCATCGCGAAGGAATCAGCCTCAATAAGGCCACCCTTCGATTACTGCAGGCACAGTTGCACAAACCGGCCAAGAACACCGATTTTGAGGAGTTCTGCGGAACCTGGTCGACTGCCGGGGCGGATGCGTTCGACGCGGCCTTATTGGAGATGCGTCAAGTCGATCCTGCGGACTGGGAGTCAGACGGGTGAACGTGTTACTAGACACGTCGGCCTACTCTGCATTGCAGCGGGGACACCAACCGGTTCTCGAGGTACTGCGGCGATCGGAGACGGTTGCGGTTTCGGCCGTCGTCTTAGGTGAGTTGTACAGCGGATTCCGGGCCGGAAATCGCTGGGCGGAGAACACGGCACAGTTGGCGCGCTTCCTGAGTAAGCCGTCGGTTCGCGTCCTGCACGTCACCGAAGAGACCGCGCAGCGGTATGCCCAGGTGGATGTATATTTGCGAAGGAAAGGCCGGACCATTCCACGGAATGATGTCTGGATCGCTGCCGTTGCGCTGGAG
>JADGNR010000237.1 GCA_017883415.1 Bryobacteraceae bacterium | reverse complement strand
CCTGATGGACCGCGGCCTGGTGCACTTCCTGGCCAGCGATGCGCACGATCTGACGCACCGTCCCGCGGCGATGGATAAGGCGCGCGATTACGTCGCGCGCGCTTTTGGCGAAGAAGCGGCGCTCCGCGTCCTGGAAGAGAATCCGCGCGCGGTCCTGGCCGGCGATCCGCTCCCGCCGGCCCCGGTCGCCATCAAGAGGCGCAAACGATTTTCCCTCTGGTAGGGCGGACGCCCTCGTCCGCGCGCGACCCCCTGGTCGCGCTTCTTGAGCCCCGCGCCAACCCGCCGCCAGCGTAGGTGGGGCAGACGCTTTCGTCTGCCAGTCTCGCGCCAACCCGCCGCCAGCGTTCGAAGCGGTACAAAACCCCAGCCGCCGCGGAAGCGCCCGCGCGGCAATTGTCCGATCATAGAGCAAAGGATACCGTGATGATCGAAACGCAAACTTCCGTGTCCCCCGCCGCGCCGGGGCCGCTCACGGCCGAGGAATTGCGCCTCATGGACGCATACTGGCGCGCGGCGAACTATCTGTCGGTAGGCCAGATCTACCTCTACGACAATCCCCTGCTGAAGACGCCGCTGAAGCTGGAGCACATCAAACCGCGGCTGTTGGGGCACTGGGGCACCACGCCCGGTCTCAACCTGATGTACGTGCACTGCAACCGCCTGATCCGGAAGTACGACCTGGACATGATCTACATCGCCGGCCCCGGCCACGGCGGTCCGGGAATGGTGGCGAATACTTACCTGGAGGGCAGCTACAGCGAATTCTGGCCCCACGTGCAGGAGAACGCGGAGGGCATGAAGCACCTGTTCAAACAGTTTTCGTTTCCCGGAGGCATTCCCAGCCACGTCGCCCCGGAGACGCCGGGCTCCATTCACGAGGGCGGCGAGCTGGGCTACGCGTTGCTGCACGCCTATGGCGCGGTCTTCGACAATCCCGATCTGTTCGTCTGTTGCGTGATTGGCGACGGCGAGGCGGAGACCGGCGCGCTGGCCGCAAGCTGGCACTCCAACAAGTTCCACAACCCGGCGCGCGACGGCGCGGTGATTCCCATTCTCCACCTGAACGGCTATAAGATCGCCGGTCCGACCGTCCTGGCCCGGATCGGCCGCGAGGAGCTGACGGACCTGTTCCAAGGGTACGGGTACAGCCCGCACTTCGTGGAGGGCGACGATCCGGCTGCCGTGCACCAGCTTCTGGCCGGTACGCTCGATGCCGTCGTGGCCGACATCCACGCCATCCAGCGCGAGGCCCGCGACCATGGCGCGCTCGAGCGCCGCCCGTGGCCCATGGTGGTCTTGCGCACTCCGAAGGGCTGGACCGGCCCGAAGGTCGTGGACGGCGTGCAGATCGAAGGCACGTTCCGCGCCCACCAGGTGCCGCTTTCCGAGATGGCCGCCAAGCCGAAGCACGTCAAGCTCCTCGAAGACTGGATGAAGAGCTATCGTCCCGAGGAGCTGTTCGATGGCCAGGGAAAGCTCATTCCCGAGCTGGCCGCGCTGGCTCCCCAGGGCGCGCGCAGAATGGGCGCCAACCCCCACGCCAACGGCGGCCTGCTCCTGAAGGAGCTCAACCTGCCCGATTTCCGCGATTACGCCGTGAAGGTCCCCCAGCCCGGCACGGTATCGGCCGAGGCGACGCGCGTCATGGGCCGCATGCTGCGCGACGTCATGAAGCTCAACATGGAAGCGCGCAATTTCCGGGTGATGGGTCCCGACGAGACCGCCTCCAACCGCCTGGACGCCCTGTTCGAGGTTACCGACCGGACCTCCACCGCCCAAATTCTTCCCAATGACGATCACGTCGGCCGCGACGGCCGCGTCATGGAGGTGCTCAGCGAACACATGTGCGAAGGCTGGCTGGAAGGGTACCTGCTCACCGGCCGGCACGGATTCTTCTCCTGCTACGAGGCGTTCATACACATCATCGACTCCATGTTCAACCAGCATGCCAAGTGGCTCAAGGTCACGCGCCATATTCCCTGGCGGCGTTCCATTGCGTCCTTGAACTATCTGCTGACCTCGCACGTATGGCGGCAGGACAACAATGGGTTCAGCCATCAGGATCCCGGCTTTATCGATCACGTGGTGAACAAAAAGGCGGACGTGGTGCGGGTCTACCTGCCGCCCGACGCCAACACCCTGCTCTCGGTGACGGACCATTGTCTGCGCAGCCGCCACTACGTCAACGTGATTGTGGCGGGCAAGCAGCCGGCGCTGCAATGGCTGGATATGGAGTCGGCCATCGCCCACTGCACCACGGGAATCGGCATCTGGGGCTGGGCCTCGAACGACCAGGGCAAGGAGCCCGACCTGGTGATGGCCTGTTGCGGCGATGTTCCCACGCTGGAAACGCTGGCCGCGGTGGATCTGCTGCGCAAGAACCTGCCCGACCTCAAGATCCGCGTCGTGAACGTGGTGGACCTCATGACCCTGCAGCCTGCCACCGAGCATCCCCACGGCCTCGCGGACCGCGAATTCGATTCCATGTTCACGGCGGATAAGCCCGTGGTCTTCGCGTTTCACGGATATCCGTGGCTGATCCACCGGCTGACCTATCGCCGCACCAATCACGACAACATCCACGTGCGCGGCTACAAGGAGGAGGGCACCACCACCACGCCCTTCGATATGACCGTGCTGAACGATCTCGACCGGTTCCACCTCGCCGGAGACGCCGTGGACCGCGTGCCGCGCCTGCGCGATGTGGCGGCGCATTTCAAGCAGTACCTGCGCGATAAGCTGATCGAGCACAAACAATACATCGCCATACACGGCGACGATCTGCCCGAAGTGCGCGATTGGCAGTGGGGTAGGCCTCCTGGCCTGCCCCGATAACCAAATGCGCCCTCCGCGCGCCGGGCAGGCCAGGAGGCCTACCCCACCATGAAAATCCTCTCCCTGAACGGAGGGTCCAGCAGCTTCAAAGCGAGCCTGTTCGAACTGGACGCCTCTCCTCCCTCCGCCGCGCCGCGCCCCCTGTGGGATGCGCGCGTGGACTTCCAACACCACGAGGGCTCGGCGGAAATCCGCATCGCCACCGCTGCCGGCCCCTCGCTGCACCAGACCCTCTCCGTGGCATCCCCGCTGGCGGCGCTTGAGCCGCTCCTGGCCATGCTGTGGAGCGGCACGGCGCGGGTCGTCGCGGACCGCGCCGAGATCGCCGCCGTCGGCCACCGCATCGTACACGGCGGCAGGGCCTTCCGCCAGAGCACGCGCATCTCGCCCGACGTGAAGGACGCCATCGCGCGCCTGGCCAGTTTCGCGCCGGAACATAACCGGCTCGAGGTGGAGGCCATCGAGGAGGCACAACGGCTCTTCGGGCCGGACACGCCGCAGGTGGCGGTCTTCGATACCGCGTTCCATGCCACGCTGCCGCCCGCCGCCTATGTCTATCCGGGGCCCTACGGCTGGCTGGCCGAGGGCACGCGCCGCTACGGCTTCCACGGCATCAGCCATCAGTACGTGTCGCGTAGGGCCGCCGAAATTCTGGGACGGGATCTGCCATCGCTGCGCATGATCACCTGTCACCTGGGCAGCGGCTGCTCGCTGGCGGCGGTTTTGCGCGGGCAGAGCGTCGATACCACCATGGGCTTCACCCCGCTCGAAGGCCTCATGATGGGGACGCGCTCGGGCTCCGTCGATCCCGGCATCCTGATCCACCTGGTGCGCCACTGCGGCTACAGCGCCGAGGATCTGGACCGCGTCCTGAACCAGGAATCCGGTTTGAAGGGCATCTCCGGCATCTCCGGCGACATGCGCGACATCCTGTCGGCTATGGGCGCCGGCAACGAGCGCGCGCGCCTCGCGTTCGATGTCTACCTGCACCGCTTGTGTGCCGCTATCGGAGCCATGACGGTGAGCCTTCGCGGGCTGGACGCGCTGGTGTTCACCGCCGGGGTGGGCGAGAATTGCGCGCCCCTGCGCGCGGCGGTCAGCCAGACGCTCGCGTTTCTCGGGATGCGCATCGATCCCCGGAAGAATAGCGATCCCACGGCGGCCGATGCGGACCTCGCCACTGCGGACTCCGCCATACGCATCGTGGTGGTGCGTACCCAGGAGGAATGGGAAATTGCCAAAGAGTGCGCCCGCGTCCTCACCGCCGCGTGACCATCTGCGCCCTGCCATCCTCCGCCTGCGCGACCTCAGCCTCATACCCGGCCCGGAACTGGTCGCGGTCACGCTTGATGCGCGCGGAGACGTCCTGGCGTTCCTCGCCATAAGCAAGGATGCCCTTCCGTCCGGGATAACAGAAGAACTCATCGAACTGGATGATCGTGCCTGGAACTATCCTGTCAGCCAGCCCGTTCCGCACCGTCTTTGTGTACGAATAAAGATCGGCGGCCACGCGCGGCAGGTCCTTGCAAATGTTCCCTTCGGCATGCCTTCGCGCCAGTTTTCAGTCAAACCTTCAAAAGAATCGTTAGTAGTTCGCGTCTGGTCCCGCATGCCTGCAAAGTCGGCATGTACTCATCAATGAAGCGTGCCGAGTCCTCGCCGGCCAGGCGAAGCCGCGCAAGGCCTGCGGCATCACGCGGCGCGCAGCGCCCGATTCGCGCTACGCCCGCTCGGCCTGGCCCCGCGGGGTGATTTGCAGGGGTTGGGAACCGCCGCCTGAGTCGTTGCAGACTCAGGCCTGCTCTTCACGGCGCGCCGCCCAGTATTTCTTCATCCGCGCGGAGACGTCCTGGCGTTCCTTCAAATCCATTGATTTTCGACCGCGGCGTTTGGTGTCGCCTAGCGGCACTGACGGACTGACCGCCTTGTGCTGTAACCCCTCAAGCAATGAAATGGCCTGCTCGAGGGTCGCCTTCTGGCCATACAGTTCTCGAATGACGTTTTCTAGGTCCATGGCTTCTTAACTCAAAGACGGCACAAGAATCAAATGATCGTTCTCCGTGCCGGAGAAGTCCGATCTCAGTCCGAATTCAGTTGCTCCCAGGGGTTCGTTCCCGATAGAAAACGCAGTTTAGCATGAGTGAGCCAAAATTCGAGAAGAAACTGGGGGGAAAACCTTAGTTTACGTACATTTGGCCGATGGAATTCCCGGATCAAATCGTCAAATAGTTGAAAACAAATAGCTTAACTTTCCACGGGCGGCTGAGCCGCGTCTCCGGAGCGAAAGCGGCGCGAGGCCTTCTGTTCCACCACCACCTCCAGCCTGGTTCCCCGGCCCGGGGCGGAATCCACCGTGAGGCCCGCCCCGATCAGCCGGGCTCGCTCCCCCATTCCCGCCAGGCCCCAGTGATTGCTTTTGGCGGCCGCCGTCTGCGGATCGAATCCCACGCCGTCGTCCTGTACCGTGAGACGGACCTGGTGCGCGGAGTACGCCAGCTCGAGCAAGAGCCCGTGCGGGTGCGCGTGATTCATGGCGTTGTTCATCGCCTCCCGCGCGATGATGAACAGGTTGGCCTGCACATCGTCGGGAAGCGGGCGGGCCTTTCCCTTTACTTCCATGTCAAAGCGGATGGCGGTGCCATCCACAATCTGGCGGGCCGCCGCCCGCAGCGCTTCCGGCAGAGTGCTGTTCTCCAGCGCGGAAATCCGCATCGCCGAAAGTGCCAGCCGTGCCTCCCGCAAGGAGCGGTCGGCTTGCTCCAGCGCCCGATCCATCCTTTGCTTGCCGGCTTCGGGCGAGTTGGTCATCTGGCGCGAGGCGGCCTCCAATTGGAATACCACCCCGGCGAATCCCTGCAGGATCGTGTCGTGCATCTCGCGGGTTAGCCGCGCGCGTTCCTGGAGAACCAGCCGGAATCCCGATCGGAGCTGGCGCATGCGGAGCCGGTGCATTCCGTAGCCGGCCAGCCCGGCGGCGCTCACGCACAGCGCGGCGAATAACCACGTCTGATAAAAATACGGCTCCGAGCGAAATGCCAGGGTAGCCCCCGTTTGGTTCCAGATCCCCTCGTTGTTGCAGGCGATCGCATGGAAGCGATAGTGGCGCGGCGGGAGATTGGCGTAGACGATCTGGCGCCGGGTTCCGGCCTCGATCCAATCCTTATCGAAGCCCTCCAGCTTGTACCGGAAGCGAATCGCTTCCGGCATCGTCAGGCTGAGGGCGGTGTAGTCGAATTGCACGGCGCGGCCGCGGAAACCGATCTCCCGCGCGCTCAAGTCGAGCGGTTTGCCGTCGACCATCATCTGCTCGATGGCCACCGGCGGGGACTGCGTATGGGTGCGAATCACCCCGGGATTGATGCTGGCGACGCCATCTTGTGTGTCGATCCAAAGCCGTCCATCGCGCGATCTGGCGATGCGCGGATTGGCCATCCCGAATCTCGCCGGACGAATGCCGTCGCTAGGACCGTAGGTGGCGAATGCCAGGCCCTGGGGCGAGCCGTCCGCGGAGCGCTGCAGGTCCGCCAGTGCAACGTCCAGCAGGCCCGCGCCGGTGACCAGCCACAAGTGGCCGTGCGTGTCCTCCATAATCGCCTGGATGCCGCCTTCCGGTAAGCCTTGCGCGGTAGTCCACGTAGTCCAGTGTCCCTTGCGAAACCGGCTCAACCCCTGGCCCGTTCCCACCCAGGCAGTATCGAAGCTATCCTCGTAAAACGCCTGCACCGGCCCGGCCGCCAGCCCGTTCGGCGGTTCGTAAGATTGAACCCCTCCGCGCCCAACCACCGTAATCCCGCCCTCGTGATAGCCGATCCAAAGATCTCCGCTTCGGCCGGAATACAGCTGGTAGATGCTTTTCCCCGGAGGCACGCCATCCGGTTTCGCCGGCGCCAACCGGCCATTTTGCAATTGGAATAAGCCCCACTGCGCGTCGGCCAGCCACAGCGTCCCCTGGGGGCCGGAGGCAATCGCGAAAACGCGATCGAGGCGCGGCTCGCCGGTCCGCCGGATCTCCACAAACCGGTTGTGGGATAGGTAGCCCACGCCGCCGACCGTGCCCATCCAGAGCGTTCCGTTCCCATCTTCGTAAAGAGACAGGATCGTGGCCTGCGGCAGCCCGGCGCCCGGCGCATACTTCGTCACCCGGTTGTCGTGAAGACGGTTGAGTCCGCCGCCGACCGCCGCCACCCAGACGTCTCCCTCGCGGGTGGCGCACACCGCCGTGATCAAGTTTCCCGACAGGCCGTCCCGCGTCGACCACCGCGCCACTTTCGGCTCCCGCAAGCGGTCCAGGCCGTTGGGCGTCCCCACCCACAAATTCTCTTCCCGATCCTCGAACAGCGCCGCGATCGAATCGCTCGACAGTACGTCCCGGCGCGTGAAGTGCTCCACTTGCCCGTTCCGCAGGCAAAACAGACCCTGGTTGATCGTGCCCACCCACAGGTTGCCCTTGTGATCCCGCAACAAAGTCTCGACATTGGTGATCCCGTCGGGCAGCGGCCCGCCGATCGGTTCCAGTCTGTTGTCGGCAAAACGGAGGATGCCCTTGGTCATTCCGGCGAGGAACAGGCGCCCCTCGGCATCTCCCGATATCGACCGGATCGCATAACCCGGATGGGTGAGGCGGCACGGTCCCGCCCTGCTGCCGTTCCATCGGCAAAAGCCCGCTTCCGTTCCGACCCAAAGCGCGCCGCCGCGGTCCTGAAACAAAGACCGGATCTGCAGCGCGGGCAGCCCCGACTCCCTGCCATACGTCGTGACCGAACCCTTCTCGATCAGAATCAGGCCGGCGGCGGTCCTTTGGGAGCTTCCTGCCCAAAGCCGGCCCGCGCGATCCTCGAGCATGGTCACGATCGTCTGGCCCGCCAGGCCATTGCCTGCGGCGTAGGGTACCAGATGTCCATCGCGGAGCCTGCCGATGCCGGATTGCGTGCCGATCCACAGACCGCCTCCGGCCGATGCGGTGAGCGATTTGATCGCCTGGCTCGGCAGTTGTTCGCCCGCCGGCGGCGTCCACGGAATGAACCGCAGGCCGTCAAATCGAATCAGCCCCTGCGCGGTTCCGAGCCACAGGTACCCGTCGCTGGTCTGCGCCACCGCCTCCACCCCAGGCATCACGGAGCCCTCCATCTGCGTCCAGCTCGTGTGGATGTATTGCATGAGAGACAGTCCGGGAGGCGCCGCCAAGGCGCAATGCGCCAGCGGGATCAGGGCGGCCGCCACGGCAAGCACGTGGAGCCGGCACTTCCCTCCGTATACCACGCAGGCTTTCACCCGGTTCCTTCTCCTTGTTCGTGAAGACAGGCACTATTATCGCCCAACAGATCCGGTTTGTGATTGCCCGTCGGGTATAATCATAAGAAATCCCCGGCCTACAAAGAAATGAGTGAAAAGCGCGCGATCACGGTCCTGGTTGTGGACGATCATCCCGTGGTGCGGGATGGTCTGAAGGCCATCATTTCTTCCGAGCCCGACATGGAAGTGGTGGGCGACGTGGGTACCGGCGGCGATGCGGTCGCGGCCTACTTCGCGCTGCGTCCCGCCGTGGTGCTGATGGACCTGCTACTGCCCGATATTCGTGGCACCGAAGCCATCAAGCGCATCTGCCAGAAGTCGGCGAATGCCCAGATCATTGTCCTCACGACGGTGGATGGCGATGCCGAGATCTACCGCGCGATCGAGGCCGGCGCCCGCGGGTATCTGCTGAAGGATATGGTGAGACACGAGCTCATCCAGGCCATCCGCCAGGTCTCTGCCGGACAACGGTACATTCCCGCACAAGTCGGAGCGCGCATCGCGGAGAACTTTCCTCCGCCGGATATTACTTCGCGGGAGATCGAGGTCCTGCAACGGATCGCGTCCGGCTTGCGAAACAAAGAAGTGGCGCACCAGCTTAGGATCTCCGAAGCCACCGTCAACGCCCACATCAAGCATATCCTCGTCAAACTCAACGCCACGGACCGGACTCACGCCGTCATGATCGCGTTGCGCCGCGGCATTATTCATTTGTAA
>JADGNR010000527.1 GCA_017883415.1 Bryobacteraceae bacterium | reverse complement strand
GTTTCGGGCACCGCACGGGCAGAAGCGCGCTTCGATCACCGCGATCGGCCCCTCCCGCATCGGCCTACTGCTGGAAACGATCGGCATCGGAATGGCCTTTAACCTCCGCGTCCCTGGTACGGCGGTATCGTCGCCCGCCCGCATGGCCGGCGGTCTGGTCCTGGGCGTGGTCGGCATCGTCCTCTCGTGGACGGCGGTGGCGCACCTGGGCAGGCAGTTTCGCATCCACGCGGGCCTGTACGTGGATCATGAGCTGGTGCGCACGGGGCCGTATGCCGTGGTGCGGCATCCCATTTACGCGTCCCTGCTGGCGATGCTGCTGTGCACGATGTTGCTCCTGACGCGTTGGGAATGGACCATCCCCGCGCTGGGGATGTTCCTGGCCGGCACGGAAATCCGCGTGCGCACCGAGGACCGGCTGCTGGCCTCCCGTTTCGGAGAGGAATTCACGGCGTATCGCAGAAAAGTTCCGGCATACATTCCGTGGGTGCGATAGTCTGTTGGAATATGCAAATTTTTCTTCCGGTGGTTGTTGCCCTCCTGGCCGCAGGTGCGCCCGCATGGGCCGATGACGCTCCGAACCTGACGGAGCAATACCGCGCCACGGCCGACAAGCTGATCGACGCGGCCCTGGCCGACACCGAGGGCTACAACCGGCTGACATATTTGTGCTACCGCATCGGCAACCGGCTGAGCGGTTCGGAGTCGCTGGAACGCGCCATCGCCTGGTCGGCGGAACAGATGAAAGCCGCCGGCCTGAGCAACGTGCGCGTCATCCCCACCAAGGTGCCGCATTGGGTGCGGGGCAGCGAATCGGCGCGCCTGGTGGCGCCGCTTGATAAGCCGCTGCACATGCTGGGCCTGGGAGGCAGCGTGGCCACGCCCGCGGGCGGGATCACCGCCGACGTGGTGGCGGTTCCCGATTTCGACGCGCTGGCCAAACTCGGCCGCGAAAAAGTACAGGGCAAGATCGTGGTCTACAACGAAGAGTTTCGCGGCTATGGCTCGGCGGTGGTGTACCGGACCAATGGCGCATCGCGGGCCGCCGCGTTGGGCGCGGTGGCGGCGCTGGTGCGTTCGGCGACGGGGCTGGCCATGCAGATTCCGCATACCGGCGTGATGATTTACGACGAAGCGCAGCCGAAGATTCCGACGGCCGCGGTCTCGCCGGAGGATGCCGCCATGATGGCGCGCCTGTACGCCGACGGCGTTCCCGTGAAGGTGCACCTGGAGATGAGCGCGCACACCGAGCCCGACGCCGACAGCGGCGACGTGATCGGCGAGATCCCCGGCAAGGAGCATCCCGAGGAGGTGGTGGTCATGGGCGGCCACATCGACTCCTGGGACGTGGGACAGGGCGCGCACGACGACGGGGCTTCGATCATCGCCTGTTTGCAGGCCGTCGCGCTGATGCACAAGCTGGGCCTCCAGCCGCGGCGCACCATTCGCGTGGCGTTCTGGGTGAACGAAGAAAATGGCGGGCGCGGCGGCGTGGCGTATCGGGAATTCGTGGGCGACCAGATCAAGAACCATGTGGCCGCCATTGAAATGGACGGAGGCGCCGAGGCGCCGCGCGGTTTTGGCGCCGGCGTGGACCCGGCTTCGCTCGACATGCTCAAGCAGATCGCCAAACTGCTGGACCGCGTGGGTGCGGGCGAGATGACCGGCGGCGGCGGGGGCGCCGATATCGCGCCGCTCCTGCGGGATGGCGTGCCGGGGCTGGGCGAGCGCACGGTGGGCACGCACTATTTCGACTGGCACCACACCGAGGCCGACACCCTGGACAAGGTGAACCCGGACGATTTCCGCAAGAACATGGCGGCGCTGGCGGTCATGGGCTACGCCCTGGCGGACATGCCCGGCCGGCTGACCGCCGTGGCCGGCGGTGGAAGGCGCGGGCAATAAGCGCTTCGGCACGACCCACCCGCCCCCGCGTCTATACTGAAAATAATGGGGCGCGCGCAAGTGGTCGCAGCAGCCGTCGGCTTCGGTGTCATCGTGTGCACGCTGTGCGCGCAGCGTCCGTTTCGCGAATATCCGGCGTGGGAGTACAACAACTTTCCGCTGCCCCCGGATTACCAGAAGCCGGGAGAGTGGACCTTCGCCCGGCTGATGTACCCCACCACGCCCCTGCGCATCGACTGGCAATCGGAACACAAACGGGGCTACGACTGGCACGACGGCAATACCAACTGGACCATCGACTATCCCCGCTCGGACCGCCATCTGGCCCTGGCCATACGCCGCCTCACGCGCATCGACGCCAAATCGGTGGAGCAGCCCATCAACCTGGAAGAAGACGACGATGTGTTCAACTATCCCTGGCTGTATGCGGTGGAGGTGGGACACTGGGAGCTCACCGATCTGCAGGTGGCGAAGTTCCGCGAGTTTCTGGCGCGCGGCGGCTTCTTCATGTGCGACGACTTTCACGGCGCCGACGAATGGAACGTCTTCGTCCACAGCATGAGCAAGGTTCTGCCCGACCGCCCGATCGTGGATCTTCCGAACGGGGAGGCGATTTTCCATACGGTGTACGATCTGGACGAGCGGTACCAGGTGCCGGGCATGCAGTTCACGCAAACGGGCAGCATCTGCGAGAAATGCCGCGCCAACCCGCGCTCCTCGGGCGTAGGCGGCGAGACACCGCGCTGGCGCGGCATCTACGACGCCCGCGGCCGGCTCATGGTGGTGATCTGTCACAACATGGACTTGGGCGATTCCTGGGAGAATGCCGATGAACCGGCGTACCCCCAAAAATTCTCCGCGCTCGGGATTCGCATCGGGGTCAACTACCTGATCTACGCGATGACGCACTGAGCATCGTTCAGGCAACCCCCTGTTTCCCCCTTGCGTATAGAATTAAGGCTGGAGGTGCCCGATGTTCCTGCGCGGTGTTCCACGCACCTTGTTCCTCCTCGCGTCCTTGAGTTTTGCCGCCGATAGGGGCATTCCACCCCGCGCCGGCGGCTCGGCATATCCCGCGCACCAGACCGTGGGCGGCGTCACCATCGCCGCGGCGGTGGTCTCCCCGGACCGGGTGAAAGACCTGTTCAAAGAGGATCTCGAGCGCGCCGGCTACGTGGTGATCGAAGTGGCGCTTTACCCGGAGCCCGGCCGGCAGATCGATGTTTCGCCCGACGATTTTCGCCTGCGCATGGGCGCGGACCCGAGCACCGTGCGGCCGCTAACGCCGCAGGCGCTGGCATCGTCGGTGCGCCACGGGAACACGCCCGGCAATACGCCCCAGCCGAAGCTGCCGGCCCACGTCAGCGTCTATGACACCGAAACCATCGGCTACGAATCGGGCCCTTATGGACGCAAGGGCGTCTACACGGCCAGCGGGGTAGGCGTGGGGGTGGGCAAGGATTCCCGAGCCCCAGATCCCGCGCCGCCGAAGGCCAAGAGCCGCGACCGCGCCACGCTTCAGTTCCAACTCGAAGAGATGGCCCTGCCCGAGACCAAGACCGCGCGCGCGGTGGCCGGGTTTGTCTATTTTCTGAAGCCTTCGAAGAAGAAGAGCGACGCTTGTGAG
>JADGNR010000526.1 GCA_017883415.1 Bryobacteraceae bacterium | reverse complement strand
GCGGTGGCTTCCGCCGGGGGCAGGCGCCACCGCTAGCGGAGGGCTACCAGACGCGGCAGGCGTTCTCGCTCACCATCGGCTGGCCGGCTTTGCAGGAAAACGCCTTTTGGAACTCGGGCATGTTCTGCACGGTGCCGTTCACGCGGAAGCGGCCGGGCGAATGGGGATCGGTCATGGCGCGCTGGCGCAGTTCCTGGGGCGACATGTTCTCGCACCACACCTGGGCGAATCCGAGGAACAGGCGCTGCTCCGGCGTATAGCCGTCCACCTTGTCTTCCTTGCCCTTCAGCGCCGCCTGCAGCGCCATGTAGGCCACGCGCACGCCACCGTTGTCGGCCGTGTTTTCGCCCAGCGTCAAGCGGCCGTTCAGCTTCATGTCGTCCACCGAGGTAAAGCCGGAATACTCGTTGGCAACGCAGGCGGCGCGCTTCTCGAATTCGGCGCCATCGGCGGCGGTCCACCAGTCGCGCAGGTTGCCATCGCCGTCGAATTTGCGGCCCTGGTCGTCGAACCCGTGGGTCATTTCGTGGCCGATCACGCTGCCGACGCCGCCATAGTTCATCGCCATGTCGCGTTTGGGGTCGAAGAACGGCGGCTGCAAGATGCCCGCCGGGAAATTGATGCTGTTGTTCTGCGGGCTGTAGAAGGCGTTCACCGTGGGCGTGCTCATGAACCACTCGGTCTTGTCGGTGGGCGTGCCGATCTTCTCGATGCGCTGCTGGTACAACACTTCGCCCACCTGGTGCAGATTGCCGTAGAACTCGTCGCGCGACACGGTGACCTTGCTATAGTCGCGCCATTTCACGGGGTAGCCCACGTTATTGGTAATGGCCTTCAGCTTGACGAGGGCGGCCTTCTTGGTCTCAGCGGTCATCCAGGGGAGGGTTTCGATATCCTTGCCCATGGATTTTTCCAGGCCGTCCACCAGGTGCGTGATCTGGGCCTTGGCGTCGGCGCCGAAGGCCTGCTCGATGAACTTCTGGCCGATCAGGTCGCCCAGGGCGCGGTCCACGATTGCAACACAGCGGTTGGCGCGCGGCCGGGGCTGCTTCACGCCGGCCAGGTAACGCTGCCAGAAATCGAAGCTCTCGTTTTCAAACGCCTCCGGCAATGCGGCCGCGGCGGCGCGGAGCACGTGCCAGCCGAAGTATGCCTTCACGGTGTCGATGGGCTGCGCCACCAGGATCGCGGTGAGCTTCTGGGCCACCTCCGGGACGCCGATATTCAGCGTCGCGAAGGCCGGCGCGCCCGTAGCCTTGAAATAAGCCGCCCAATCGAAGCCCGGGGCCAGCGTGTTCAGTTCCTGCACGCTGATGATGTGATAGGTCTTGTTGGGATCGCGCAGGGAGACGCGGTCGAGCGACGCTTTCGCGATCTCGGTCTCGAGCGCGAGCACCTGCTGCGCTTTGGCGGCGGCCCCGCCGGCCGCATCGCCCGTAAGCTGGAACATCTTGATCATGTGCTCGACGTAACGCTGGCGGATCTCCACGCTTTTGGCGTCGGTCTTCAGGTAATAATCGCGATCCGGGAGCGAGAGCCCGCCCTGGCGGAAGCCGGCGATCATGCGGTTGGAGTCCTTGCCATCGGGGCCGGAGCCGAAGCCGAAGAAGACCCCCACGCCGGTGCGGTGCAGGTGGGCGATTTCCGCCACCAGGTCCGCTGGGGTCAGGGCGTCGATGCGGTCGAGCTCGGCGTGGATGGGCGCGATGCCTTTCCGGTTGATGGTGGCGGTATCGAGGCAACTGGTGTACAGGTCGCCGATTTTCTGATCGAGTGCGCTGCGGCCGGGCTTGGCTGCGGCGGCGGCTTGCAGGATGTCGAGCTCGACCTTCTCGTTGCGGTCGGCCAGTTCGGCGAAACGCCCCCAGCGGGCGCGGTCGGAGGGCAGCGGATTCTTCGCGACCCAGTTGCCGCAGGCATACTGGTAGAAGTCGACGCAGGGGTCGACGGACTTGTTCATGGCCGCGGTATCGACGCCGCCCGAAGGCGCGGCCGGGTCCGCCGCCATCGCAACCAATGGCAGCAGACAGAGTACAGCAAGCTTTCCGATATTCATAGTTTGGAGACCTGGAACGCTGATTCTAGCGCGTAGCGGCGCCGCGTGCACGGCAACCGGGCCACCGATCGCAACCCGGCCCACTTTAGCCCGGTCGCATCCCCATTTAGGATGAAACGTTTCGCGGCTTTGTTTCACAAACGGAATGGATGGGCGCACTAAGGCCGGGAAAGTCAGCGATGGGTTTCGGGTCGCGGGATGCGGCGCGGCGGAGGTGCGCCAATCCCGCGATACGGCACGCCAGCTCCGCCGGTCTCCACCAGCGCGTCGCGAGCCCACCGTGCGACTCCAATACGGTATGCTTGTCAGGATCTGGAGTTCAGTTGGAACACGCGACCTTCGATCCCGAGTATCTGGCGCGCCTCAAGAACGGAGACCCTGAGACCGAGCGCCACTTCATCGCCTACTTCAGCAAGGTCATGGGATTGAGCCTCAGGAGCCGGGTGCGCGCCGGCCATCTGATCGATGAGATCCGGCAGGAGACGTTCGCGCGCGTGCTCAAGTTTCTGCGGGCGGACAAGAAAATCGAGCATCCCGAGCGGTTCGGCGCCTTCGTTCATGGGATCTGCAACAACGTCAGGCTGGAGGTGCTGCGCGCGGAATCGCGCCATCCGCGCCCATCGGAAGAGGCCTTCGATCCGCCCGACGACCGCGTTCGCATCCACGCCGATCTGGTGACCGAGGAGCGCAAACAGATGGTGCGGGAGGTGCTTGCCGAGCTGTCGGAGAAGGACCGTTCGCTGCTGCGCCGTGTGTTTCTGGACGAAGAGGACCGGGCGGCAATCTCGCGGCAGTTCAAGATCGAGGCCGATTATCTGCGAGTCTTGTTGCACCGCGCCAAGGAGAAGTTCCGGGAAATCGCGCGGAGGAAGGGGATCGCCGGCGTGCTCCACGAGGGGTAGCGCGTGCGATCCGCGGGTTGAATCAAGGGACCTGAGATGGACCATCGAGAGGCAATCCAAACCGGGCTGGCCGAGCGGTACGTGCTGGGCGAGCTGTCGGACGCCGAGAGCGCGGACTTCGAGCGTCACTTTTTCGATTGTACGGAATGCGCCGAGGAGGTGCGGGTCGCGGCCTTGTTTGCCGACAATGCCAAGGCGGTGTTTGCCGAGGACGGCCCGCCGGCGGAAGGCGCGGAATGGCCGCGCGGGGCAGTTCGCGGCCGCCCGCCGCAGTTGCGCTGGTGGCGGCGCCCGTGGAGCGCGGCGCCGGCCTTCGCGGCGGCGGCGCTGCTGGTGGTGGTGGCGTACCAATCCGGGGTCCAGATTCCGGCTCTGCGAAGGGAGCTTCGCGAGGCGCTCTCGCCCCAGCCGATCGCCACCTACCGGCTGCTGCGGGGCTCGCGCGGGGATACGTCCGTGTTCCACGTGCCGCCGGGAGCGCGCTTTTTTGCGGTCGAGATGGATCCCGATCCCGCCTGGAACGGGTCCATCACGGAATACTGGTGTTCGTTGGAGGACGAGTCGGGGTCGACGCG
>JADGNR010000525.1 GCA_017883415.1 Bryobacteraceae bacterium | reverse complement strand
TTCGAGTGCCGCAAGGGCAGGGGGGGGGCCGCCACTGCGCCCGGGCCGCGGCTCAAGGCCTGGAAGCTCAAGGTGAGCAGCGTTCCGTTTCCGCTTACGCCGGGCGAGCCGGCCTTGCGCGCCAGTTGGATCACGGCCGTACCGGTGTCGTTCTGGATGTTCTTGGTGAACGCCGGCTCCTGCCCGTCGCTGGCCCACATGTCGCCGCGCACAATGTCGTTCAGCTTCAGGATCCTGGGATCGTAGAGAATCTGCATCGGCGCGGCGGCCAGATCGGTGGCCCCCTGCACCAGCAGGTCCACCGTGAAGTTGTCCGACACGTTCTTTTCGATCTGCGTCTGGTTGAAGCGCATCCGCGCCGCCGGGCCCCCCGGAGCTTCGGAGGAAGTCTCGGGCGGCGCCGTGGCCGGGGGCGCCGTCTCCGGCGGTGCGGTAGCCGGCGGCGCAGCCGATGGCGCGGTCGCGGTGGACGGCGCTACGGCGCCCGGTGCGGCGACCGAAGGCGCCCCCGGCATCACGGCGGCCGGCGCCGGTCCCCCCACTTCCGCCGGCCGCGGAGCGTAGTTGATGTGGATGGTGGTGCCGTTGCCCACCGCCACGGCGCGCAGATTCTCGGCCGTGATGTTGGGACGCCGCACAATGTGCGGGATCAGCGCGATCATCACTTCGTCGCGTTCCCGATTCACGCTCTCTCCGGTGAACAGCCGGCGCAGCAGCGGAATGCTGGACAGCCCCGGAATGCCCGTGACCAGCTTGTTCTCCGATTGGTTCATGAGGCCCGCCAGCAGAGTGACTTCTCCTTCGCGCAGCCGTACGTCGTGATCGATCTTGCGCTGCCCGATCACCGGCTGGTCGATGCCCCCCAGGTTGACGTGGTTGGTGACGCTCGAGATCTCCAGGTGCACGTGCATGGTCACATCGCCGTTTTCGTGCACGTGCGGCAGGATCTCCACGTTGACCCCCACATCGATAAACTGAAACTGCGTATTGACCAGCGGGTTGATGCCCACTCCGCCGATGCCCGGCTGGAAGCTGCCGCTGGCGGTGGGCTCGCGCTCGCCGATGTTGAGCGTGGCCTTCTGCAAGTCCACCGACCGCAGTTGCGGAGCTTGCAGCACCTTCGTCTTGGTATCGCTCAGCGTCGCTTGCAGCAGGGCGCTGGGAAGGATGGTGGAAAAGTCCGAGCTCGACAGGTGGCCGAGGTTGGACAGGGGGATCGCGCTGCCCGTGGCCGTGGTCGTCGTCCCGGTGGTGGTGCCCGTCGTCGTGGTCGCCGCCGTGCCCGTGGTCGTCGTGCCGGTCGCCGCGGTGCTGGGCTGGGTCACCACCTGCAAGCCCGAGCGCGGCGTAAAATTGACCGGGACGTTTAGTCCGGTCGAAGCCAGCGCCGCGGTAAGTTGCCGGCTGAAGATCGAGCTGGCTTCGATCACCAGAATATCCACCACCACCTCGCTCCGCGGCTTATCCAGGTCGTTGATGATCTTCTCCGCCAGCGCGATCTTGTCCGCCTCGCACTTGGCCACAATGGCATTGGCGGATTGATACTGAAACAGGCGCTGGCAATCCGCCACCGTCCGGATGGCGGTGACCATTTCCGTCATGTCCTGTTGCGAAACCGCGTTCTGCAGGTAGAAGATCTTGGTGACCTGCTCCTCGTAATCGCGGCGCTTGTTCTGGTTGTCGTTGGTCACGAAGATGGTGTTGGGCGAGAGCGCCTTCCAGAAGGACTTGGTCACCACCGCCAGATAATCGAGCGACTGCTCCAGGGTGGAATTCTCGAACGACACCGATAATTTGTCGTGGGGCGGCGCCGGCGTGGTATAGTCCGGATCCCACAGAACGTTGACGCCCACCAGCTTCCCCACCGTCTCGAACAGGACCTTTACCGGCTGGTTGTTCATCTTGAGGTCTACCACGTTGGGCCGGAGAGGCCGCAACTCGGGGATGGGCAGCATGCGGCTGATCTTTTCCTGCGTCTGCTTCCTGGCCTCCTCCGACGGAGTCAGCGCCCTCGTTTCGGGAGCCGATTCCTTGCCCGATTGCTCCACCCGCTTGCGCTCGCGCTCGATCATCTGCTGGGTAGTGAGGATCTCCTGAACCGCGATCTGCGAGCCGGGATTCTGAACGTACCCCTTCTGGAACTCCAGCAGCGCTTCCCCAAGCTGTCCTTGGGCGCGGATCTTCAAGCCGTTCTCGACGTGCTTCTGGGAGGCCTGGAAGCGAGCCCTCTGCGCGCCCATCTGGTATACCAGCTCGCCCGGGTCCTCGGAGAGCGCTTTGTCGTACGCCTCGAGCGCGCCATCCCAGTCCTTTTTGTCCTCGAGCACGCGCCCCTGCACCAGAAACTTGTCGCCTTTGCGGGTTCTGGCCTCGAGTGGCGCCATCGGCCCGAGCAGCGCGGCGGCCGCCAGGACCGTGGTTAAGCGATTGAAAAAAGACATGTTATTGTACTCTTCCGGCCTTTGGGAAGCCCTATGCTAAGATGAATTGCGACAATGCGGTCTCGCAGCATCTAAAGTAGTTGACGAGGTCGGGCTTCCACGCGTTGAGTGCAAAAGTACCGAGGTCCGGAAATTGGCCGACAGAGACGCTCCCTTCAAAATCCTGAGCGATAACCGGCAGGCCGGCCATAACTACTTCCTTATGGAGCGGTTCGAGGCCGGGCTGGTGCTCACCGGGACCGAAGTGAAGTCGGCCAAGGACGGCAAGATTCAGCTCAAAGACGCCTATGCCGCCGTGCTCCATAACGAGGCGTGGCTGCTGAACGCCCACATCAGCCAGTATTCGCACGGCAACCGCGAGAACCATCCGCCGGTGCGCAACCGTAAGCTGTTGCTCCATCGCCGGGAAATCGACAAGCTGCTGGCCCAGATCCGTGAAAAAGGCCTGGCCGTGATCCCCACCAAAATCTACCTCAAGAAGGGGCGGATCAAGTGCGAATTGGCGGTCGCCAAGGGCAAGAAACTGCACGACAAGCGGGAGGCCGAGCGCTCCCGCACCGCCGACGCGGAGGCGCGCGCCGAAATGCGCCGCCGGGCATAGCGCGGGGTGGGGCAGGCGCTTCCGCCTGCCAACCGGGAGCCGAGACCTCGACCGCCGGCCTCTTCTGTCACAATGAACAGTAGGCAGCCATGATCGATAGCGTCCTCAACCTGCTGTTTCGTTGTGCCCACCGGCGTCTGACCCGCCCGGTCACCCCCGTGAGCCGCTCCGGCGTGCCCCATGGGGAAACCTATGTCGTTTGCCTCGATTGCGGCAAACAGTTCTCGTATGACCTGCAGGAGATGCGGATCGGCAAGGTGATCGACCACTCGCACGATTCCGGCGTGGTGCCGCCGGAGGCGGCCAAGCCGCGCAAGACGAAGCTGAGGTATGCGTTTTGGGCGGCCGTGCCGCTGGCCGTAGTGTTGAGCGCGGCGCTCAAGCCGAAGCCCCGTCCGAAGGCCGTGCCGGAAGAGCCCGCCCCGCCCGGCGGCGGCGGTACCCGCAAAGGCGGCGATCCGGTGGGATAGGCCTCCCGGCCTGTCCCCATGGCCCGGCGG
>JADGNR010000036.1 GCA_017883415.1 Bryobacteraceae bacterium | reverse complement strand
GGCGCCCGACGCCTTGTTCCAGGCGATCGCATCGGGCGACAGCACAGGCGCCACCGCGATGCTCGAGCGCAATCCGGCGCTGATCCGCACTTCCGGTCTGGAGGGCTGGACACCGCTTCACGCGGCGGCGCGAACGCGGAACCTGCCGGTAGCCGCCTGGCTGCTCGATCACGGCGCCGACGCGAGGGTGCGGGGATGGCACGATTTGACGCCGCTCGATCTGGCCGCGCACTTTTCCGAGGGCGACGACTCGGGGCGATTCGCGGCCGTGGCGTCGCTCCTGCTCGGACGAGGCGCGGAGTTGACGGCGCCCGCGGCGGTGGCGCTCGGCGATGCGGACTGGCTGCGCGCGCGCCACGCGGAAGGGGCACTCATCAACTCTGTCGAGGACACGGGCGGGCTGCTGCGGATCGCCGCCAGTCATAATCGGCCGGAGATCCTGTCGCTGCTGCTCGACTGCGGATTCGACCCGGACGAACGGAAACGCTTCGGCGAGTCCGATGGAAGCGAGGTGGCTTACACCTGGGGTATGCCGCTGTGGCACTGCGCCTCGACGGGCAAGCACGCGATGGCGGAAATGCTGCTCCAGCGCGGCGCGGATCCGAACGCGGCGGTGTACGCCAGCGGAACCCCGTTGTACCAGGCCTATGGCCGCCGCGACGGGACTATGGTGCAATTGCTGGAACGTTACGGGGGCCTGCCCAATGCTACGGTGGCGGGGCTCTACCGGCAGACGGAACTGGCGAAACGGCTGGTGGCGGGCACGGCCGGCATCGCGACGCCGGACGGAATGTTCGCCGGAAAGCCGTTGGGAGAAGAGCTATTGTGGGCGGGGGCCTGCGGCGGCGATCCCGAGATTGTCCGGATGGCGCTGGAGCGGATCGATTGGCCGCGCCGCGATCCCCGATGGTTCGACGCGCTCGAACAGCCGCTGCGGATGTGGAATCATTCGGGCGGGCACTGGGCCAATTACGAGTTCGACCGCGGCACTTACGCGACGTGTCTTCGCCTGGTATTGGAACGCTGCGATCCGGACGTGCGCGGAAGAACGACCGATCGGGGACAGTTCGGCCTGACCATCCTGCATAGCGTGGCGGGCCTGCGAGATCACGTGACACCGGAGGAGCGGGTGGCGTTTGCCGCCGCGATCCTCGATGCGGGGGCACGCCTGGATCTGCGGGATCACTTGCTGAAGAGCACACCGCTTGGCTGGGCCTGCCGGTGGGGCCGCCTGGAGTTGGTGAAGTTGCTGCTGGAGCGGGGGGCAGACCCGGTGGAGGCGGACGCCGAACCCTGGGCGACGCCCCGCGCGTGGGCACAGAAGAAGGGGCACGATGGGGTGCTGATGCTGCTCGAACAGCACGGCGCGTGGCGACCCCACGCGGGATAAGCCGCCGCCGGTTCTCCTGTAACCTTTTCGGCCCCGGACAGTATGATCGCTATGCCCTTGTTTCTTGTGTGCCTGCTGCTGGCCGCCGAGATCGCACCTACCCGGCCCGATGTCGTGTACCAGCAGCCGCAGATCGCATCGGACGGCAGTAATGTGGGCGTTGTGTTCGGCTCGAAGAACACGATTTACTATGCTCACAATGACGATCCACCAGTTGTTGTCGCTGAGGCAGCCGTGCTGTCACTCGGCAATCACCGGGGTCCCCGCCTGGCTTTCACGGCGAGCGCCATCGTCGTCACCGCCGGAATCGGACCCGCCGATCGGCAATACGGGCCAAACACCCTACGCTCCTGGCGATCTACGGACCACGGGAGAACCTGGGCGCCCGGCCCCGATATCAGTTCGCAAGGCACTGGCGGAATGGGTTTTCAGGCTTTGGCATCGGATGGCAAGCAAGGGCTCTTCGCCGCCTGGATCGGTCCGCAGGATGGCGCGCCTCGATTGTTCACCGCCCATTCCGAAGATGCCGGCTTGACCTGGTCCAAGCAGAGCCTTCTTAGCCGAACGGTCTGCGAATGCTGCCATCCGAGCGTCACGATCTCCGCCGATGGCGCCGTGCGCATTTTGTTCCGGAACTCGATACAGGGCAACCGTGATTTCTTTATGGCGACCGCTCCAGATGGGGAGAACTTTGGGATTGCGAAACTAGGGCAGGGCAGTTGGCCGCTGAACGCATGCCCGATGGATGGCGGGGGGCTGGGTGAGTATCGGGGCTCCGCGATCACTCTCTGGCGGCGGGAAAGCGATCTCTTTCTCGCACGCCCCGACGGTCAACCCGAAGAGCGTCTGGCCACCGGCAGAAACCCCGCCGTCGCCTTGCGCAGGGAAGGTATCTATGCGGTGTGGTCGAACGCAGAAGGTATCATGGCCAAAGTACCCGGTAGGCCGGCTTACCTGCTTTCGCCATCTGGCGCGTTTCCTGTGATCACAGGTCGAGGCCCTGTTGTCGCGGCGTGGGAAGACAAGGGCAAGATCCGCACTGAGCGCTTAGAGCAGTGACCCTTCTGGATCGCCTCGTGGGGGGGCACGAAGAGGTGGCGGGGTGTCCGCCGGTGAGAGTGCTATACTGTGGCCCGTCGGAGGGTCCCCGGCTGAAAGGTCGATTCCATGGCGGTCACCACTTTCGAAATCGTCTCCTACGACATTACCGCCAGCCGCACGATTACCCTGCAGGGCGGGACGTATAGCTTCTATGCGGTGATTGCGTGCCACAGCGCCGGCGCTGACCGGTTGGGCATCTATTTTCTGACTCCTGGTTCACCGGTGCCCGACAACGTCTATACTCCCGCGGCGAATTGGGCCACGATCTTCCTGCCGGCCCAATTGTACGGCTGGTATCGCGATCTCCTGCTAAACGAGAAACCGGTCTTCGCGTATTGCAACAGCGACAAGCCGGAATGGAACCAGATTTCGACAGGCAATGAATTCACCGGCGAGACGGAACCGATGCCGGATGTCGGCTCGTGGCTGGCGGCGCACCCTGCCATCGGCAATGCGCTCGTATGGGAAGCTCCGGGCGGCGCCCAAGCCTACGCATCGTGGACCACCGCGATGAAGGCCGACCTGGCGCACGCGTTCCTGATGGCATGGAATTTTGCGAGTGTCCTGCCCGCGGATCCGGCGCCCAACAAGAAGACGCTCGCAGACAGCGACAACGTGGTTCAAATTCTGGACGCGGCCTACGCGTGGCCCATGTTCCTCTCGTATGCGGCGCAAAGCCTGGCCATGGAAATCGGAAGCCGGGTGGGCTGGTCGATCGCCGGTTATTCCGCTACCGGGCTGGCCCAGCTTTTTGACAGCCGGGAAACATTTCACTGGAACGGCAGCCAGGGCGGCTATGAAATCACTTTCGATCATGGCGTGGTTCTGCCGTGCGCTCCGAATATCGGCTTCAGCCTCGCGTACCACATGATCGCGTCCAATCGCTTTTCCACGATCGCCGGCCTGCTGGATTGGTGCAGGAGCAATTTGCAGCATTTCTCGGGCGGCTGGGACACGGCGAACGTGTACGACCAGTGGCAGTACCGGGGGTTCCCGCCGGTCCTGAAAATGATTCAGGGGACGCCCATGCTCAGCCAGCCTTCGTCGGGTGTGCATCACGTGACGGGCGGGTGCTGGGGAACCACCGGGTTTCTTCGGGCCATCCTGCGTACCGTGAATATTCCGGTGAGGCTGGTTACCCACTGCGGGCACGCACAGCCGAATTTCATCGAGGACGGATTGTATCTCAGCCACGGCGACGACCCTTACAACCAGTTGACCACCGCCACACCCCCGATGCCGATTTCCCAGATTCTCGTCGACCAGGCCCAGTTTGACGCCTGGTTTGGAGCGGCCGTGCCGGCTGCCGCCCAGTGCAACAACGTAGGACGGCGCACGATCGATCTGTCCCTGACCTATTTGCCGGGGTATCTGTTGAAGGCCTACTGCCGGGACATGGCCAACGGAAAGAGTCACAGCAACGGAGAGGTCTTCGATCTCTTTAAGAACCTCTATACCATTGCTCAGCTCGAGGCGATGAACCTGTGGGGAAAAATGGACAACAAGATTGCTTCCCTCGGCGGATGCAGTCATTTATGACGGCCAGTGCTTTGAAGAGGAGACAACCATGCCGACAGTTACAGTTCCCTTGTCAACCTACCAGGTGACCCTGGGGCGCCAGATCGAGGCGAGCGGCGGAAAGTTCTACGCGTTGATCGCGTGCACCGCTTCCGACGGGCACCAGTACCTGATCTACTTTACAAGACCCGATAGCATCGCCCTGGCGAATTTCTATAATCCGGCGATCAAACGGGGTGGCGCCTTTATCCCGTACGATCTGTATCCCACCTACATCGATCTGCTGCGCAATGAAAAGCCGCTGAACATTTATCTGAATACGGATAAGCCGGAGTGGAACCAGTTACTCACCGGTAACGAGCCGGTAGGAGAGGGCGAGCACTAAGAGGGTGTCCAGAAACAATCGTCCCGGGCGCTCCCTGAGCCTGGCTCTGAAGGTGTGGGGCGGGCAATCGTGCCCGCAGCCGCCATTCAGGCGGCTCTCTCGGGCCACACCCGAGTCTTCGCACCCCGACAGCGCCGGCTGAAAGCCGACGGCAGCCAGGATTGGCCGCCCCACTTCCGAGGGCACCGCGGTCAACAGGCGACAGCTCGCGACATGCCGCGCGGCCGGCGGTCCAGCCAGAACGCGATGGCGCTGAAGAGGAGGGGAGCGGCAATCCATGAGGACAGGAGCTCGGCGCGGCGTGGCGGCTCGGTGGCGGCCGCCTGTCCGGAGATCATGAGGAAAGCCAGCAGAACCACGTAGACCACCATGCCGATGCGCCGGCCGCGGCTGTGATCGCGCGTGGCCCGCAGATACAGGGCCAGCGCCGCCACCGCCATGGCGGCCTCGATGGCCAATTCCAGCGGGAGGTTCCGCCACAGGCCCAATCCCAGCCGGAAGGAGCCCGGGCCGGCCAGGGGGAGCCCCCGGACGTGGACCAGCGCGTCCAGCACGAAGTGGGAGGCAACCGCCGCCGCCACCAGCAGGGCGGCGCGGGACTGGCGGCGGAACGCCCGGCACAGCAATCCCAGGGCGGCGCTCCATGCGAGCAGCGGAAGCAAGCCGTGCGACCAGGGAAAGGTGAACAGGAGGTAGTGCTTGTGCGCGTAGCCGGCGGGGTAGCTGCGAAGATCAGCAGGCCCGCGTTGAGATGGCGGTCCGCCGGCTTGAGGCTCAGGGCGACCGCGACGTGGCCGATGCCCAAGGCCTACAGCTTCTTGAAGAGTCTATCGAAGGCGTTGCGCGCGTCGTCGGCATTGCGCGGCGCGGGCGGGCCCACATTCACCGGGGGCGACACCGGGGGCGCGCTGGCCGTGCCTTCGCGCGCCACGGTCACCCGCGGCGAAAACAGCGTGCATTCGTTGGCCTTGTCTTTGGAGGGAATGCGCACGGGGATCGGCTTGAGGCACTGGAAACGCATGGAGGGCTCAAAGTGCGAGCACTGCTTGCAGCAGTGAAGCGCGGCATTGCACTTGGGACAGGCGCCGCTGAAGTCGACCTCGGGCGGGAGGGTGGTGGAGCAGCTGTAACAGCGCGCGGCCGCCACGTGCTGTACCAGGCGCGGCAGGCGGGGGCCGGTGATGTCAATAGGCGGGCGGGGGCCCTGGGGCTTGGGACGATCGTCCCGAAAGCCGCCTCGGGATTCACGGTTGGAATCGCGGTCCGAGTCCATGTACCCGTTCTGTCTGTACTTGCGATCGCTGTCCATGGGGAAGTTACTCCGTAACTAGCAGGACGAAAAGACGTTAACGCAACAACCGGCTAACATTCCAAGCGCCTGGAGGCGTGACATCGATCTGGGTGCCCACGGAGTCCGTCTGCAAGACCCTTTACAGGCGGTTAGGTGGGATTACCGGAAGGATTTGCGGGAACGCCGAGGCGCCAAACACCACAGGTTTGTGACCCGCCACTGCTACAAATACATATTTACCACGGATCGCAGCCGTTTGCACGTCCTAATTGACGGTACCAGCACCGGCGGAGGCCGAAAAAACGCGAAACTTGCGATTTATCCCACCGAACTCCACTTCAGCAGGCTGGAGCAGGGCTGGGTAAGGGGATCGTCAAAGTGATTGGGACTGACGCGCAGCGCGTATCCCAGGCGGCCGGTTCGATCGGGGACGATTTCCTTGCCGAATACGGTGACCGGCCCCTGCTGCTCGACTGCCGGCAGTACCATGACTTCGGTTTCCTCCAGGTGGCCGTTGGAATCGACGCGGCCGAGGACCACTTCCACGCGGACATCGTCGGGGGTCAACCCCGCCAGATCGATGGCGGCACGCACGGGAAGCGTCTTGCCGCTGATCACCGAGGCCGCCGGCCCGGGGCTGGCCTCGACGAATTTCACGCGGTCCCAAACCTCGCGGATGCGCGAGGTCCAGCGGGTTTTTTCGCGGATCGCGCTATAACCGCCCTCGTGCGCCCGGATGTGCTGCTGGTGGGCCGGCTCGTACAGTTCGGTCATGTACTCCCGCACCATGCGGCGGCAATCGAACTGCGGGCTGATGTACATGAGGGATTGCTTGATGCGGCGCATCCACTCCCGCGGGGTCTGCTCGCGGCGCTCGTAGAACATGGGGACGATCTCGTTTTCGAGCAGGTAATAGATGGCGCTGGCGTGCAGCCCGTCCTGGTCCTCGGTATACGGCTCGCGCTCGCCAATGGCCCAGCCGCCGGAGTTTTCGTAGGCTTCGTCGAACCAGCCATCGAGGATGCTCAGGTTGAGCACGCCGTTGAGCGCGGCCTTCATCCCGCTGGTGCCGCAAGCCTCTTCGCCGCGCTTCGGGTTATTCAGCCAGAGGTCCACGCCCTGGATCATCTCGCGGGCCACCTTCATGTCGTAGTCTTCGACGAAAACCACGTGCTTCCAGAGGTCGGGATCGCGCGAAAGCTGCACCACCTCGCGGATGTAGCTCTTGCCCGGCTGGTCCTTGGGATGGGCTTTGCCGGCAATCACCACCTGGACCGGCATTTCCTTGTTCAGCAGAATCCGCTTCAGCCGCTCGACGTCGCGGAACAGCAGCGTGGCGCGCTTATAGGTGGCAAAACGGCGCGCAAACCCGATGGTGAATGCGTTGGGATCGAGCACCTCGCCCGCCCGCCGCACTTCCGCCGCCGAGGCTTGCCGCCGCAACGCCGAGGAGTGCTGCTGCACGCGAACGAAGCTGACCAGGCGGCGCTTGCGCCGGCGATGCACCTCCAGCAGTTCTTCGTCCGGAATGTCTTTCACCTGCTCCCAGATGACCGGTTCGTTGAAGCGCTCGCGCCAGTCCGGCTGCAGATATTGATCGTAGAGCGAAGCCAGGTCGCCGTTCAACCAGCTCGGCAGATGCACGCCATTGGTGATGGAGGTGATGGGCACTTCCCAGACGGGCAGTTGCGGCCAAAGGTCGTGGAACATCTCCTGCGAGACCTGCCGGTGCAGGCGGCTCACGGCATTGCGGTAGGACGAGGTGTTGAGCGCCAGGACGGCCATGGAAAACCGCTCGTCGCGGTTGAAAATATCGCGCCGGCCGAGCGCCATCAGGTGTTGGAAATCGATTCCGATCTCGCCGCAATAATCCGCGAAATAGTGGTACATCAGACCGGGGTCGAACATGTCCATGCCGGCGGGCACGGGGGTGTGGGTGGTGAAGACGTTGCCGGTGCGCGCCGTTTCCAGGGCCTCTTCGAAGCTGAGATGCTCATCGCGCATGTACAGGCGAATCTGCTCCAACGACAGAAACGCGGAGTGGCCCTCGTTCATGTGGTAGACGGTGGGCTTCAACCCCATGGCCTGCAGCGCGCGCATGCCTCCGATGCCCAGCACGATCTCCTGGCGAATGCGCGTATCGTTATCGCCGCCATAGAGCGAATCGGTGATGTCGCGGTCCTGGGGCAGCACGTTATCGGGGATATTGGTGTCGAGCAGGTAGGCGGTAATGCGGCCGACGTCGAGCTTCCACACCTGGATATAGACGTTGCCGGTGGGCAGTTTGACCGTCACCTTCAGGTCCCGGCCGTCGGCGTCTTTCGCGGTGACCAGCGGCAGGGTATAGAAATCGTTCATGGGATAGCGTTCCTGCTGCCATCCGTCCGGATTGAGAAACTGCCGGAAGTAGCCCTGCTGATAGAGCAGGCCGAGGCCGATCAGCGGATAATCCTGGTCGCTGGACGATTTCAGGTGGTCTCCCGAAAGGATGCCGAGGCCGCCCGAATAGACCGGCAGGCATTCGGTAAGGCCGTACTCCGCGGAGAAGTACGCGACCAGCTTGCCATCCTCGCGCGGCGAGGCCTTGCGCGTGCGCGCATCGTAGGTTTCGCACGCCATGCGGTACAGGGCGAGGTACCGCGGGTCGGCGCCGGCTCTCTCGAGCGCGGCCTGGGAAAGGCGCCCCAGCATCAAGACCGGGTTATACCCGCATTCGCGCCAGAGGGCCGGGTCGAGACGCCGGAACAGCGCGCGCACGATGGGTTCCCAGCTCCAGAGCAGGTTGTAGGCCAGTTCCGTCATGCGGGTGAGGGATAAGGGCAAAGCGGGCCGGACCAGGAATTCCCGGAGCGGCTGGATATGAAAGGGCATACAGTGGAGCTATCTTCAAGATAGCAGATCGGCGGATTCCCACCTTGGGCTACACGCTTAGACGCCGAAGTACGTCATTATAGATGAAGGGTGTAATGCGTCTTCTCGGACTGTTCTTCCTTTTCACTGCCGGGGCCGCTTTTGCGGGCGAATACGCGGTGCTGGCGAGCGGATCGCGGCTGCACGTCGAGGGCCACGAAATCGATGGTGCACGGGTTCGTCTTTATAACAACGGCGGTTACACGGAAATCGCCTCCGCGGAGGTGCGGGCCTTCGAGGCGGAGGAGTACGTCGCTCCCCCACCGCAGGCAGCCCTGCCGGTCGCCGTCACGCCCCCGGCGCTTTCGCTGCGACAACTGGCCGATGCGGCAGCGGACAAATACAGCCTGCCCCGGAGGCTGGTTCACAGCGTGATCAAAGCGGAATCGGGTTTCCAGCCGCAAGCGGTATCCGCGAAGGGCGCGATCGGCCTGATGCAACTGATGCCCTCGACGGCCAAAGACCTGGGGGCCAACCCGCGGGACCCCGCTCAGAATGTGGACGCCGGCACACGCTACCTGCGGAATCTCCTGGACCGGTACCATGGCGGTTTGTGGCACGCCCTGGCCGCGTACAACGCCGGCCCCGGCGCCGTAGACAAGCACAACGGGGTGCCGCCATATCGCGAGACCATCAACTACGTCCAGCGGATTTCAGCGGAGTACAGCAAGTAGTCCGAAAAGGGGACAGACGCATTTTCTCGCCGCTGCCGCGCACCGGCAAGCGAAATAAATGCGTCTGTCCCCTTTTAGACGCGCGCCGGCCATCCAGAAAGTGGCATTGGGTCGCCAACGAACCAGAGCGCCGGTTGCCGTCCGAAGCACAGCGTAACAAGCTGTCGCCGGACCTCTACCGGAACAGCGCGCCCGAGTGCATCAGGTAATGCTCCGCGATGGGGCCCAGCGCGAGAACCGGGAAGTAGGTCAGGACCGTGACCACTCCGATGGTCGCCAGGACTAAAGCGACGAAGACCGCGTTGTGAGTCGGCATGGTGCCGCTGGTGGTTGCCAGGCGCCGCTTCGCAGCCAGGCTGCCGGCTACGGCCAGAGCGGGAATCACCACCAGGAACCGGCCGATGAGCATGCCGAGGCCGAGGGTCAAGTTGAACCAGGGCGTGTTGGCGTTGAGGCCGGCGAAGGCGCTGCCGTTGGTTGCGGCCGCGCTCGAATGCGCGTAGAGGATCTCGCTGAGCCCGTGCGGCCCTGGATTCGCCAGGTTGGATACCGGCGCGCCGGCGGGATTCCAGTAACTGGATGGAGCGAACCGCGCCGCCACCGTGGCCCCGGACAACCCCAAAAGGGCGACCGCGGTGGCCACAAACGACAGCATGATGAGCTTCATCTCTTTGGCTTCGATCTTCTTACCCAGATACTCGGGCGACCGGCCCACCATGAGTCCGGCAAGAAAAACCGTCACCATGACCATGAACACCATGGCGGCGAGGCCGGTGCCCACGCCTCCGAAGATCACTTCGCCGGTTTTCATGTTGCACAACTGCACCAGGCCGCCCAGCGGCGTGTAACTGTCGTGCATGCTGTTCACCGCTCCATCCGCGGAGGCAGTGCCGGCTACGGAAAATAGCGCGGAGCCGGCGATTCCGAAGCGAACCTCCTTGCCTTCCATGTTGCCGCCCGCGTGGGCGCTGGAGGCCCGCGCGTCGACTCCAGCCGCGCGCAGCATCGGGTTGCCGGCCTGTTCGCTCCACATAGCGACGCAACTTCCGCCGATCAACATGACCGCCATAGCGACGAACAGCGCCCATCCCTGCCGCTGATCGTTGGTAATCCGGCCGAAGGTGTAAGTCATGCCCGCCGGGATGGCGAGCATGAGCAGCATCTCGACCAGGTTCGTGAAGGGCGTGGGGTTCTCGAAGGGATGCGCCGAGTTGGCATTGAAGAAGCCGCCGCCATCGGAACCGAGCAGCTTGATCGCTTCCTGCGAAGCCACCGGCCCCAGGGGAATGTCCCCCGGGCTACCTTCCACGGCGGCGACCGCCTGGGGTGGACGGAAGTTTTGAATCACTCCCTGCGAGCCCAGAAACAGGGCGGCGGCCAGGGAGATTGGCAGGAGGATGTACAGGGTAGCCCGTGTCAGGTCGACCCAGAAGTTCCCCAGTTCGGAAGATTGGTCGCGCGCGAAACCGCGGATCAAAGCCACCCCAACGGCCATGCCCGTCGCCGCGGAAGTGAAGCTCTGGACCGCCACTCCGAGCATCTGCGACAGATGGGTGAGGGTGGTCTCGCCGGCATAGGATTGCCAACTCGTGTTGGTCATGAAGCTCACGGCGATGTTGAAGGCCAGGTCGGGCGTGAGCGGCGTGCCGCCCGGGGCCTGCCAGCGCAGCAAGGCGTAAAAAGAGCAGAAGTTGATGAAGCTGAACGCCAGGGCCGCGCTGGCGTAAACGGTCCAGGCTTGCCCGGCTCTGGAGTCGACTTTCGAGATCCGATAAATGAAACGTTCGAGCGGAGCCAGTACTTTCGACAGGAACGTGTTCTTCCCCTCGAAGACGTCGGCCATGTAGCGGCCCAGCGGTTTCGTGATCGCCGTCAGGAGGCCGAAGAAGACGGCCAACTGGCAAGCCCCGGTCCAGGTCATACAGTCGGGAAGCGCCGTGAAGTTGCAAGTATACACCGCGCCAACGGGCGGCGGCGACTGCGTGGGAGGCCGCGCGGGACGACCCGCGTCTTGATGAGTTCCTTACGATTTCCTTATGACTTCCTCAGGGGCTTTGGCCTAATCTCGAAGCAGTCGAGGTCAAAAATGAAACTGTCTCTTACCTTGTTTCTGGGGATTACCCTGTCGTGCGCGCTGCCGCCAAGGAGTTGTGCCGCCGATGGAGGTTCCGCCAAGGGATCGGAGGACGCGATCCTAAGCAAGATCGACCAGTTACAGGGCCAGTTGGACGAGTTGCGGCAGGAACTGGCGGCGCTTCGCAACCAGAGAAGCGCGGTTCCGCCCGCCACGGCGGCGGCAACGTTCGCGGAAGCCGCGCCGGTGCAGAACCTGGTGTCCGAGCCACAGCAGCCGGCCGCTCCCGAGAAAAAGACCGCCGCTGAACCATTTGCCTTCGCCGACTTCACCTGGTTGACGGGCAACGCCCGCACCAAGGAGTCGCCCCTCGATAGCAAGGTCTTCACGGGTGAAGTCAGAGTCGATGTGGACTACGTGGCCGACCTCAATCGTCCGGCGGACCACACCATCGGCGGATCGAGCGAGATTTTTCGGTCGAATGAAGTCCAGGTGACCCAGATGGGCGTGGGCGGTGACTTCCACTATGCCAATGTCCGCGGCCGGCTGATGACCCAATTCGGCATGTACTCCTTCACCACCCCGCGCAACGACGCCAGCCCAGCGCGCGGCCAGTGGAACCTGGATGGGGCCTACCGCTACATTTCCGAGGCGTATGGCGGGTACCACATCAACAAGCTGCATGGAATCAATATCGACGCCGGTATCTTCATGTCTTATGTGGGTCTCTTTAGTTACTATCAGTTCGATAACTGGGCTTACCAGCCGTCCTATGTATCGTCCAACACGCCGTGGTTCTTCAATGGCCTGCGGATACAGATATTTCCCAGCGACAAGCTGAAGATAGAACCGTGGATCGTCAATGGATGGCAGTCCTATGGCAAATTCAACAAAGCGCCCGGCCTGGGCATGCAGATCTTGTATCGTCCCACGGGCGCGCTTTCTATCTTGTCCAACAATTACTGGGGCACGGACACGCTGGGCAATCCCGACCGCAAGCGCATCCACACCGACGACAGCGTCCAGGTGAAGTATTACGACAAGCCCGACAAGGGCCTCGACAAGGGCGCTTTCACATTTACGTTCGACGCCGGCTGCGAGTACGGCGGCGGAGTAAGTTGCAAGGGCGGGACGCCGGCCAGCCCCTCGCAGTACTTCCTCGGGTTCATGGCCTACAACCGCTTCTGGTTCCACAAGGACCTGTTCGGCTTCACCCTGGGCGGCGGCGCCATCACCAACCCGGGGCGCTACCTGGTGCTGATCCCGCCCATCAATGGAGCCACGGCGTTCTCGGGAACGCCTTACTTTACGGCGAATCCCGGCGACCCGTACAAGGCCTGGGACGCCTCCGCCACCTTCGACTATATGCCCACGCAATTCCTCACCTTCCGCTGGGAGGCCAATCATCGCGCGTCGAACGTGCCGTACTTCTCCGGACAGGGCGGCATCACTCCCCCCGGCGGCAATACGGGCGCTCCGGGCTCGTTCGTCCAGGGATTTTTCCCCGACCTCCGAAAAAGGGAGAACCGCTTCACCTTCGCCATTCTGGTCAAACTCTGAGAGTGTGGCCCGGCGCGGGCATGTCACGGGCGCACGGGCCAAGCGACCGGTCGCCCGGACACCGCAGCCGCCAGGCTCGCCCGTCGCGGCATGCTGTTCGGCGGCGAGACGCCACGCCGGCGCAGATCTGGTGGTTGGGAACGCACACCGGCCCGTGGTAGAAGAGAACAGTGGAAAGCCGCGCAGATCGCAGGCCCGATCCCGAAGAACTGCGGCTCCGCGTCCAGGCCGAGGAGCGGCGGAAACGGCGCGGCCGGCTGAAAGTGTTCCTGGGCTACGTATCGCGGGTGGGCAAGTCGTTCCGCATGTTCGACGAGGGCCGTCGGCGGAAGGAGCGCGGCCAGGATGTGGTGGTGGGCGCGGTGCAGAGCGAGGTCACCCGCGAGATCGGCGAGATTCTGTCCCGGCTGGACGCGATTCCGGCGATCCCGGCGAAACATGCGGGGCACACCTACGAGGTAATGGACCTGGCGGCGCTGTTCCGGCGGCATCCGGAGGTCTGCCTGGTGGACGGTCTGGCTTACGACAATCCGCCCGGCAGCCGCAATCCGCAGCGCTGGCAGGATGTCGAAGAACTGCTCGACCGCGGCATCGCCGTCATCACGGCGGTGAATCTGCAGCACATTCGCGAGCAGCAGGACGAAGTGGAGCGCATCACCGGGAAGCGCGCCGCCCACAGCGTGCCGCAGGCGTTCCTGCACGAAGCCGACGAGATCGAGGTGGTGGACGCCCCACCAGACGCGTTGGTCGCTCGTATGGACACGCTGGATTCGCGGCAACTGGCCGAACTGCGGGAACTCGCCCTGTTGCTGGCGGCCGACGTGGTGGAGCGGCAGTTGCAGGAGTACCTCGATTCCCACGGGGTGACCGCGCGCTGGGGCGCCCAGGAGCGCATCCTGGTGTGCCTGACGCCGCGCAGCAACGCCGTGGAAATGCTGCGGAGCGGCAATCGGAATCGACTGCGGTTTCACGGCGCGCTGCTGGCGGCGTATGTGGAGCAGGCCGGCATCGGCCCGGAAGACCACGCCCGCCTGCAATCCCACCTGGCCCTGGCCCGGGAGTTGGGCGCCGAAGTGCATTCCCTGCAGGCCGGCGATCTGGTCCAGACCATTCTCGCCTTCGCGCGCGAGCAGCGCATCACGCAACTGTTTCTCGGCCACTCCGGCCGGCGTGAACGATGGCCGTTTTCGCGCGGTCCGGTCGACCGGCTGATCGAAGCCGCCGAGGACTTCGATGTGCGCATTTTTCCGCACCCGAGGGCGGAATGAGCCAGGCGCGCAGGGGGCGGCTCAAAGTGTACCTCGGATACGCCGCCGGGGTGGGCAAGACCTATCGCATGCTGGTCGAGGCGCAGGAACTGCGGCGCCAGGGGGTGGATCTCGCGATCGGATACTTCGAGCCGCACGGGCGCCAGGAAACCATCGCCCGGACCGAGGGCCTGGAAGTGGTTCCGCGGCGCGTGCTCACCTACGGCGGCTCGCAGTTCGAAGAGATGGATACCGAAGCGGTTCTCCGGCGGCGGCCGGCGGTGGCGATCGTGGACGAATTCGCGCATACCAACGTTCCCGGAAGCGAGCGGCTGAAGCGTTGGGAGGACGTCCGCGTGCTGCTCGATGCCGGGATCGACGTGCTCACCACCATGAACGTGCAGCACCTGGAGAGCCTCAACGACCAGGTGTGGCATACCACCGGCATTCGCGTGCGCGAGACCATACCGGATTGGGTGGTGGACGAGGCCGACGAAGTGGTGCTGGTGGACCTGACGCCGCGCGCCCTGCGCAACCGCCTGGAGCGCGGCGTGGTGTACGGGCAGGAGAAAGCGCGCCGCGCGATGGAGAACTTCTTCACCGAGACCAACCTCACGGCGCTGCGCGAGATGGCCTTGCGGCATACGGCCCACGAAGTGGAGGAGCGGCTGGACACCGATGCCGCGCCCGGCGGCGCGGACCCGGCGGGGGAGGACCGGCCGGCCGGCCGCACGGAGCGCATTCTCATCTGCCTTACGGGCCGGCCCTCTTCGGCCATCCTCCTCCGGCGGGGCAAGCGCGTGGCCGATTATCTGCGGGCCGAGTGCCTGGCGCTTTTTGTCGCCAGCGGCGCCGGCGACCGGAACAGCGTGGAGCGGCACATGAGCTTCGCGCGCAACCTGCGCATCGAAACCCACATCGTGGAAGACGCCGACGTGCCGCGCGCCATCGCCGAATTCGCGCGCGCCCGGCGCATCACCCAGATCTTCGTCGGGCGCACGGCGCCGCGGCCGTGGTGGAAGCGGTTCCGCGAAACCACGGTCCAGCAGGTGGTCCGCCAGGCGCGCGACATGCAGATCACCATTGTGGCGGAGCGGCGCAGGTAGCATCGCCGCGCCCCGCCAGAGCGGCGGCGATTCGTTGGCACGCGTGTCCATCGCCATAGGGGTTGTGAATGCGGGTCATGCGCGCGTACTCCGCCTCATCGTCCAGCAGGCGCGTGGCCCACGCCAGAATGCGGTGTTCATCGGTTCCCACCAGTTTCACGGTGCCCGCCTCGACCGCCTCCGGGCGCTCCGTCTTCTCCCGCAACACCAGCACCGGCTTGCCGAGCGACGGCGCTTCCTCCTGAATGCCGCCCGAGTCGGTGAGGATCAACCTGCTGCGGCGCATCAGATCGACAAACGCCACGTAGGGCAGCGGGTCCAGCAGCACCACGTTCTCCACCCCGGAAAGCATCTGGTGAGCGGGCCCGCGCACCTTCGGATTGCGATGGACGGGATAAACGATCTGCACGTCCGGGCGCGCCGCCAACTGCGCCAGAGCGTGCACGACCCGCTCGAATCCCGGCCCGAAGTTCTCGCGCCGGTGGCTCGTTACCAGAATGAGCTGCTTCTGAGGAACCAACCAGGGCCACGGGTCCGCGCGCAGCGCGCCGCGATCCAACCCGTCGCGCACGTACAGCACCGCGTCGATCGCCGTGTTCCCGGTGACGAAGATCTTCTCCGGGGCAACGCCTTCCCGCAGCAGCGCATCGGCGGCGCCCGCCGTCGGAGCGAAATGCCACGCCGTAATCCGGGAGGTCAGCACGCGGTTCATCTCCTCGGGAAACGGCTGCTCGAAATCGCCCGTCCGTAAGCCGGCTTCCACGTGCGCCACCTCGATGTGATGGTAGAAGGCGCCCAGCGCGCCGGCCAGCGTCGTGGTGGTGTCGCCTTGCACCACGACCAGGTCCGGCCGCTCCGCGCGCAGCACCGGTTCGATTCCCGAGAGCAGCCGCGCCGTCAGCCCGGCGAGCGTCTGCTCCGGTTGCATCAGGTCGAGATCGAATTCAGGCTCCAGCGAAAAGGCCTGCAGCACCTGGTCGAGCATGCCGCGATGCTGCGCCGTCACGCAGACCTTCACCTGAAAATTCTCCGGGTGCGCGCGCAGATGGTGCACCAGGGGGCCCAACTTGATGGCCTCGGGCCTGGTGCCGAAAATGAAGAGGATCCGTCTCATCGATTACCGTTCCTGCAACGCCGAACCTCCATAAGAAGCAAAATGTCACGCGGGGATTCGGCAAGAGACGGCCGTCCCAGGATCCTGCCCGCAACCGCACCGTCTCAGTGGGTGAAAGTGAAGTCCTTCAACCCGATTTCATCCTTGCCCGGAACACTGAACCCGAACTTCCCGTGCACGGCTCCTTCGGGAAAAGTCCACGTGTCGATCACCACCCATCCGCGCCCGCGCAGTACGCTGTGCACGATTTCCGTGGGCGTGATATCGATGTTGATGCCGATGTAGGTTTTCCGGTCCAGGCCATGCGGCGTCTTCACCTGGTCGGTATGCGAGCCGTCGGCCACGACCGTTCGGAGGAAATTCTTGTTATCCAGTTGGAACAGCCAGTAGTTTGCATGGTCGCGGAAACCGAGCACCCATGCGGTGCGCTTCCCCTTCATCGACAGGATTGTAAACCGGATGTGGGCCTGGGAAAAGTCCACCGGAGCCAGCACAATGTCGCCGCCGCTCCGCGTCAGCACACCCCCATCCAGGGTCCAGCCGGGGGTCTTCTGCCATTCGTCCAAAGTGAACGCCTGGGGTGTCGGCGGTTGCACATGCACGGCCACCGGCTTGAGCGCGAGAGTTGCGGTCACCGCACGGTTGGCGGCCACCTGCACCGTGGTGGTGGCATCCTGGTAGCGCGGCGCCGATCCGGTCACCAGGTAGCTGCCCTCCGGAACATTGGAGCTGCCCCCGGCAAGATCACGATCCTTCGCTTCGCCTTCGCGCCGGATGCGCACGCGAGCGTCCGCCGGATTGACCTCGATGCGCAGCGTGCCCATCAGGCTTTCCAACGAGGCATCCATCCCCACGGTTTTTCCTGCGGCGAACATCTGATCGGTCTGCAGCGGCTTGAATTGTTCGTGCCGCACCTGCACCGAATGTTTGCCGGCCGGCAGATTCGTGGTGGAAAACTCGCCATCGGCGCGGGTCGTCCCGACGTGGTTCCCGTCGATCAGCACCTCGCTGCCTGGCGGCGCGCGATGAATGAGAAGAATCGCCGTCGCCGCCCCAATCGCCGGCAAGAGTTTGAACTCCGCTTTGGTCTCCTGGGATGCGTGCAATTCAACCGACTGTTCGACGGGCGCGAACCCATCCTTCTGCACGCGGATGGTATACTTCTTCGGCGGCAGATAAATCAGCAGCCGCCCCTGTTTGGTGGCGCGTTTGTATTTCACGCCGTTGATGAACACATCGGCCTGGTCTTCGCCCGCCATGATGTTCAGCACGCCCATATTCGCGCCGGCCAACAGCGATGCGTAGACGGCGCCGATGGGCTGGGACTCGAAAACCATCTTGTCGTGTTGTCCGCTGGGCCCGTCGAGTACCACCTCGTGCGACCCCGCGGCCAAGTCCGTGAACTCGATGCTTTGGGCGCCAAGGCTGCCGATCAGTTTTCCATCCAGCGTCACGCGCACCCCAGTCATGCTGCCGGATAATTGCGCCCGCGATCCGGATGTCACGATGACGAATCCGCGCAGGTTCGTGGCGTGAACCAGGCCGGCGAGGTGGGGCATCTGGCCGGTGGCGATCTCCAGGGTGAAGGACCCCGCGGAGGCGCCGCTCTTCATGGAGATTTCGTGGGTTCCGGAGGTGAGGCTTGCGATCTCGAGGGCGCCGCCCTGGATTTGTCCGGCGACCGCCCCATCCAGCTCAATGGAGCCCTCGCCGGCATCGGTGGAGATGAACAGGTGCGGCGTCAGCGGCTCCAGCGTCAGAACGATGGGGGAGGATGGGGTGGTGTCGTTCCCGGCGATGTCCTTCCCTGCCGTGAAGGTGCTAAATGCGGGCTGATAGCCGGACAACTGGGCCTCGGCCTGATAGCTGCCCGCGCCCAATTCCATTTCGCAGGCCGACGTGCCGCACGGTTGTCCGTTCACTTTGATCTCGGCCGCGGCCGGCGATGCCGTCAGCCGGACCTTGAACCTGACCGGGGGCGGCGGAACTACCGGCTTGGCGTGGCGGGTTAGCGACCGGCCGACGATCACCACCGCCAGAACCGCCACGCAGGCCGCCGCGCCCAGCAAAAGCATCTTGTGACGAGCCGGAATCCAGCCGGCTGCCAGGAGTTTTCGCGGTTCGGCCGCGGGCTCCTCTGGGGAAGGCGCCGGACCTTTCAGCGGCGCCGGCGACGGAATCGCCTTGCCGGGTCCGGACGGTGGGTTGGTTACCGGCAGCGCACCGGGCTTGGCGGCCGCGATCTCTCCCGGCTCCCTGGAAGCGCGGCTGAGCTTCTCCTTGCGAATCTGCGGAGGCGCCGGCGCCCCTACCGCCGGCGGCGGGGTTGGCGGCGGGGGAGCCGGCGCGATGGGGGAGGGGACTGTTTCCGTGGGATTCGGTTTCTGGGGCTTGACGGTCTCCAGCGTTTCGCGGGACCGGGTCTGCTGCCGATCGGATTCCACCTTGGCGCGCTGCAACGTCGCCTGCAACTGCTGCAGCCTCGGCTCATTGGGATAGGCGTCGAGCCCCTGTCCGGCGACTGCCAGCGCTCCTTCAATATCGCCATCGGTTTGCAGCCGGCGGGACTGGGACAGGCACCAGGCGATGAAATCGTCCCGCTTGCGGTCGGAGATCCGGCTGGCCAGGCTCTGCGCCAGAGCGTGTTTCGGCTCGAGTTCCAGCACTTCCCGCACGGCCCCGTCGGCGGCCTCCCAATCGGAATCCACCAGCCGCCGTGCCCGATCCAGAAGAGAATTGATCAACACCGTTCGAATTACGGTATTCCGGGAATCCAGTTGATAGGCCTCGCGCAGCGCGTCGAGCGCCTGTTCCGGAGAGGCCTTTTCGCCCAGCTCGCGGGCGCGATCGAGGCACTCCACGGCCTGGCGGGCCCGTTCCTGATTCTTGCGGACCAGTTTATCGAGTTCCAGCAGTTCCGCTTCGCCGGGAAATTCGGCCAACGCGCTCTGCACCGTTTGCATGGCGCGATCGTAGTCCCCCCCCTCCAGATATTTGTCCGCCTGCTCCACCCAGCGCGCCTTGGTATTTTCATGCGCCTGCTGGTCGCGGCGCTTGATCAGACGTTGAATCTCGAACGCCAGGCCGGGCTGCCGCTCGTGGATCGATTTCAGGATTTGCCACTGGTCCAAGCCTTCGTTGAACTGCCCGCGATCTTCGAAAAAACGCGCCTTGGCGACAATCGAATTCACCAAGTCCCTTTTGTCGCGCACCAGCCGCATGGAATGTTCGAAGTGCGATTCGCCGGGATACAGCTTCAACGCTTCTTCCAGGATGGCCACCCGTTTGTCCAGGTCGGGCTCGGCGTCCACGCGCCGGTCGGTTTCCGCGATCACGCCCGACAGCTTCTGCCGCTGGCGTTCTTCCACGTCGAACTGCAAGGCCTGAAACAGCGCGTGGTTCGGGTACTTTGCCAGGTACTGGCGGCACGTGGCGGAAGCGGCTTCGAAGTTGTCGTTGGAAAGGTTGCGGCGCGCCTCCTCGTACGCATTCTTCAGCGCGTTGTGTTCGGAGTGTACCTGATTATAGAAATTCTGATACGTGCTGCCGCGGCCGGAATCGGTCTCCGGGAGGTCCCGGTCCATGGCAATCAGCACTTCCAACCGGCTCAGGGCCGAGGTGACTTCGCCCTTTTCAAAGGCAAGCATGGCGGCCTGGTACAGTTTCGATTTTTCGTCGCGCACGCGCGACACTTCCTTCTCCCGGCGTCCCACTTCCGCCAGCAGGCCCAGGGCCTCGGTGTCGTTGGGCCTGAGGTTCACCACGTTATCCAGGGCCTCACGCGCCTGGCGGAACGCCTGGTTTTCCAGGTGTTGCCGGCCGAGAGCGATCCACTCGGAAATCTTGCGGGTCCTTCTCTCCTTCTCCACCTGGCCCTTGAGCGAAAGCGCGTCCGGATCTTCCGGGTCCAATTCCAGCGCCTCCTGAATCTTGCGCAGCGCCAGCGGAAATTCGGAAGCTTCGAAAAAGCGCCGTGCGCTGCCCAGCATTTGCCGGATGTGGGTCTGGCGGACGGCTTGATCCACCTGGCGGCGGAGCATCCCGATCTCCTGGTCCAGGTGGCCCTCCGCCTCCAGCTCCGACAGCACTTCGCTGGCGAAGACGTAATCGCCCTCTTCGAAACTGGTGGTGGCGCGCTGTAAGCGCGGCTTGATTTTCGCGTTGTCGAAGCACTCCAGCGGTTCGTTGCGCAGCGCCTTTTGCAGCGAGTCGCCGAACTCGCGCATATTGAAGAAGCGGTGCCAGGGCTGTTTGGCCATGGCCTTGTGAATCACCTGGCTGATCAGGTAGGAGACTTCATGGTTGATCTCCGAAACGGGCGGCGGACTGTAGTGCTGGATCGCCTCCACCACCTCGGACTCACTGGCGCCGGTGAAAGGCCGCCGCCGGGTGAGCGCCTCATAGGTGACCACGGCCAGCCCGAAAAGGTCGGACAGCGGCGTGGGCGGCTGCAGTTGCAACTGTTCCGGGGCCAGATAATAGAGCGTTCCCCGGACCAGGGTCTTCACGTTCCCGGCCGTTTGCCGCGCAATGCCGAAATCGATGATCTTGACCGAGTTGTCGTCCATTACAAAGATGTTGCTCGGCTTCACATCGCGGTGCACCAGTCCCTGCTCATGCGCGGCATGCAATCCGCGGCACGCCTGCTCGATAATCTCCAGGGTTCCCGTCACGCTGAGCTTCGGACTGCCCTCTTTGATTAACCGGTCGAGCGTCACGCCGGGCAGCAGCGGCATCACGAAGAAAGGATGCTTGACGCCATTCTGCTCGATCTCGCCAATATCGTAAATATTGACGACGTTCGGGTGGACCATGGTGGCCAGGATCTTCCACTCTTTATAAAACAACTGCACGGTTGCCGGATTGTCGATGTCGATGATGGTCTTGAGCGCCACATCGCGCTTCATGAGCGTATCGTACGCTTTGTACACCACACCCATGCCGCCACGGCCCAAGACTTCTTTGAGTTCGTAGCGCTCCTGAATATTGGTTCGATTTACCGCCACGAAATATGCCCCCGGTCGCTTCGTGATATATTACTTACCGTACTATGGCCAAACAATCCCGGCTCGGCGATCGCTCCCGGGTACCCCAGGACACGCACCATAGGCCGTGTTGCACGCACGATTGCATCGGACCCGCCGAAACCGGGTCTCCCGACGTGGATGTGAACAACCGGCCCGCGCTGCGCGTCACCGATACCGGCGTTCACTCGAAGTGCTGCGGACCGAATACCTGGATCGCCACCCAGGGAAGCGCCACCGTCTTCATCAACAACCTGGAAGCGCACCGCTTGGGCGACCGGGACCAGCACTGCGGCGGCCCCGGATACATGGTCGAAGGCAGCGACGACGTTCTGGTTGGCGATTGACACCATCAGGCCTCCCCTTCTCTCTCCTCATCGGTCAGCGCCAGGGGGGCATCGCCGGAGGCGCCCGGATCGGTTCCCTGACTGCCCGGTGACACCCATGGGTTGGAAGCGAGACCGGCGCTTCCGCCGGCCGCTCCCCCCGTGCCCGATGGGCCCGCCGCACTGCCGGCAGCGCCGCCCGAGGCGCTCCCCGTGCCAGTGCCCGAGGCCCCGCCCGATGCGCCGGGCCCGGTAGCCGAAGGATTCGCCAGATTGGGAAGATTGGTAATGCCGGCCAGGTCCAGAGTGTCCGGCAGCTTCGGAAGATTCGGCGGCGTGGGAGTGGCGCTGGTCGCTCCCCGGGGCAGCGGCAGACCGCAGTTGACCTGCACCTTGGGGCCCTGAATCACGATCCCGGCATCCGTACAATCGATGAAGCTGGCGCCTTCCGCACTAAGAAACGTAATCCCCGCGGCCGCTTCCAGCACGATCCTGCCGCCGGCTTTCAGGTGGATATCGCCGCCGGCCTGCAAAAGGAATGTGCCGCCGGCTTTTTCGTTGACGTCCTTCTTGACGTTTTCCTTCTTGACCATCGCCTCGTAGACATTGCCCAGGCGTTTGAGCTCCTGGACCTGATCCTTCTTGTTGCC
>JADGNR010000236.1 GCA_017883415.1 Bryobacteraceae bacterium | reverse complement strand
CATGGCCGCGCTCGATCACGCGCGGCATTATTTGCGTCACGAACTGGCCAGCCGGCTGACTCTGAGACATGTGCCGGAGCTGCATTTCGAGCGCGACCGCAACCCGGATGCCGACACGCGGATCGAATTCCTGCTGAAACGGGCGAAAAAATCTCGTGGCCGTACCGAAAATTAGCCCTAAACTCAAACAATTTGTGTTAGTTTTGTTTGTGTTGGCGGCTCGGCCAGCCGCCGGGCAGGAACTGCTCCGGTTGGAAAAAAGCGCCGAAGCCATGGGCTCGACATATACCATTGCCCTTTACGGATACGACCGGATCAGGATGGAGGCGGCGGCGGACGCCGCTTTCGACGAAGTGCGGTGGCTCGACGACATGCTTTCGAACTACAAGCCCGAAAGCGAGTGGAGCGAGGTCAACCGGCACGCCGCCGAAAGGCCGGTCAAGGTTTCCGCGGAGCTGTTCGGGCTGCTCTCCGCCTGCCTCGAATATAGCCGGCAAAGCGAAGGAGCTTTCGATATCACGGTGGGCCCGCTGATGAAGGTCTGGGGCTTTTTTAAGGCGGAAGGCCACTTGCCGCACCGGGCGGAGGTGCTGGCGGCGCTCGCCCGCGTGGGGTACCGGCACATCCACCTGGACCGGGCGGCGCGCACCGTGTGGTTCGACCGTCCGGGCGTGGAAATGGACCCCGGCGGCATCGGCAAAGGATACGCCGTGGACCGGATGGTGGACGTCTTGAAACAGAACGGATGCAGAATCGCTCTCGTGGCGGCATCGGGAAGCAGTATTTATGGTATGGGGGCGCCGCCCACGGACCCGCGCGGCTGGCCGGTGGACATACGCGACCCCTGGGATCGGGAAAAGCGGGCGTCGCAAGTATTTCTGAAAGACATGTCCATGTCCACTTCGGGCAGCTACGAGAAGTTTTTCCGGGCGGAGGGACGCGTCTACTCTCACATCATGGACCCGCGCACCGGCTATCCGGCGCGGGGCAGCGTCTCGGTTTCGGTGATCGCCCCGCGCACCATCGATAGCGAGGTCTGGGCCAAGCCGTATTTCGTCAACGGCCGCCAGTGGGCGGTGCAGCACAAACCGAACAATTTTCGCGTGTTTTTCTGCGAAGACAGGATGGATCAGGCATGCGCGTGGCTCCAATGACTAGCCGGTTTTTAGACGCCTGCCGGCGCCGGCCTACCGACGTGCGGCCGGTGTGGTTCATGCGGCAGGCAGGCCGGTACATGAAGCAATACCGGCAGATTCGCGAGAAGCACGGAATTCTGGAAATCTGCAAGCGGCCCGACCTGGCCGCCACGGTGACCCTGCAGCCGGTGGAGGTGCTGGACGTGGACGCGGCCATTATTTTCGCCGACCTGCTGCTGCCGGTGGAGCCCATGGGGCTCAAGCTGCGCTACGAAAAAGGCGAAGGGCCGGTGATCGACAACCCGGTGCGCACCTCCGACGACGTGGACTCGCTTTCCACCACCGACACCGACCAGCTGGGCTACGTGGGAGAAGCCATCCAGAACGTCGTGCGGGCGCTGGCCGGCAAGGTCCCCGTGATCGGTTTCGTGGGCGCTCCGTTCACCATGGCGAGCTATATGATCGAGGGCGGCGCGTCGCGCAATTTCATCCGCACCAAGAAGCTGATGTACAGCGACGAGACGCTGTGGCGGCGGCTGATGGGCAAGATCGTCGACGTCCTGGCGCCGTTTGCCCAGTTGCAGGTCACGGCCGGCGCCCGCGCCATCCAGGTGTTCGATAGCTGGGTGGGGGCATTGGGCTCGGACGATTACGTGCGCTACGCCGCGCCGTATTCGCGCGCGCTGATCGAGCGCATCCGCTCCTCCGGCGTGCCGGTGATCCACTTCGGCACGGGCGCGGCGGGGTTCTTCAAGGAGCTGCACGCCGCCGGCGGCGACGTCATGGGCGTCGACTGGCGCACCAACATCGACCAGGCCTGGATGGATATCAGCTACCGTTCCGCCATCCAGGGCAACCTGGACCCGGTGGCGCTGTTTGCCCCGCTGCACGAGCTGAAAATCAAGGTGCACGAGCTGCTGAAGCGCACCGGCACACGGCCCGGGCACATCTTCAACCTGGGACACGGAATTCTGCCCGAAACTCCGGTGGAAAACGTCAAGGCAGTAGTGGAAATGGTGCGGGAATATCGTCCATGAAGGGGGCGGGCGCGAAAAAGCCGCCGGCGGGAGTCCTGCTGCTGGCCCATGGCGCCCCGGAACGCCTCGAAGACGTCGAGAGCTACCTCTCGTTCGTGCGCGGCGGCCGGCCGGGGTCGCCCCAGGTCCTGGAAGAAGTCCGGCGCCGCTACGCCGCCATCGGCGGGTCGTCGCCCCTGCTCCGTTGGACGCGGGCGCAGGCGGCGGCGCTCGAAAACCATTTACAGATGCCCGTGTTTTTCGGCATGCGCAACTGGCATCCGTTCATCGCCGAAACCATGGAGCGGGTGCGCGCGGCGGACTTTGAGCGCCTGGCGGCGGTGTGCCTGGCGCCGCAGTTTTCCGAATTGAGCGTGGGGCTGTACATCAAGCGCACCGAAGAGGCGAAACAGCAGGCCGGCGTTACCGCGGAGATCGTGTGGGCCCGGAGCTTTCACGACGAACCGCTGCTCATTGAGGCCTTCGCCGAGCGCCTGCGCCCTCTGGCCCGCGGGCGCAAGGTTCTGTTCACCGCCCACAGCCTGCCTGAGAAAGCCCTGGCCAATGGCGACCCCTACGACCGCGAATCCCGCGCCACGGCGGCAGCGGTGGCCGCGCGCCTGGCCCTCGCCGATTGGGATTTCGCTTACCAGAGCCAGGGCATGACCGCCGATCGCTGGCTGGGGCCGACGGTCGAGTCCTGCCTCGACCGCTACGCCGCCGAAGGCATCCGCGAAGTGGTGGTCCACCCGATCGGTTTCGTTTGCGACCACATCGAGGTTCTGTACGATATCGACATCCTGTTTCGCGCGTACGCGGCCGAGCGCGCGATTACGCTCTCCCGCCCGGAATCGCTGAACGATTCGCCCGCGTTCATCGGGGCCTTGGCCGAGGTGGTGAAACGATGTCTGTAGCGCGATTCAGTGGGGTAGGCCTCCTGGCCTGCCCAGCGCGCGGAGCGCGCCTTTGGCGCGAGGCAGGCCAGGAGGCCTACCCCACATACGACGACCGTTCCCATGCCTAAAGTAGTCATCGTCGGCGGCGGAATTTCCGGGCTCTCGGCGGCTTACTACCTGGCCAAGGGCGGCGTGGCTTCCACTATCGTCGAATCGCGGCCGCGCCTGGGCGGCGTGATCCAGACCGAGCGCGTGGACGGCTGCACCATCGAGGCCGGGCCCGACAGCTTTCTCTCGGCCAAACCCGCCGCGCTCGAGCTGATTGGCGAGCTGGGGCTCGCAGGCGAGGTCATCGGCTCGAACGATCATCTGCGCATCACCTATGTGCGCAAGGACGGCCGCCTCATCCCCCTGCCCGATGGCCTGATGATGATGGTGCCCACCAAGATTATGCCGCTCCTCACCACCGGCCTCATCGGTTGGGGCACGAAAATCCGTATGGGCTTGGAACTGCTGCGCGCGCCCAAACCGAAGCCGGGCGATGAATCGGTGGCCGAATTCATCGAGGAGCACTACGGCCGCGAGGCGGTGGACTACCTGGCTGAGCCGCTGCTCTCCGGAATCTACGGCGGCAGTCCGGCCGAGTTGAGCGTCACCAGCGTGCTGCCGCGCTTTGTCGAGTTGGCCAGCCGCTATGGCAGCCTCACCCGCGGCGTGTTGGCCGAGCGCGCCAAAGCGGCCAAACATCCCGCAGCGGAGCCGGCCCCGCTGTTCCGCACGCTGAAGGGCGGGTTGGGGCAGTTGATCGAAGCCCTCACCGCCGCGACCGCGGGCTTGGTGGAGGTGCGGCACGGCCGCGCGCAAACCGTGGAACGGACCGGCGCCGGCTTCCGCGTCAATCTGCATGGCGACTGGCTGTCAGCCGCCGACGTGGTGATCGCGTGCGAAGCGCACAGCGGCGCGGCTCTGCTGAAGGACGTGGACGCGCGCCTGGCGGAACTGCTCGCCACCGTGCCCTACAGCTCTTCCATGACCGTGGCCCTGGGCTTCGACGCGGCGGATTTCCACCCTCCGCCCCAAGGTTTCGGCTTTCTCGTGCCCCGGAAGGAGCGCGGCCGCCTGGTGGCCTGCACGTGGGTCGGCACCAAGTTCTCACACCGCGTGCCGGCGGGCAAAGTGGTGGCGCGCTGTTTCCTGGGCGGCATGGACGACGCGGGCGTGCTCGATGAATCGGACGATGCCATCGTGGCCTCGGTGACGGGCGAGCTGCGCGAAATCGCCGGCATCGCCGCGCGCCCCCGCTTCGCCCGCATCTTCCGCTGGCCGCGCTCCATGGCGCAGTACACCGTGGGCCATCCCCAGCGGCTCGCGGAAATGGAAGCGCGCGCCGCGGCCGTCGCGGGCCTGCACCTGGCGGGCAATGCCTACGAAGGCATCGGCATCCCCGATTGCATCCGCATGGGCCGGCGCGCGGCGGAGAAGATCCTGGCGAGGTGATCCTGCTAGAATCCTAATCACCCGGTAATTGGAGGATCGATGAGAAACATACTCTTCGCGCTGCTGCTTTCCCTTTCCGCGCGGCCGCTGCTCGCCCAGGGCTCCCCGCCGCAGGCGGCATCCGACCAGCCCTACATCATGGAGTATTACTACAAAGTGCAATGGGGGCACCAGCAGGAATTCCTGCAGCTCTTTCTGAAGAACCACTACCCGCTGCTCAAGAAGCAGGTCGAGAGCGGCCGCATGGTCGCGGTGAAAATCGAACAGCCGGCCAATCACACCACCGAGGATGGGCGTTGGGATTATCGCGTCACCATCCGCTTCAAGAACTCGACGGTGGCGACCACCGCCAATCCCGACGAAGAGCGTCTCATCAAGCAGCTTTGGCCCAACCAGGAAACTTACAAACGCGAGGAACAGCGGCGCTTCGAGATCCTGCTGGGCCACTGGGATCTTCCCGTGACCGATATCACGCCAGCGGCGAAGTAGGTGTCGCGCAAATCGAAAGTGTTGGTTGGATTCGGAGCCCTGCTCCTGCTGTGGTGCGCGCGGCTGGTGTGGGACTACTTCGATCCCGGCAGCATCGCGCACCGGTCCATGCAGATTCAGTTGAAGCTGTTCGGGTCCGCGATGTACGAGTATCATGCGGCGACCGGGCGGTGGCCGGCGAGCCTGGACGATCTCGCGGAAACATCGCTGGCCCGCCAGAGCCATCTCTGGAGGCAGGCCGCAGGCACCCTCGTGTTCCTGTGGCCGAAAGACTTGAAGCCCGATCCGCGGGACAACGCCGGCGTGCTGCTCGCTTACGACCGCGCGGGCCTGTTCAATAAGCTGGGGCGGGTATGGGTGTGCTGGGGCGATTTGCGGACCGAGCATATGCGTGAGCGGGATCTTCGTGACCGGTTGCGCGCTGTGCCCGCCGCGGCCTGGTGATATCCTGAAGCTATCCCTGGGACCTTTCCCAACGCTGTCCGTCAGAAGAATAAAGCCATGAATAAGCTGATCGCGTGCTGTTTCCTGCTGGCCTCCGCGTTCCCCGCCAGGAGCGCCGGAATCGCCATTCCTATCGAGACTTACAAACTCAAGAACGGCCTGCGGGTGATCCTCTCCAAAGACAATGCCGTCCCCGTGGTGACCGTTTACATGATTTACGACGTCGGCTCCCGCGCGGAGGAAAAGGGCCGCACCGGTTTTGCGCACCTCTTCGAGCACATGATGTTCGAGGGCTCGGCCAACGCGCCCAAGGGCGTGCACTTCGCCACTGTGGAATCGAACGGCGGCACGCTGAACGGGTCCACCCATCCCGATTTCACGGATTACTTCGAGGTGCTGCCCTCCAACAAGCTGGCCAGTGCGTTATGGCTGGAATCGGACCGCATGCGCAGCCTCTCCATCGACGACGCCAACCTGAAAAACCAGAAGGAGGCGGTGAAGCAGGAGCGCCGCCTGACCTTCGACAACGAGCCCTACAACACCGCCATCGTGGATGTCTGGCCCACGCTCATGTTCCGCAACTGGCAGAGCTCGCACTCGCTGATCGGCTCGTACGAGGACCTGGAGGCCGCCAGCGTGGCGGACGTGTCCAAGTTCTTCAAGACCTACTACGCCCCCGACAACGCCGCGCTGGTGATCGTGGGCGACATCCAGATTCCCGACGCCAAGAAGCTGATCGAGACCTACTTCGCCGACATTCCTTCGCAGCCATTGCCCAAGCACCCCGACCTGGCCGAACCGCCCGATTTCCACGCCCAGAAGCAGGTGCAGAAAGATCCGCTGGCGCGCGTGCCGGGCGTGATCGTCGGCTATCCGGGGCCCAGGCGCCGCTCGCCGGACTACTACGCGCTGTATATGGTCGACGCGATTCTCACCGCCGGCGACAGCGCGCGCATCCGCCAGGATCTGGTCAAAGGCAAGCAATCGGTGGTCCAGTACCAGGCCGATCTGGGATGGCCGTTCGCCGGCTCGCTGGACTATCGCGATCCCGAGCCCTACGCCATGTTTCTGCTGCACAACCCGAACTTCACCGGCGACCAGATCGTGGAGCAGGTGCAGGAGGAGATCGGCAAGCTGCAGAGCGCGCCCGTCGATGCCAAGGAGCTGGAGCGCGTGAAAACGCAGGTGCGCTCCCTGGTGATCCAGGGACTGCAAAGCTCGCTCGCGCGCGCCAAGGCGCTGGCGCAATATGAAATCGCCGACGGCAACCCGGAGTTGATCAACACCGAGTTGGACCGGGCCATGGCGGTGACGCCGGCCGAAATCCAGGCCGCCGCGAAGAAGTACCTGACTGCGGACAGACGCGTGGTGCTCGAAATCGTGCCTGCGCCCGCCGCGGAATCGAATCCGGCCGAAAAGAAAGGGGACCAGTAATGTCGCACAGGCTCTTCGCAATAGGCGCGCTCGCCGCCGCCGGCCTGGCCGCCCAAACCGTGGACCGCACCAAGGCGCCCGAGACTCCGCCCATCCCGGACTACAAGCTGGCGCCGGTTTACGATGCCAAGCTGCCCAACGGCCTCGGCGTGGTGCTGGTGGAGGATGCGCGCTTTCCGCTGGTTACCGTCCGCCTGAATTCTCAGGCAGGATCGAAATTCGACCCCAAGGACGCCCCCGGGCTCGCCGAAGCCGTGGCTACGCTGCTCACCGAAGGCACCAAGACCCGCACCGCGCGGCAGCTTTCCGAACAGACCGATGCCCTCGGAGGTTCGCTCGCCGGCGGCGCCGGTCCCGATGCGCTCACCGTTTCCGGAAGCGCTCTATCCGAGAACCTCACGCGGCTTCTGGAACTGGTGGCCGATGTGGCCCTCAACGCCACGTTCCCGCAGGACGAGGTGGATCTTTACAAGCAGAATCGCATTCAGAACCTGCTGGCCGAACGTTCGCAGCCGGCGTTCCTGGCCAGCGAGAAATTCGCCCAAGTGGTCTTCGGCTCGTCGCCCTACGCCCACATCGCACCCACCGAAGAGGCCATCCGGAAATTGGACCGCACAGCGCTCACCGGCTTTCGCGATGCGTACCTGGCTCCCAATAATGCGACCCTGCTGTTGATCGGCAAGCTGCCTGCGCGGGCCGACCTGATGAAGACCATTGCGCAGCAGTTCGGCTCCTGGCAGCAGAAGCAGGTTCCCGCCGCCCCCAAAGCGGAGCCGCCCGCGCCCCATCGCCAGATCGTGCTGGTGGACCGGCCCGGTTCCGTGCAGGCCGATATTCATGTCGGCCGGCTCGCGCCCACGCGCCTCACGCCGGAGTTTTTCCCGCTCATGGTGGGCAACAATATTTTGGGCGGCGGCGCCAATTCTCGCATGTTCAAGAACATCCGCGAGAAGGAAGGCTTCGCTTACGATGCCCACAGCGAGTACTCGACCGAGCGCGAGGCGGCCACCTTCGCGGCGGTGACCGAGGTGCGCAACGAAGTAGTCGAACCCGCTATGAAGGCGGTGCTGGCCGAGTTGGACCAGATGGCGTCGGCCCCCGTGCCCGCCGCCGAGCTCACCAACATCAAGAACTACATGGCTGGAGGCTATCTGTTGCGCCTGGAGACGCAGGACGGCCTGGCCAACCAACTGAACAACATGAACACCCTCGGCCTGCCCAAGAACTACCTGGAGACCTACACCGCGCGCGTGCGCTCCGTGGAGCCGGACCAGGTGCTGGCCGCGGCCAAAAAGTACATGGCTCCCGGCCAGGCGGCGGTGGTGGTGGTAGGGGACGCCTCCAAGATCGGCGACGCGCTGAAGAAATTCGGAGACGTGACCATCGAGAAGGCCAAGTGAGACTCCGGTGGCGCGGAACAGAGAATCGCTCGGAATCGTATCATAGACGTATGCTTCGAACGCTGCTATTCGCCGTCCTGATGTCCGTCTCCGCATTGGCGCAATCGGTTCCGGTTCGCCAGTTCCTGCTCCGTATTGAGCCGGTGCGCAAAGACTTCACCATGCAGAACATGACCGAAGAGGAACGCAGCATCGCCGGCGAACACGTCGCCTACCTGCAGAGCCTCATGGCGCAAGAGAAGCTCACCTTCGCCGGCCAGGTGCTCGATCCCAAGGGACTGTGGGGCATCATTATTGTGACTGCCCCGGATTTGGAAACCGCCACCGCCCTGCTGAACGGCGATCCTTCAATTAAGGCTAAGATGTTCCGCGGCGAGGTGGTCCCCTTCCGCACGGTATTTGCGCGCGGCGCCTCAGCCCCGGCCACGCCGAAGCCATAGCGCGTCATGGGGCGCGCCGGGGACCGGCGGCGCCGCAACGCCTCGACCGCTCCCTCACGGTCGCGGCTCTGTAGCACCCGCAAACATGCGCCATCCGAGACAGAGCCGCGACCGTAAGGGAGCGGACCCCGCGCGCCCCCCCGCGCGCCC
>JADGNR010000524.1 GCA_017883415.1 Bryobacteraceae bacterium | reverse complement strand
TCGTTGGCGGTCCACCAGTCGCGCAAGTTGCCCTTGGCGTCGAACTGCCGGCCTTCGTCGTCGAAGCCGTGCGTCAACTCGTGCCCGATCGTGGCCCCGGTATTGCCGTAATTCGGCGCGTCGTCCATTTTCGGGTCGAACAGCGGCGGCTGCAACACTCCCGCGGGGAAATTGATATCGTTCATCTGCGGATCGTAGTACGCGTTCACGGTGGGCGGCGTCATCTGCCACTCGGTGCGGTCCACGGGCTTGCCGATCTTGTGCAACTGGCGGCGCGATTCGAAGACCGCGCTGCGGTCCACGTCGCCCAGGAAATCGCCGCGCGCAATTTCGAGCTCGCTGTAGTCCCGCCACTTGTCCGGGTACCCGATCTTGTTCACCATGCCGTGCAACTTCTCGAACGCCTGCTTCTTAGTGGCGTCGCCCATCCACGCGAGTCCGCGCAGGTCGGCCTCCATGGCCTTTTCGATCTCCTGCGTCATCTCCAGCGCGCGCGCCTTGGTGTCCGGGGTGAAAGTCTTGGCCGCGAAGACCTGGCCCAAGGCTTCGCCCAGGTCGCGGTCCACGTAATTCACGCACCGCTTCCAGCGCGGCTGCATCGCGGTGACGCCGCGCAGGTACTTGGCGTAGAAATCGAAGTTCGCCTGCACAAACGCCGCCGAGAGATACGGCGCGCGGGCATGCGCCAGGTGCCAGCGCAGATAGATTTTCCAGTCGGCGATGCCACGGCTCTTGAGCAGTCGTTCCACCTCCTTGAAAAAGTCCGGCTCGGTGACGTTCAGGTCCGCCGGCGCGGGCAGCTTCAGCGCGGCGTAGTACGCGGTCCAGGCAAACGACGGCGTCAAGGCGTCAAGCTGCGAGCGCGTGAACTTGTGGAACAGCTTGTAGGGGTCGCGCTTGTCCACGAGCGTCAGCGACGCCTTAGCCAAACCAGTTTCGATGTCCATCACGGTTTGCGCTTCCGATCGCGCGGTAGCCGCCGGGTCGCCCAGCAGCCGGAAGATGGCGCCGACGTGCTCGATGTACCGCGCGCGCGTCTCCTGGCTCTTGGCATCGGTGTTGACGTAGTAGTCGCGATCCGGCAGGCCGAGGCCACCGGCGGAGGCGAAGGCGATCACCCGGCTGGAATCGGCGAAATCCTGCGAGGAGCTGAAACCGAACAGCGCGGCGGTCTCCGACGTTTCCAGGTGCAGACGGCCCAGCAGCGGTGGCATGTCGGACACACGCTTCAGTGCGGCGATCTCATCCAGCCGGCCCTTGAGCGGCGCCGCGCCCAGTTTCTCGATGGCCGATTCGTCCATGCACGCGCCGAAATAGTCGCCGATCTTCTGCTGCGAGGGAGTCCGCCCGGGCGATGGTTTCGCCGCTTCCTCGAGGATTCCCCACAGGAACCGCAGGTTGTCGGTGTGCAGTTTGGAATAAACGTCCCAGCGCGGCTGGTCGGGAGGAATGGGATTCAGCTTGTTCCAACTGCCGCAGGCAAACTTGTAGAAGTCCACGCAGGGGTCGGCCGAGCGGTCCAGAAACGACGCTTCCAGGCTTGGCGTGTAAGGCAGCGTGGTGAGCGGGCGGTCCTGCGCCGACAGGCTGCCGGAAGCCAGAATGGCGAGAAGAAAAATTGTTGTGCGGTCCACGGAACGAAGCGTATCACAACAGCCACGGGGCTCGGCGGCGGCGCGGCTACTACTGGGTCACGATGCCCTCAAATCGATAGCTGTACTTCCACAGGTGCTGACCTCCCAGGGACAGGCCCGGCGCCGAGAACGCCGGAGGCTGTGACAGGTCCGGAGTGACTTCCAGAATGATCTCCACCGGCCCGGCGATTCCGAAGCCTCCCCCCGGGAATCCAAAAATACCTATGGTGATTGTGCCGTCGGACGCCCTGGCCCGATCAAAGCGGAAGTGGTCGTAGGTGTCGCCGTGAAACACGATGTTGCACGTCACCCATGCGTCTGGATCGCCACCCGTCCAGTCGATCTTGAGCGAGTGGTCGGAGGGAAGAGTCTTCCCCGCCAGTGAGGTCGTGACCTGAATCGGGGAGCCGATTCGCACGGTGGATTGAAACGCGCCCACATCCGCCCCGCCGCCCGCGTTGACGCTGAAGGAGCCCGGTTGGATGGCGCCGCTTGGAAGCGCGGCCTGATATAGCTTGAGCCCGTTCACTTGCGTCTTGGGCAGCGGTACAAGGGGGGCCTGCACCGGGCCGAAGCCGGGCCCCTGGACGGAAACCGCCCCGGCGTCGAGACTGCCATAGCCGGGTAGGGGGCACGAAGGGCCCACGTAGTCGTACTGAAAACGACCGACGCCTGGCTCCAGCACTGGCGCCGACGGCGCCTGCTTCCCGGGGGAGGTCTGCAAAGACATGGACACGCTGTCGGTCTCGCTGGTCGAACCCGAAGGACTGGTCGTGACTGTCTTTTCCCAGGTGATTTGCCCGTAGCCGGCCGAAGGCGGGTCCACGCAGGCGCCGCCTCCCTTGCGAATGCTAATCGTGACGGGCTGGCTGATATTGACTGGTGCTGCCTCGACCTGCAACGGAACCGCACAGCCCTCCCTTACCGTATCCTGAACCTGAATGTTCACTTGGTCTACTCCGATCAGGCCCGGGGCTCGGCCAACATAGTGGAAAGGAGAATTGTCGACGTAGTCGCTGAAATCGAAGTGCAGGCCGTAGGGTCCTGAGAAGAAAGCCAACGGGCTGGACGAGGCTGGCATGCCATCCGGTGGCCAGTTGATGACCGCACCAAGGCCCGTGCCGAAAACGGAGATGTATTCTCCGGGCGAAAGGCTGTTGGATGGCGAGTTGACCGAAATTGTCCCATCGCCCTTCACGTTCAGCACCGCGCCCGGTCCGCAGCCGCTGGCATCGCGCGTGAAAATCCCAAATCGGTAGGGTAGATCCGAACTGAAAGGGTCGCTCACGCCTGCTGTGGTGGATACCACGATGCCCGTCCGTTGGCTTGCCGGAATCGCGTGGAAAGGCATTTGAAAATTGATCTGGCCCGGAGAAACATAGAACAGCGGCGCCGGAATCCCATCCACCGTTACGGCGGTGCCCGCAAGCCGAACAGGCAGCGGGACCGTCGCAGCGGTTTCCGTGGAGGCCGCCAGGTCTGTTCCAAAAATGGAAACGATCGAGCTGTCTGAGCCGCCCTGGACGTAACTGGCGGCGTTTACCACTCCGCCGGGGAAAATCACCGGCTTCTGACAATACGCAGCCAGCGAGAAAATCGGAACCAGAAATAAGAATCGTGCGGTGAACACTGGTTGCCTCTTACTGTACCCTCCATTATAAGTTAATAAGGTATCTTAACCCTATTTATTTATTATGCGGCCGGTGCTGAAATTGAATTGCGCGTGGCGAACTTCACCTGCTTGATCTCCCCGATGCCGAACACAAAGATCGCGGCGCCGGTGAGCGCCACCGCGGCGGCCACGACAAACGCCAGGTAGAACTCCCCGGTGCGCTCCACCACCCATCCGGTCACGAAGGGCGCCACCACCCCGGCCAGGTTGCCGAAGCCGTTTTGCACGCCGGTCCACTTCCCGGCGGCGC
>JADGNR010000235.1 GCA_017883415.1 Bryobacteraceae bacterium | reverse complement strand
AGTTTGAGATCGAGCAGGATCAGGCGCAGTTTGGGAACCGCGCGGCCGGCGTGGGCGCCGCGGCAGAAGATGAAATCGAGGGCTTCTTCGCCATCGCGCGCCACCTGCATGGGGTTGGTGATGCGCGCCTCTTTGAGCGTGTGGAGGGTCAGTTCCAGATCGTCGGGGTCGTCCTCCACCAGCAGCACTTCCAGCTCTTGGTACTCCATCGTTAACTCCCTCCGTCGGTTGCGGGATCCGTCCTGCCGCGCGGCAGAAGGATCGATATGAGGGCCCCCTGGCCGGGTTTGGAATCGATATGGAACACGCCGCCCAGGTGCCGGACGCGTTCCTCCATTCCCAGGATGCCCATCCCTTTCTGATGGCGGGTGTCGAATCCGGGACCGTCGTCCTGGATCCACACGCGGATTTGCCCGGGCTCCTCGCGCACGGTCACGCGGGCTTGAGCGGCCTTGGCGTGGCGCGCGGCATTGTGCAGCGACTCCTGCACCAGGCGATAGATGCACGTGCGGTATTCGTCGGGAAGATGGTCGCAGGCGTCGTCGGCTTCCACGGCCACTTCCATACCCGTGCGGCGGGACACCTCGCGGGCCTGCCAGTTGAGCGCGGGGATGAGGCCCAACTCGTCGAGCATGGAGGGCCGCAGCAGGAGCGCGATATTGCGCACGATGGCGACGTTGTCCTCGGCCAGGCGCTTCAAGGCCTGAAGTTGCGCTTGCGCGGGACCGTCGGGCGGCAAGCCGGAATCGAGATCGTTGAGCCCCAGCAGCAGCGTGGCCATGGCGCCCCCGACCTGGTCGTGCAGTTCGCGCGCCACCTTCTTGCGCTCCTCTTCGTGGGCCTTCAGGAGCCGCGAGGAGAGGCTCTCGGACAGGCGTTTTTCGGCAATGTCGTTGCGGGCGCGGTTGATGGCCGGGCCCAGGCGGCCCAGCCGGTCTTTCAGCAGGTAGTCCGCCGCACCGCGCTTCATGCACTCGACGGCCACTTCCTCGCTGATGGTGCCGCTCACCAGGATAAACGGAATGTCCAGGCAACTGGCGCGGTACAACTCGAGGGCGCGGATCGCGTCCCAGCCCGCTAGCTTGTAATCCGACAGGACCACGTCGAGATCGGGCTGCAGGTGGGCCATAAACTCCGCCTCGGTCTCGACCCGGGTGCACTCGGCGCGAAAGCCGGCGGCGCGCAGGTGGTGCTCGAGGATTTCGAAATCGGCCGGGTCGTCCTCGAGCACCAGCGCTCGCAAAGGCTTCCCCGACACGACCGGCCCAGCCGGCTGCTTACCAGTTGCCATGGTGGGTTGTGGTACCGCGACGGGCCCAAGTTGCCGGCATGGTCATGCGCTGCCTCGCGCCGCGGCCATGTTGAGCCCACCGCTGGCCGTTCGGCCAGCGAGCCCGTGAAACCAGATCCATCCGTCGGACCTCCGCCTGCGTAGTGAATAATAATTGTCTGTCATTTCAATCCATAAAGCAATTGGTAATTAAGACCTAAAATACCGTAATTAGGGATCGGGCGCCAGGGGCAGCGAAAAAGCGCTCGTCAACGGGGCTCGACCGGCGGCACCGCCTGCCCCACAACGGCAAGCACAGGATTTGTTCTTGGTGGGGCAGGCGCTTTCGCCTACCAACCGGTTGTTCACCGCATCGCTGACGGGTCTCGGCTCTCAAAGGCGGGTGCGGGTCGCCCAGCCCTCACTGCGGAATGCCGGCTGCCGGGGCTTCGCTCACGGTGAAGAAGAAGGTCGTGCCCTTGCCGACCTCCGATTCCGCCCATACCCGGCCGCCGTGCTTATGCACGATGCGCTGCACCGTGGCCAACCCCACGCCGATGCCTTCGTACTCTTCCCGCCGGTGGAACCGCTGGAAGATGCCGAATAATTTGTCGGCATACCGCATGTCGAAGCCCACGCCATTGTCGCGCACGTAGACCACGGGGGTTCCGTCGCCGGGGAGGTAGCCGATTTCGATCACCGCGGGACTCCGCTCGCGCGTGAACTTGATGGCATTGGAGAGCAGGTTCAGGAAGACGTGCTTGATGAGGCTGGGATCGCACTCCACAGTCGGGAGTTCGCCGATGCGGAGGTCGATATCGCGCCCCTCCATGGTCGTTCTAAGGAATTCAAGTGTTTCATCAACTGCGATACGTAAATTTATGATTCTTTTGGTTAATTCTCTTCTGCCCATACGCGAAAACGTGAGCAGGTCGTCGATCATGCGGCCCATCTGCTGCGCCCCATAACGGATGCGCTCGAGGGCCCTGGCCGCGGACTCGTTCAACTGCCCCGCCGTCAGATCGGCGAGGATCTTGGAGAAGCCGTCGACATGCCGCAGAGGGGCGCGCAGGTCGTGCGAAACCGAATACGTGAAGGCCTCCATTTCGCGGTTGAGGATGGCCAGCTCCTGGTTGTGCTGCTCCAGGTCGCGATTGAGGTCATGGATCTCCTTGGTGCGCTCCTGCACCATGCCTTCGAGCTCGTCGCGCGACCGGCGGAGGGCCTGCTCGGCGAGTTTGCGCGGGGTGACATCGACGGTGACGCCCTGCTGGCGCGAGCGCCCCCTGGTAGCGAGCCAGTGCACCTCGCCATTGGGCCAGACCACGCGGTAGTCGATGGCGAAACCGGCGGCCCCGTGCGTTTCCGATTCGACGGCCTCGCGCACGCGCTGGCGATCGTCGGGATGGACCGCGTCCAAAAAGGCGCCGTAAGGAAGCGGGTCGTGGGGTGGGTGTCCCAAGAGCGTCCGCCCCGTCGCGTCCCAGGTCAATTCCGCGCGGGTGTCATCCCAGGAGCAGGCCCCCATGCCGGCGGCCTCCATAGCCAGACTTCTCTGGTCCTCGCTCAGACCGAGTTCCTTCTTGACCCGCTCGCGATCGGCAATGGCCTGTTCCAGTTCGCGGCGGCCGGCCTCGGCGGCTCTTTCGCGGCGGCGGGACACCTGGGCGAAATAAATGGCGCCTACCAGGAGGGTGCTGAGGACGATGCCCAGCGCCAGGGCGAACTCCGGCAAGGCCGTCACGGCTTCCGCCAGCAGGTCGGCGACCTTAGCCTCCGACGCCCCGAGTTCGGCCGCGATCTCGTGGACCCGGCGGATGTGGAGGTCCTCGGTGGCTTGCAGTCCCTGCCACAAATAGAGCGAGGCCGTCAGACTGGCCACTCCGGTGATGGCCGGCAACCACCGCGGCGCACCCGATTCGCGGGACGCTTCGGCGGACCAGGCCATGGTGACGAACCCGGCGCCGAGGATGGTGAATCCAAGGGCGGAATACAGCGGCATGCGGGTCACTTCCCACCATCCGTAGGCCGGCACTCCGATCAGGTAGCCAAGAACCCCGATGACACCGTTCGCCAGGATGACGGAGCCGATAAGGCCCACCCACAGCGGGCGGCGCGGCCGGGCGGGATTAAACGGCAGGGTTGCGCCGGCCAGCAGATTCAGCAGCACGGGATTGGGGGCCATGCGTCCGGGATGCCAACCCATGGTAATGAAGGGCTGGACCAGGGCGCGGTCGATGTGGAGATCGACGCCGAACAGGTATTCGATGGCCGTCAAGACAGCCACTGCCAGGATAATGACGATACAGGAAACGGACGTCTTCCGGTACCCCGCGGCGGCCAGCAGCAGCGCGGCACCCCACAGGAGGAAGCCGAGGCCTCCGTTGGGCCAGATCGGCTCCATCGTGGGTTGAAGGCGGACCAGCACATCGGTGTGCGTGTACCAACCCGCCAGCACGCACAAACCCAGCAGGGCGCAGAGCGTGCCGGTGACCAGGGCAGGGGCGCGGTTCCAGCGCGGGCGGGAATCGGATAGTTCGTGGACTGCCGGCATCCTCTTCGGAGTTTAGCATTCGGTTATGCGGGACGGGTCGCGGAAGTGGTGGTTTTTTGGTGTCCGGCCGTGGTTCGAGCGGAGGCCAAGCGTGCTTTGTGGTGTGAGAGGCAGGCGGTTAGGTTAACGGGGACCGCTGGAGGGCTTGATTTTAACGGGCACGAACATGGTCCGCATGTCATGGGAGGCGGAACAGACGCCGTTGTGGCAGAAGATGCACCCGCCCCGGCCCATGACGAACTGGAGGTAGCCATCCACGGGGCATACCACTTCGCCACATTTCGGCGTCTTTGTTGTTTGCGCCTTCTCGCCGTGATTCGCAGGCTTTTTCACGTGACTAGTCTTTCGCCTGCAATGAGCGTACGGCGAGCAAAGGGTGGAGAAAAAGCGGGTAATTCACGCAATTGGGGTAGCGGAAACTACGGACGTAACAAATTGCAGGCGATTTTACAAGATTGTACGGATACCATGCGTGGGGCGCCGCCTATAGAATCGACATCGTAGGGCACATCAGATGCGCCCTACAAGGAGAGCGAACTCGACGACACGGTTCACTATCGAAAACCCACCACATGCCCCCGGGTACAAGCTGTCACCCCGAGGCACCCACCCCTCAACCTCTCGCCGGCGGGAACAAGCTGTCGCCAGCCGGCATACCCACTCTTCGTAAAAGCAGCTTTCAGCTTTCAGCTTTCAGCTTTCAGCCTTCAGCTTTCAGCCTTCAGCTCTCAGCTTTCAGCTTTCAGCACCCAACTATTTCTTGTTCAGGAGGGCTTTGACCTCATCGGGCACGTCGAACCGGTCCTTGGGGATCTCCACGTTGTACTTGACGGTGTCGATGGTGATGGAGTACTCCTGGCCGGCAGCCTTCTGCGACACTTTGTGGGGCACCAGGATCTCGCCTTCCTTGCGATAATCGCTGAGCATCGACTCCACGGGGAACTCACCTAAGGGGTTTTTCAGGGTCGCGGTGGTCTTCATCAGCAGGCTGGATTGCTTGTCATAGTAGTGGGTCACCGGATTGCCTTCGTTGGGCGTGAGGACAACCTTATAGCAGTCCTTGCCGTCCACGCTCTCCAGGCCGGTGGTCTGCGCCTGCTTATAAAGGTCTCGCCAATTCACCTCGGCGTTGAACCGTGCGGACCGCAAGGCGTCGGCTTTCTCCACCCCCTCCTTGACGTGAGGACCCTGAATGGCCGACAGGGACCAGGCCACCTTGCCGTCGGTTCCATCCATTATTTTGCCGACGCCTTCGATGTTGATTTCCGTGTAGCTCTTGTCCGGCTCGGCATGGTAGACCGTCAGGGACCCCGAGATTCCGTTGGCGGGGACCGCCATGCTGCCGGTGGCCATTTCGTTGTGGTGCTTCTGGTAGGCGGCCTTGCCGCCGGTGGCGTCGATGAATTTATCGAGGATGGCCTCGGCTTTGGGGAGATCGTCGGCGGCGGCCAGCCGGGCGCCAGAGGCGGTGACCAGCAAGGCCGCGGCCAGGGCGAGATTTCTACCGGTAAAATGACGGTTCATACACACTCCTTAGTTTTTCTGCTTCAGAATCCAGCTTACCGCGGCATCCACCACCGGGTCTTGCCCCGCCAGCAACGCCTGGCGCCCGAGCTTCACCTCCTCATCGGGAATCACCCCGATCCCCTCCAGCGGCTTGCCGCCCTGGGAGATGTAGTTGGCGATGGCGTACTGGAATCCATCGCCGTTGGGCAACCTCTCGAACACGGAGGGCAGCGCCGCGCCGGCGGTGCGGGTGCCGAAGATCCGGGCGCGATCGAGATCCTTCAAACCGCCGGCGAAGATTTCCGAAGTCGAGGCGGAACACCCGTCGACCAGGATGGCCAGCGGCCCGCGGAACGGCTCGGGGCGGGGAAACACGGCGAATTTTACGGTGTTGTCGCGCAGGTACATGTTGCCCAGTTGCAGGCCCTGCCGGTCCGTGAACCATCCCGCCAGCCCCATGGCCAGCCCGCCGATGCCTCCCGGGTTGCCGCGCAGATCGATGACGAATCCGCGGCACTCCCGGCACGACTGCAAGGCCGCCTGCACGGTCTTCATGAGCTGCTCGGGCTCAAAGAAAATGTCGAAGCGCACGTACCCTATATCCGGGCGGAGCGCGCGCGACTCGGCCCAGAAGTACATGGGCGGCAGATGGCCCAGCCGGGCCATGACGCCGCGCGGGCGGGCGCGGTCCAGTTTCAGGGCCACGGGTTCGCCGGCGCCGTTCACGAAATCGACCGTTACCGGCGTTCCGGCCGCGCCGGCCAGGCGCGAGGTGACGGCGCGGGACTGGATGAGATCGAGGAGCGTGGATTTTGCGAAGCTTTCCTGGATGCGGCCGAGCGCGGGCGCGAGCTCTTTACCGTCCACGCGCACGATTTGCCATCCCGGTTTGACGCCGCGCGCCGCAGCCGGCGAATCCGCGTCCACCGACGTCACCACCGCCTGCCCCGCGAGGATGCGCACGTCGATGCCCGGATTCCCTTCGCGGCTGCCGGGGGAGTCGAGCTCTTCGTACGCCTCGGCCGCGACGATGCCGAAATGCGTCTGCTTCAGCCTCTCGAGCATGGCTCGCATGGTCTGGCGGGCCTCCTCCATGGTGGTCGATTTATCGAGTTTGGCGCGCAGCTCATCGTGTACCGCCTGCCAGTCGAGGCCGCCCAGCTTGGGGTCCCAGTGCTTATCGCGCACGGTCTTCCAAACGTACTCGAAGGAATCGGCGTTCAACTGCCGGGCGGCGGGTGTGAGGGTGTCCTTGCCGTCCGCAAAGCCTGCGCACGCCGCGACTAAGGTTAGCGCGCCTACACGAAGCAACATGTTCAAACTATAGCGTACCCGGTAGCGCGACCCGAGAGACCTTCCACCGCCGAGGCGCCGAGACGCCGAGAAGCGAATGACTTGGTTTTCGCTCGGCGCCTCGGCGGTAAGATCTTGTCGACGGATTACGGGTGCGCGAGCCGGGCTTGCGCCGCGGTTTCGCCCGCAGTATTGTCGTTTGGTGACCATCACGCGACGCGCTGTCCTCACCGGCGTCTCGGCGGCCGCGGCCGCCCGGGCGCAACGCAACCGGGTCCCGAGCTGGAAGCCCAAACTGGGCGTCTTGTGCGAGTACTCGGACGCCAACCTGGAGTTCGTCAAGGCCGAAGGTTTCACCAGCATGCAACTGCGGCTCGATCCGGACCGCCTGGACGATGCCGCCCTTGCCGCCATCAAGGACAAGATCCAGCGGGCCGGCATTCACGTCTCCGCGCTGGCGGTGGACGGGAACCACATCGATCCCGACCCGGCGAAGCGCGAACAGGTGAACCGGTACACCGCCAAGTGCCTCGCCTTGTGCGGCAAGCTCGGGATCGCCCATATCGGGGGACAATCGGGCACCATGCGCGGCCGGCCGCTGGCCGAGCAGGTCGACGAGATCGTGAAGGTCTATCACGAGAAATACTTCGCCCTGTGTGAAACAAACCACGTCCGCATCCTGTGGGAGCCGTATGCCGGCGGTCCGAACATCGCCACCGGGCCGGTCGGCTGGGAGGCGCTGTTCAAGGCATTCCAGGACAGCCCGCACGTGGGGCTGCAGTTCGACCCCTCGCACCTGGTGTGGCAATTCATGGACCCGGTGGCGGCCGCGCGCGAGTTCGCCGGCAAGATTTTCGACGTGCACCTCAAGGACACCGAGATTCTCTGGCACGTAGTGCGCCGCGCCGGCATCCAGCCGGTGAACAATGCGCGCTGGTGGCGATTCCGCGTGCCCGGCTACGGGTCGGTGGATTGGAAGGGCTTCCTCTCGGTGCTGGCCGAGACGGGCTACTCCGGGGCCATGAACATCGAAAACGAAGACGAATTCTACTATCCCGCGTACAACCAGGGAGATTTCACGGAGCAGTACAAGCGCGGCTTCCGCCTGGCGCACGAGTTTCTGAAGACGCTGGTGCCGCCGGTGATGGCGTAGACGGTCCGCCTCGGCGAGGAAGTGAACGCCGGCCTGGACTCCGTTACCCTCCGATCGCCGCGGCGGTCCCGGTAAACGAACGAAACGGGCAGGGCCAGCCTGCTTCCCCTGGACCGCCCGAGGACATGCGCCGCTACAAAGCCATCCACGGGCAGACGGTTTCCGCGAAACACGTTGCGGCGCATGCGCAATTCGGGGCCATTGCCGGTGGCGGGCACGCAGAAGATCTTGCGGCGCGCCATTTCGGCGATCGTGGCGTGGTCCAGATCTGCCGGCCCGCCGGGCCATGCGCGCCGATCCGCTGGTGGCCCTGCGTTCGGAGTAGCAATCTCGCGGTACGATGTTGAGGGGCACGGGGTGGGTATGGATTTCTACAAGAAGTACGAACTGCTGGATGCGCTGGCGGGAGAAGGGACCCGGAGCTTCAGCGCGCGACAGGCCACTACCGGACGCAACGTCACCGTGCACCTGCTGGTGGACGGCCGGACGGCGGAGAACGAGGCCCTGCTGGCGCGCATCCGCGCCTTGCCGCCGCAGGCGCTGGCCAAGGTGATCGAGGTAGGGGACAACGAGGGCACGCCCTATGTAGTCACCCACGCGCCGCCCTATCAGCACCTGGGGGAATGGCTGCGCGATCAGGAGCAGGTGGCTTCGCCCGCGGAAACGGGGAAGTTCAAGCGCGCCGGCGCGTGGCGGGTGCCGCCCGATCTGGCATCGCCACTGGCCGCCGGGACTACGGAGACGGCGCACACGGCGCCGCCACCCGCGGCCCGCGAACCGGCAGCGCCACCCGCGCGTGAGCCCGGGGCGTCGACCAAAATGTTCCAGACGCCCGCGCCGCCGGCGGCGCAGCCGGATGCACCGCGGGCGCCGGAGCCGGGGGAGTTCACGCGCGTATTCCAGTCGCCGCCCACCGCGTCGGCACCCGAGGCCGCTCCGCCAGCGGCAGCGCACGAGCCGGGCGAGTTTACGCGGCTGTTCCAGGCCCCCGCAGCGTCACCCCCGCCTCCCGCTCCGCCGCAGACGGTGGTGCCCCCACCGCCGGCCGCGCCCTCCCAGCCAGGCGAGTTTACGCGCTTGTTCCAATCGCCGCTGCCCCACGCGCCCGCCCAGGGAGATTGGCCCTCGCCGCC
>JADGNR010000523.1 GCA_017883415.1 Bryobacteraceae bacterium | reverse complement strand
CGACATCGTGGCCATGCCCGTGCGCTCGATTTGAGTGGGGTAGGCCTCCCGGCCTGCCCTTGCGCCGCAGGCGCGGCCGAGATGCCTTCATTGCCCCTTGCTCTCGCTGGTGGAGGGGCCGAAGCCGCAACGTTCGCGCATGCGTTGCCGGAATCGCTCCCGCTCCTCGGGGGTCATGTGCTTGGTGCGGGGGAAGCCGCGGCCTCCCACTCCGCCGAAAAGGATACGGCACAGCGCCAAAACTCCAAGGCCTTGCCAGAAGGTAATTTCGCGCCAGCCGAACAGCGGCGGCAGCAGCCAGTTCCACAGCAGCCGCACTGCTTCGCCGCCGATAAAAACAAATAGCAACATCCCCAGGATCGCCAGCGGAGCAATGAAAATCATTCTCTTCCATCTCGGTCTCATGTTCAGTCCCTCACGCTTTCCTAAATTCGTCGTAAATGTCCTGCAACCGCTCGCGCAGATACAGCACCGCATAACGTTTGCGGGAGAGCAGCGTATTCACGCTCACGCCGGTCTCCTCAGCCATGGCCTTGAAGCTGCGCCCTTCCACCTCGTGCGCCACAAACACCTTGCGCTGCTCCTCCGGCAGCTCGTCGACCGCCATCTCGAGCGCATCGAGAAGCACCTGGCGGGCGTAAAACTCCTCCGGCCCGGCATCGGGCGAAGGCAGCAGATCTTCCAACAGCAGCAGTTCGCCGTCCTCGTCCGCGACGGCGGTATCGCTGAAGCTCTCCGGCCTCTTCTTGCGAAAGAGATCGGTGATGCGATTGCGCGCCACGCGAAACAGCCAGCCGGTGACGTGCCCGATCGGCATCAGCAGGCGATTCGCTTCCACCAGCTTGTAGAAGACGTCCTGCAGAATGTCCTCCGCGTCGCGCGGGTCCGGCACGCGCCGGCGAATGAAGTTGCGCAGCCGGGACTGCTCCCGCTTGACCACTTCGGAAATCCGCTTATCCTGTTCGAGTGACATCCGCTCCAGGCCCGCCGCGTCCTGCATCTACGGTTGTAGACGAATGAGGGGGTGGGGATATTGTAAGGTCTATCGCGGCGTATTCGGCGCGCCATGCAGCACGGCCAATCCTTCGCCGGATTCGATCGCGGTCCGGGTGTCGAGTTGCGTGCGAGCGCCGCTGGAGAGAGAAACACGAGAGGCTTCTTGCGGCCTGGAGGCGGCCATCGTTCGATTACAGCACGGCCGTCGGACCGGGGGGTCCGACGCGGGCGTGGGCGCCCGCCCCACCCCGGTAGATCAGGATGCCGGTCATGTTGCTCAACACCACGATGGCGCAGATTTTGGCTGCGAACGCTTGCCGGCTGACCACATCCACAATCGGATAGACCGCGATCGCGAGCGAGATCAGGCTGGAGAAAAGGCCGCCCGCCGCCACCACCTTGAGCCACCGCGGGAGCTGCGACCGCAGCGCGCGGGCGCCGATGAGCGGCAGCGCGAACAGCGCCACATAGGCAAGCGCGTAGTGGACAATGGACGCCGTCGACAGCAGTTGGTTGGCCTCCTGCTCGTGCACGCCCACCAGGCTCAGCAGGATGAAGACCATCACCAGGGCGGCCACGAACAGAATCGAATTCACCGGCGTCCGGCGGCGCGGATCGAGCCGGGTAAACCAGCGCGGCACCAGGTTGTCCCAGCCCGCCGTCATGGGCAGCCGGGTCAGCCCGGTGAAGATCAGGCTGGCGCTGGCGATGGCTCGCGCCACCAGCAGAAAAATGGCGAAGGGCGCGGCCCACGACGCCGGGCCGGTGGCGCCGAACGCGATCCGAAAAGTTTGCGGAATCGGGCCGATGACGTTGATCGGTTGATTGCCGATGAAGGTCAGAACCGAGCTGGTCCCGAGAATGAACATCAGGGCGATCACCGGGGCCGACAGCATCACCGATTGGCCGACCGTGCGCGCCGCACTGCGGCATTCCCCCGCCAGGATGGCCACGTACTCGAAGCCGCTGAGGCCCCCCACCGTCATTTGCCCGAACACCGCCAGGCTGAGCCAATCGAGCTTGGGCCACTGCCAGGGAATCGGCTCATATCCGTGAATGACGCCGCGCGCCAGCGCCCACAGCGGCAAAGGGAGCAGGATGGCATAGGCGATCAGGATCAGCACGCTGCCCGCATTGTGCAGCCACTTGCCGATTTCCAAGCCGCGCACCGCGACCAGCGTGATGGCTGCCATCACGCCTCCCGTAAGCGCGAGGGTGGCGAGCTTGCTCGAGGCCAGCCAGGCGCCCGAGGGTCCCAGCATGTAGCCCATGTCGGTGGGCACCACGAAGATGATGGCGCCGGTGACCATCACGGCATAGACCCACAGGTTCCACGCGGTCAGAAACCCGGCCATCTCTCCGAAGCCCGCCTTGGCCCATTGATACAGCCCGCCTTCCAGCGGCATCAAGCGGTTGAGATAGATCACCACGGCCGCCAGCGGCAGATAAAAGAGAGCCAGGCCCGCCAGCCAGAAGACGACGTGGGCCCGCCCCAGTTTGGCGGCAATGCCCACCCAGGAAGACCCGACCACGCACAGCACCTGCGCCAGGACCAGATCTCCCAGCCCCAGTTCTCTGCGCAGGCCCGATTCCTGCTCCGCCGCGGCGAGTGGTTTGGGCACGGTTCATCAATGATGCCACAACGGGGATGGGCATTTGCCCAAAAATCGTTCATCAAACGTGGTTAGGATCAATGAGTTGCAGATGGTGATTTGGGCATTTTGCCCAATCAGGCCGGTTGCCGGGTTTCCGGCAGCCTGCTAATACACGCCTTTGACCAGGCCGCCATCCACCGCGATGGAAACGCCGGTGATGTAGCTGGCGCGCTCCGACGCGAGGAAAACCACCAGGTTGGCGAATTCCTCGGGGCGGCCGATGCGACGCAAGGGCGCCTGGCCCGCCCACCGGGCTTCGATCTCTTCGGGCGAAACGCCTTCCCTCTCCGCGAGCTTCGCGGCGAGCGAAACCAGCCGCGCGGTGGCCGTGTATCCCGGACAGACATTGTTGACCAGCACGTTGTGCGGCCCGTATTCGTTGGCCAGCGTCTTGATGAGGCCGCTGGTGCCGGAGCGCACCGCGTTGGAGAGAATCAGCCCCTCGACCGGCTGTTTCACGGCCACCGAGGTGATGGCGATGAAACGGCCCCATCGCCTCTGCTGCATGAGGGGGAGCGTCTCCCGGGCGAGGTAGACCGTGCTCATCAGGTTGAGATTGGCCGCGGCTTGCCAGTCCTCGATGGTGGTCTCGGCGAAGGTCTTCGAAGGCGGCCCGCCCGCGTTGGCCACGCAGATATCCAGGCGGCCGAACTGCTCCACCGCGGCGGCGACGAACCCGCGCACCTGGTCGTGGACCGTGACGTCCACGGCGCGGGCCATGACCTCGGCGCCCGTTTCGCCGCGGATCTCTCGGGCGGCGGCATCGAGGGTCGCCTGCGTGCGCGCGCAGAGGGCCAGCTTCGCGCCTTCCCGGGCCAGCCCCAAAGCCACGGCTTTCCCGAGCCCCTGGCTCGAGGCCGCCACCACCGCCACGCGGTCCTTCAGGCCGAGATCCATGGGCGCTATCCGC
>JADGNR010000522.1 GCA_017883415.1 Bryobacteraceae bacterium | reverse complement strand
CTCGTTCAAACGCCAGGAGCGGTAGACCGGAATCCACATCAGGTCCATCTCATCGAGGACCATCCACAACGTCCGTATGGCGCGCTTCAGCACCGAGGTGTAGGCCACATCGAAAGAATAGCCTTCGGCCTTCAGCACCGTGCCGCCTTCTTTGGCTTCCTGCCGGCCTTTTTCGGAGAGATCCACATCCGTCCAGCCGGTGAAGCGGTTCTCTTTGTTCCACGTGCTTTCGCCGTGGCGGAGCAGCACCACTTTCTTCACTGCCGGAACGCCTTTCTGCCGGGGAAGCGTGCCGCCGGCCCCAGCCGCTCTTCGATGCGCAGCAACTGGTTGTATTTCGAGATGCGGTCGGTGCGGCTGGCCGAGCCGGTCTTGATCTGCCCCGTCCCGGTGGCCACCACCAGGTCGGCGATGAACGGGTCTTCGGTTTCCCCGGAGCGGTGGGAAACCACCGCGGTGTAGCCCGAGGCCGCCGCCATCTGCATGGCCTCGAGCGTCTCGGTGAGGGTGCCGATCTGGTTCACTTTGATGAGAATCGAATTGGCGATGCCCTCGTCAATGCCGCGCTGGAAGATGGCCGGGTTGGTCACGAAGATGTCGTCGGCTACCAGCTGGATCTTGTCCCCCAGCGTATCGGTGATCAGCTTCCATCCCGGCCAGTCCTCTTCCGACATGCCGTCTTCGATCGACAGGATCGCCGGATACTGCCGCACCCAGTCTTGCCAGAACGCGACCATCTGCGCCGAGTCCCGCTGGCTCTTGTCCGATTTCTTGAAGACGTACTTGCCATTCTCGAAGAACTCGCTGGCCGCCGGGTCGAGGCAGATGCCGATCTGCGTGCCGGGTTGATAGCCGGCCTGCGCGATGGCCTCCAGCACGGATTCGATGGCCTCCTCGTTGGACTTCAGGTTCGGCGCAAAACCGCCCTCGTCGCCCACCGCCGTGGAGTAGCCCTTCTTTTTGAGCACCTTCTTGAGGGTATGGAACACCTCCACCCCCATGCGCAGGGCTTCGGAGAAACTTAGGGCGCCGAAAGGCGCGATCATGAACTCCTGCACGTCGACGGAATTATCCGCGTGCGCGCCGCCGTTGATGATATTCATCATGGGGACCGGCAGCAGGCTCGCGCCCACCCCACCCAGATACCGGTAGAGCGGGGTGTGGCTGGCCGCCGCCGCGGCGCGCGCCGCCGCCATGGAGACCGCCAGGATGGCGTTGGCGCCCAGCCGTTTCTTGTTGTCGGTGCCGTCCAGATCGATCATGATCCGGTCCAGCGCCGCCTGCTCGGAGGCATCCTTGCCGTGCACCGCGGCGGCGATCTCGGTGTTGATGTGGCCGACGGCCTTCAGCGTGCCTTTACCGCCGTAACGCGACTGGTCGCCGTCCCTCAGTTCCACCGCCTCGTGTTCCCCGGTGGAGGCGCCGGAGGGCACAGCGGCCCTTCCCATGCTGCCATCCGCGAGATAGACATCCGCTTCCACCGTCGGATTCCCGCGTGAATCCAGAATCTCCCGTCCCACTACTCGTACGATCGTCATTGCAATATGGCTCCTTGTCATGCCACCACGGTGATGCCGCATTCGGTGACATGGTAACCGTGGGCGCGGTCCGCTTCGGCGTCGAAACCAATCACGCTCGAATCCGGAACTTTTACGCCCGTATTTATGATGGCGCGCCGGATCCGGCTGTACCGCCCGATCTCCACGCCCGGCATCAGAATGGAATACTCCACTTCACAATAACTGTTCACGCGCACGCCCGGGGAAAGGATGCAGTGCAGCACGCGCCCGCCGGAGACGATGCAGCCCGCGCTCACGATGGAATCCACGGCCACGCCCATGCGGCGGCCTTCCTGGGCGAATACGAACTTCGCCGGCGGCTGCTGGGTCACCTTGGTGCGTATGGGCCAGCGCTGGTCGTAGAGGTTGAACTCGGGCACCACATCCACCAGGTCCATGTTGCCCTCGTAGTAGGCGTCCAGGGTTCCCACGTCCCGCCAGTAGCGCACCTGCCCGGCATTGATGTCGCGGAAATCGTAGGCCACCACGCGCGCCTTGTTGAGATTCCGCGGAATCACGTCCTTGCCGAAATCGTGGCTCGAGTTGGGGTCTTCGGCGTCTTCGTGCAGCGCCCGCAGCAGCACTTTGGTGTCGAACACGTAGATCCCCATCGACGCGCTCACCATCTCCGGGTCGAAGCGGGAGCGGACCGCGTCGGCCGGCTGCGGCTTCTCTTCGAAGCCCACAATGCGATAATCCTCGTCGATCTCCGCCACTCCGAAACGCGGGGATTCCGCCGGCGATACGCGAATGGTGGCGATGGTAATGTCCGCCTGCTGCGCGCGGTGCCAGTCCAGCATCTCGTGGTAGTTCATCTTATAGATGTGGTCCCCGGCGAGAATCAGAGTGTGGTCCGGGGCCTCGACTTCGATGCTCTGGAAGTTCTGGAACACCGCGTCGGCCGTGCCCTGGTACCAGTCCTCATGCACGCGTTTCATGGGGGGGATGATTTCGATGAACTCGCCCAGCTCCGCCGACAGGATGTTCCAGCCGTCGCGCACGTGGCGGATCAGTTCCAGCGATTTGTACTGTGTTAGCATGAAAATTCGCCGGACGTCGGAATTAATACAATTGGACAGAGTGAAATCGATGATGCGATAGGCGCCGCCGAATGGAACCGCGGGTTTGGCGGTGTCGCGCGTCAGCGGATAGAGCCGCTCCCCGGCTCCGCCTGCCAGCAAGATCGCTAGAACATTTTCCATTTCAGTGTAAATTCCTGAAAAGAAAGTGGTTTGAGATTACGTACCGGCTGGGCGGTAAGGCGCCCGAGAAATTTGGGCTTGACTTTATCCGTCAACCACCTATGATATCAGTACCTTCTGTGCGAAGTTCGGGAAAATTGGTGTCCGGCCTCACTTCAGGTGATGCAACGCTCACAATTCCAAAACCACGCATGGGAATTCCAGGTCCAGTGGGGAGGTGTATTTCGTTTGGCAGAAGTTAAGCTTCAGGAGGGTGAAACGCTAGAGAACGCCCTTCGCCGCTTCAAGAGGAAAGTCCAGCAAGAGGACATCATCAAGGAGGTCAAGAGGCACTCCTTCTACTTGAAGCCTGGAGAGAAGCTCCGGGCCAAGCAGGCGCTTGCCCGCAAACGGAACCGGAAGAAGAATCGCCGGGAGATTGAGTAAACGCGGGTGGCGGGAGGCGACTCCCGCCACCTTATCCGACAACAAGTTCAGGTTGATTAGGGGCACATGCTATGCCGGAGTTTCAGGACCGCGTCCTCAAGTGTGTAGACTGCGGAGCAGATTTCGTATTCACAGCGGGAGAACAACATTTCTTCCACGACAAGAACTTCAAAAACGAGCCCAAGCGCTGCAAGAATTGTAAGACCAAGCGCCAGGGATCGGGCTCAGGTTTTGCCAAATCGGAGACCATGACCACCTGCTCGCAATGCGGTCGGGAAACCACGGTACCCTTCAAGCCGACCCAAGGCCGGCCCGTCTATTGCCGCGAGTGCTTTTTGAGCCGCAAGGCTTCTTCGTCCACGGCGGCGGCAGGGGCT
>JADGNR010000521.1 GCA_017883415.1 Bryobacteraceae bacterium | reverse complement strand
CCGCCTGCTGGATGAATCGATCCAACACCGTTGGGATACCAAGCTTTCGCACCCCTCCGTCCGGCTTGGGGATTTCTACCCGCCGCACCGGTTTCGGTTCATAAGTCCCGTTCAGCAGTTGTTCCCGGATGGCTGGCCAGTGCTGCTTCAGGTAATCCTTAATTCCGACGACGGTCATCCCATCGACGCCAGGACTTCCCTGATTGGCCTTCACCCGCTGCAATGCTGCCTTCAGATTTTCTCGCTCACATACTCCCTCCATCAATCGATTCGTGCTAGCTGGGCTTTCGGGTCCACTCGTCGCCCCGGACGATTCAGTCTCTTCCCTTCCCGCCTCTTGGGCTTCACCCGTCGGCGCAGATGAGAAGTCCAGTTCCATCTGGATATTCTGCTGCTGGTCGTCCTTGAGACTCATGGCCTACTGACCGCTCCTTCTCGTTCGGGCCTTCAGCCACCGTTCCCGGCTTGGCCTATCCATTGCTCCGCCTTTCAGCATTCGGAGTGCCTCACTAGCCTTGCCGACGTCATGACCTACTATGCCCTCTGCTGACTTCTGCCCCGCGGTCAGACCGCCTTTCGGCAGCCTCAGTCGCCGTAGCGACACGGAGCAGATCTCCTGGGGTAAGCTCAACAGCCTTCTGTGCACAGCCGCCGGATCTACGCTTCGCACCCTTGATGGATATGGGCTTCGCGGTAAGTCGCCCGCTCGTCCGGCGCTAACGCCTTGTATCCGGTTCTTGTCCATCGACTCGCACATTTGCTATACGCTTCTTTCAGACCCCACCTCGCGGCGGTAGCCCTTGCGTTCTCACTAGGCCTTCACCTCCATCAGGTTGGCCGGAGGACTTGCACCTCCAAACTGCTGAGCATGCCCAGCACACAACGAAGCCGCTGGCGCGGCGGACGCTACGCGTGTCGGTCCGGGTAGCAGTCAGGCCTTGGCAGGAGTATTTTATGGGTCACAAGGAGGTCCCTGTGACCCAACTTCGAAGAATGATGCTGGAGGAACTCCAGCGTCGGAACTATGCTCAGAGTACCGTAAAAGGCTACCTGCGAATCGTGCAGGAGTTCGCCCAATACTTCCACCAAGCGCCCGACAAACTCGGACCCGAACATCTGCGCCAATACCAAGCACACCTGTTCCAGGACAAGAAGCTCAATGCGGGCACGGTTCAACAGTACGTGGCCGCTCTCCGTTTTTTCTTCAACAAGACTTTGAAGCGGCACTACCTGCTGGACGATCTTCCGATGCCCAAGCGGCACCGGAAGTTGCCGGAGATCCTCAGCCCAGACGAGGTAGCGCTGCTGATCGGCTCGGCCAGTAACCTGCTGCACCAGACGATGCTCATGACGCTGTACTCCACGGGTATGCGCCGCGCCGAGTTGTGCCGCCTGAAAACCACTGACATCGACAGCCAGCGCATGATGGTGCACATCCGTCAGGGCAAGGGCGGCCATGACCGCGATGTGCCTTTGAGCCCGAAGTTGCTGCAGACACTACGCGTCTATTGGTGCTGGATGAAACCCAAGACCTATCTGTTTCCCGGCACCGTGAACAACTGGCGAGCCGATGTCCCCATCACGACGAAGGTGCCGTGGGAAGCCTGCCGGGAAGCCGCCCAGAGGGCCGGCATCACCAAGCACGTCTCGCCGCACACTTTGAGGCACTGCTTTGCCACTCACCTGCTCGAAGCCGGCACCGATCTGCGCACCATCCAGATGTTGCTGGGCCATGCCAAGCTCGAACACACTGCCGTGTACCTGCATCTGTCGAAGAAGCACTTGACCGCCGTGGCCAACCCGCTGGACGCGATCACCGTGTCCAGCCCGGACAACATCAAGCGCTCCCGGAAGAAGCAAAAGCAATGAATCGGCCACCCTTCGAGGTGGCCGATATCATCCGACAATATGGCAGCAGTTTCATCGCAAAGAACCGATCCTGGTTGACGTGGCTCCATCTGCGCGTGCTTTACGCCATCGAGTATTGCCGCACGGCAACACTCGGTGGCCACCTGGATCGCTGTTCCCAATGCGGCCATGAGGCCATCTCGTACAACTCTTGCCGCAATCGGCATTGCCCGAAGTGCCAGACCAACGCGCGCGACAAGTGGCTCGCCGAACGCAGCAAAGAACTGCTGCCGGTCAGCTACTTTCACGCCGTGTTCACGCTACCCCATGAGCTTTCGTGGCTGGCTTTGCAGAACAAGGCCGTCGTCTACGATCTCTTGTTTCGCACCAGCACCGCGACTCTGCTGGAGGTGGCCCGCGACCCCAAGCATCTTGGCGCCGAGATCGGCTTCCTGAGTGTGCTCCATACCTGGGGCCAGAACCTCCTGCATCATCCGCACATTCATTGTGTGATCCCCTCTGGTGGTTTGTCGCTCGATCACCAGCACTGGGTTCACCCTCGTTATCCTTTCTTCTTGCCGGTGAAGGTACTGAGCCGGGTCTTTCGTGGCAAGTTCGTGGCCGGTTTGAAAGAGGCCTTTGGCCAAGCTAAACTCGTGTTTCCCGGCAGCCTCCAACCACTGGTCCAGGAGAGAGCTTTCTATGCTTTCCTGCGGCCGCTGTTTCGTAAAGACTGGGTGGTATATGCCAAACGCCCCTTTGGCGGGCCGGAGCATGTGCTCCAATACCTGGCACGCTACACCCACCGCGTCGCCATCTCCAATCATCGGATCCTGTCGGTTGCCGACGGCAAGGTCACCTTCCGCTGGAAGGACTACGCCCATGGCAGCAAGCAACGCAAGATGACATTAGACGCCGACGAGTTCCTGCGCCGCTTCATGCTCCATGTCCTACCGCGCCGGTTCGTCCGGATTCGCTTTTCCGGGTTCCTCGCGAATCGACGTAGGAAACAACTTCTGCCGCTCTGTCAGCAGTTGCTGGGGGACAGCCGGCAACCACGTTCGGAGAAAACCGAAAGTAGCGAGACAAAGCCGGCCCCAGGCTGGCTTTGTCCTCGCTGCGGCGGCCCCATGATGCTCATCGAGAAACTCACCGCTCAACAGATCCGCCGGAGGTCTGTTGAGCGCAACCATCTCGTTGACAGTTCGTAGCCGTTGTCCAGTCTCGAAGCTACAGCGTGCTTCGGCACGCCTACTCCACGTGCGTCTACACCGGTGTCAAGCCCCTCCGTTCGAAGCAAAACGCATCCGATTCACACGTTCGGGCCCGTTGCGACCATCGTTCTGGTCGCAGGCTAACGAACTCCGTACCAACGCGGGACCCGAACTGTCTCCCCCGAAAGCCCCAACCACGATTCAATACCCATAGGTGCCGCGTCCGCCGCAAACGCCAGCGGCTTCGTTCAAACGCCCCAATCGAAAGTGCCCCGGCACGAAACTTCTTCGCCTAAACTCAGGCTTCGTGCGCCGGGGCACTTCCGATTGGGTCATAGCGTTTCTCATTCCTAATCCGGCAGGCCCGCGCTGGAGAAAACCAGTTTCCGAGTAGCGCGTTCTCCGACCGGAGCAGTCGTCCCGGGTTGCTCCGATCTACGAGATGGCGACGTTACACCCATGTGGATTGTGGCTAGAACGCCGGGCTTTGCAATCGGTCAATGT
>JADGNR010000234.1 GCA_017883415.1 Bryobacteraceae bacterium | reverse complement strand
TACCCTTCTCGCCCTGCAGGGATCCACTTGGCTGGTTTGTCGTTCTAAACCGGACTTCTGGCCCCAAGCTCCCCCCTACCCTCGCAACCTCCCCTTCAAGAACCGCCCCGTGTACGATGCTCTGCACGCCGCGATATCCTCCGGCGTGCCCGTCGCCACCACCTCCCCGCCGGCGTGGCCGCCCTCCGGCCCGAGGTCGATCACGTGGTCGGCCGTCTTGATCACATCCAGATGATGCTCGATCAGCAGTACCGTGTGTCCCGCGTCCACCAGCCTGTTCAAAGACGCCAGCAAATGCTCGATGTCCGCCAGGTGCAGCCCCGTGGTCGGCTCGTCCAGAATGTACACCGTGTGCTTGGACCGCTGCAGCTTGCTCAGCTCCGTCGCGATCTTGATCCGCTGCGCCTCGCCCCCGGAGAGCGTCGTCGCCGATTGCCCCAGCGTCAGGTACCCGAGCCCCAGGTCGCTCAGCACTTCGATTTTCTTGCCTATCGCCGGCTCCGCGGCGAAGAACCGCACGCCTTCCTCCACCGGCATGTTGAGCACGTCGTCGATCGTCTTGCCGCGCACCGTCACGTCCCGCGTCTCGCTGTTGAACCGCGCCCCTTTGCACGCCCCGCAGGTCACCTCCACATCGGGCATGAAGTAGAGTTGCGTGGTAATCACGCCCTCCCCCTGGCACTCCTCGCAGCGCCCGCCTTTCACGTTGAAGCTGAACCGCCCCGCTTTGTACCCGCGCTCCACCGCCAGCGGCGCTTGCGTGAACAGGTCGCGGATGTTGTCGTAGAAGCCGATGTACGTCGCCGGATTCGACCGGCTGTTGCGCCCGATCGGCGACTGGTCGATGCTCACCACCTTGTGCACATGCTCCATGCCCTCCACCGCGTCGTGCTCGCCCGCCAGCGTGCGCGTGTCCACCAGCCGCTTCCACAGCGCCTTGTAAAGGATCTCGCTGATCAGCGTGCTCTTGCCCGACCCCGAGGCGCCCGTGATCGCCACCAGCGCGCCCAGCGGAAAGCTCACATCCACGCTTTTGAGATTGTTCTCCCGCGCGCCGCGCACCGTGAGTACTTTGCCGTTGCCCTTGCGCCGCCGCATGGGCGTCTCGATGCGCCGCCTGCCCGAGAGGTACTGCCCCGTCGGCGATGCCTTCGACGCCAGCACATCGTCCATCGTCCCCTGCACCACCACCTCGCCGCCGTGCACGCCCGGCCCCGGGCCCATTTCTACGATGTGGTCCGCCGCCCGTATGGTGTCCTCGTCATGCTCCACCACGATCACCGTGTTGCCGATGTCGCGCAGGCTCTCCAGCGTGGCGATCATCTTCACGTTGTCCTTCGGGTGAAGGCCGATGCTCGGCTCGTCCAGCACATAGAGCATCCCCATCAGCCCCGAGCCGATCTGCGTCGATAAGCGGATGCGCTGCGCTTCGCCGCCCGACAACGTGCCCGCGCGGCGATTGAAGCTCAGATAGTCCAGCCCAATGCCCAGCAGTAATTCCAGCCTGCCCCGAATTTCGCCCAGCACCTGCCGGCCCGCATCCGCGCCGCGCCCTGCCGGCTTCACCGTGCCCAGGAACGCGTGCAGTTCGTCCAGGTGGAGCTGGCCCATTTCGAAAATGTTCTTGCCCCCGATGGTGAACCGCAGCCTGGTGGCGCGGACGCGCGCTCCGCTGCAGTCCGGGCAGGTGTGCTCCACCATCACCTTGTCCAGCCACGCTTCCATCCCGGAGCTGGCCTCGCCCCGCTGCCGGTACCGCCGGTAATGCCGCTCGATCCGCCGCGCGATCCCGCCAAAGCCGGCCTCCTTGCCCGCCGACTCCTCGCGTTTCACCTTCGCCTCCGGGGGCACGCTGAGCACAATCTTTTTGCCGTCCAGCCCTTCCAGAATGGCGCGCCGCACCGTCTCCGGCAGTTTCTCCCACGGCGTCTCGAGCGAGAACCGCAGCGCCTTCGACAGGCTGTACATCATCCGTCCATCCCAGGTGTCGGGGTTGTACTTGAACGCCTCGCGCACGAAGCACCCGCCGGCGATGCTCCGCCGCGGGTCGGGGACCAGCAGCTCCGGGTGCGTCAATTTGTGGACGCCCAGCCCCCCGCACGTCCGGCAGGCGCTCTCCGGGTTGTTGAACATGAAGTACTCGGGCAGAATGTCGCCATAGACGAAGTGGTGCGTCTTGCTCGACAGCCCCCGGTAGAACCGCTCCGCCTCCGCCTTGCTCGCGCCTTTGACAATCTGCACCTGCAGCAGCCCGTCGCCCACCAGCAGAGTGGCGGCGATCCCCGCCTTGATCGCCTTCTCGTGCTTGCGGCCCACCACCAGCCGGTCCACCACCGCATCCATGTCCTTGATCTGCGATTCGTCCAGCTCCACCTCCGCGGAGATATCCACTACCTTGCCGTCGATGATCAGTAGCCGGCAGCCTTTTTTGCGCACATCGGTCAGTACGAAATCCAGGTCCTCGCCGTATTGCGGAAACACCGGCGCCCGCAGCTCGATCTCGGCGCCCTCGGGCAGCGCGAGAATCGCCTCCAGGATCTGGCTCGCCGTGCGGCTCGGTGTCGGCTCGCCCGTGCGCGGGCAGTGCGGCTCGCCGATGGTGGCGTACAGCAGGTTCAGGTAGCTGGCGATGTCGGTCATCGTGCCCACCGTCGAACGCGGGTTGTTGGCGATGGTCTTCTGCTCGATCGAAATCACCGGAGACAGCCCGTACACGAAGTCCACGTCCGGCTTCGCCACTTGCGCCACGAATCTCTTGGCGTAGCTCGACAGCGATTCCATGTAGCGCCGCTGCCCTTCGGCGTAGATCGTGTCGAACGCCAGGCTCGACTTTCCCGAGCCCGAGAGGCCGGTGATCACAATCAGCTTGTCCCGCGGAATCTCCACCGAGATGTTCTTGAGGTTGTGTACGCGCGCGCCGTGCACGGCGATGGTGGTGCGCGCCACCGGCCTGGCCACCGGGGCAGTCCTACTCGCCATCCGGCGCTTCCTCCAGGTGAACGAACGCCTGCTCCTGCACCATTACGTTGCTCCGCTTGGTGAGTTGCACCGCGGTCGAAGCCTTGCCGAGCAGTCCCTGGTCGGCCAGGTATTCGCACGCCGTGGTCACCCCCTCGATGTTGAAATTCCGCTTGAAATGGGCCTCGATCTCGGTCGACGACCGCGCTTCGCCTACCTCCCGCAGATGCTCGAGCACCAGCCGGAACAGCGCCGGCGCCCGCTGCGCCAGGTACTCGTCGATCGCCTCCAGCGCCGCCTGCACATTGCTCCGCGTCTTCTTCGCGTTGAGCAGATCGGCATAGATCGTCTGGAAGAGCGCCGGATTCAGCTTCATCGCCTGCGGAATCACCTCGCGGTCCGCCAGCAGGCGCGCGCCAATCACCTCCATCCGCGCCAGCGAGGTCGCCGCATACAGAATCCATAGCGCGGTGTAGTTCAAATCGCCGCGCGTGATGAACCATTTGTGGGCCTTGTCGATGGGCGGCAGAGCGTGCGTCGCCGCGGCCAGCAGTTGCACCTCCGTGTCGCGCTCGCCGATCTCGCCCAGGCGGGCGCACAAGCCGGCGATGGTCTCGTCATGGGTGTACAGCAGCCGCCCTTTCGCCAGCAGCGAATGCATGAAGGAATTGCGCACCGAGCCTTCGACCGTCTTCCGGAACTCCGCCCGCGGCATCAGAAACACGTGCACGTTCACCCCGCCCGCGTAGAGCGACAGGTGCTCCCGGTCCGCCTTCTTGTCGTCGATGGTCACCAGCGCCAGGTCGATATCGGACTTCGCCCAGACGGTATCGTGCGCCAGGCTGCCGCACAGGATGGCCGCCAGGATGGACCGGTCCTCCTTCACCTGCGCGACCAGCTCATCGAGCGCTTCGTTGAACTTCTTCTGTGTGGACGGTGCGATGGTGGTCAATGTATCGCTCTTCCCCGGGGGAAGTCAACGCGTCAAGCCCTGGATCAGTTGCTCGAAATCGCGCGGTGGTGGGCAGTCAATCGCGATGCGCTCCCCTGAGCGCGGATGCACAAACTCAATATGCGTTGCGTGCAGAGCCACGCGCGCGATCCGCCGCTCGGAAGATTCCTCCGGGTGATACTTCCGGTCGCCGATCACCGCGTGGCCGATGGCCGAAAACTGCGCCCGGATCTGATTCTGCAATCCCGTCACCAGCGCTACACGGACCAGCGTCGCGCCCCGAAGAAGCCGCTCCACCGAGTATCGAAGCTCGGCGCGAGCCGCTTCGGCGTCGCCCCCTGGGCGCAGCTCCTGGAACATTCCCGCGCGTCGAAAATAGTGAACCAGCGTCCCCTCCCTGGCCTCGAGACGCCCGCGAACTACCGCCAGGTATTGCCTCACCGGCGTATGGTCCATAAACTGTCGAACCAGGTTCTCCCGATCTGGCCAGGTTTTGGCGAAGACCAGAATACCGGAAGTGAATCGATCGATGCGATGGACCACCAGCGCTCGTTGTCTCTTCCGCGCGAGTTTCGCGCATAGCAGCGACAGCGCGGACGGACTCTCGGAGCCTTGGACCGGCACCGCCGCCAGGCCGGCCGGTTTATCGATCGCCACCACGGCAGCATCCTCGTACAGCACGGAAAGTTCCCGCGAGAAGCGAGGCGATCGCCGGTTGTTCGCTTTGGACTTACCCATTGCTCAAGTGGGGTAGGCCTCCCGGCCTGCCCCGCGCCGAAGGCGCTCTTCGTAACACTTGCGCAGGCCAGGCCAGGAGGCCTACCCCACTGAATCCAACAAATGCCGGTACTCCGACGGGTCCAGCCCCAGCCGCTCCATCTGCCGCGGCAGGTCGGGGCGAATCGCCTCGGGCGTACCGGCCACCCAGGCGGCGATCACCGTCTCCACGCCAACCCGGTTCTTGCCGTCCTCCTCCGCCAATCGCTCGGCCGCCTCGCGCAGTCGCGCTTCCGCCGCCTCTCGCACGGGGCGCGGCGTTTGCGCCAGCACCGATTGCACCATGTCTTCGGCGGCATCATTCCAGTTCATTTCCGCATGGTACCAGGGAGGGCGGGTCCAACGGCGCACCCGCCGCCCCGGCGCACCCGCCGCCCGGCGCACCCGCCGCCCGGCGCACCCGGCGCACTTTGTTACCTTGGTGTCTCGGATGATTTCTTTCTCCAACATTCACATGCAGTACGGCAAGCAGTTGATCTTTGTCGACGCTTCGTTTCAGTTGAACCCCGGCGAGAAGGTCGGCCTGGTGGGCCCCAATGGCGCAGGCAAGACCACCCTCTTCCGCATGGTCGTCGGCGAGGCCACCCCGGACGAAGGTGAGGTCTCGGTTCCCCGCAAGCTGACCATCGGCTACTTCCGTCAGGACGTCGAGGAGATGCAGGGCCGCACGGTCCTCGATGAAGCCATCGCCGGCAGCGGGCGCGCCGGCGATCTGCACTATGAGCTGGAGGAACTGCATCGCGCCCTGGACGATCCGGAGCGGGCCCACGAGGTGGACGAACTCCTCGCCCGCTTCGGCGATGTGCAGCACGAATACGAGCACCTCGGCGGCTATACGCTCGAAGCGCAGGCCCGCGAAGTGCTGCACGGCCTGGGCTTCCAGGAGGACCAGATCGAGGGCGATGTCGGGGCCTTGTCCGGCGGCTGGAAGATGCGCGTCGCTCTCGCCCGCGTCCTGCTCGCCCGCCCCGACGTGCTGCTCATGGACGAACCCACCAATCACCTCGACATCGAGTCCATCATCTGGCTGGAGCAGTTTCTCAAATCCTTCCCCGGCGCCCTGCTCATGACCTCGCACGACCGTGAGTTCATGAACCGCATTGTCACCAGGATCGCGGAGATCGATGCCGGTGAAATCGTCGCTTACTCGGGCAACTACGACTTCTACGAGCGCGAGCGCGCCATCCGCGAGACCAACCAGCAGGCCGCCTTCGCCCGGCAGCAGTCCATGTTTGCCAAGGAACAGCGCTTTATCGACCGCTTCAAGACCCACGCGGCCAAGGCGGCGCAAGTACAAAGCCGGATCAAGGCGCTCGACAAAATCGACCGCATCGAATTGCCCAAACGGCGGCAGGTGGTGAAGTTCGATTTTCGCGTTCCGCCGCGATCGGGCGACCAGGTGGCGGTGATCGAAGATCTGCACAAGAGCTACGGCGCGCGCGTCGTCTACGACGGGTTTAGTCTCACCATCCGCCGCGGAGAACGCTGGGCCGTGATGGGAAAGAACGGGGCGGGGAAGACCACCCTGCTCAAGATGATCGCCGGTGTCAGTGCGCCCGACGCCGGAACCGTGCGCCTGGGCGCCAGCCTCATCATGGGATACTTCGCGCAGCAGTCGCTCGACGTGCTCGATCCCGATCTGACCGTCTTCGAACAGCTCCAAAACGACTTCCCGCAGGATGGCATCGGCTCGCTTCGTACCCTCGCCGGCGCCTTCCAGTTCTCCGGAGACGATGTGGACAAGCCCATCCGCGCGCTTTCGGGCGGCGAGAAATCGCGCCTCGCCATCGCGCGGATGCTCTACAATCCACCCAATTTCCTGGTGCTCGACGAACCCACCAATCACCTCGACCTCGCCACCAAGGAGATGCTGGTCGATGCCCTCCAGGATTTCCAGGGCACCATGGTCTTCGTATCGCACGACCGCATGTTCCTGCGCGGCCTCGGCTCGCGCGTCCTGGAACTCGGCGGCGAGAGCGGCACCGATCGCACTCCCCGCGTCTATCCCGGCTCGTACGTCGAGTATGTCCAGGCCATGGGCCACGAGGCCCCGGGCATTTACTCCTGACCACAGTCAGACGCCGCCGGCCACGCAAAATGCTTCGTGTCAAGAGGCTCAAAGCGCCGGAGGCGTGAGAGGCGGATCCGGGTTGGCAGGCACGGTCTGGACTTGCGGCTCTTCAGTGCCGGGTTGAGGCGCCGGCGGCTTGTTCAGCAGCCCGATCACGTGTTCGTAAAGCCGGTTGCGCACCTCAAAGCGCTCCGAGGCCCGGGTCACGTAGCGGACCACGATATTGATTCCCGAAGGGCCGGGGCGCATCTCCACGGCGGGGTCCGCGGCAAACTGGCTCAAACCGGCGTGCCGGGGGCTGCGCTTCCACTCCGCTTCGGCGAGGCGCGCGGCTTCTCCGGTTTCCTCGAGCACGGCGCGGTGGATGAGTTCGATCATCGCGTAGTTTTCTTCCGCCGCGGGGATGCTGAACCGGATCTCATCCCACATCCACTGGCCCGTTGTCGAAAAGTTAAAATACTGGCCCCTGATGGCGAAGCTGTTGATGAAACTGACGCGGCGGCCCGTCGGATGGCCCTGGTCCGTCCAGTTGCCCGTCTCCAGGATGGAGGTGCGGAAAAGACTGATCTCCGCCACCTCGCCCGCGACGCCATTGATCTCCACCCAATCGCCAATCCGGATGCCATGCTTGCCCATCAACACAAACCAGCCAAAGAACGCAATGATGAAGTCCTGCAGGACAAGCGTCAGTCCGGCCGTGGTGAGGCCGAGGATGGTGGGCATCTCGCTGGGGGCGCCGAAGATGACAAACAAGATGATCAGTACGCCGAGAAATTGTATGCCGAGTTTGAAGATGATGTGCAGGGTTTTGACGCGCCCCCGGTCGAGCTTGGGACGATCGATAAGATAGCGGGCGAGCGCGTCGAGTAGGATCACGCAGATCAGAATGAAGGCGATCCATGCGAAAGACTGCAACAGCAGATGCCGTATGATCCGGTGCTGCAGCAGGATCTGCGCGGACCACTTGCCGTAAACGCCCGCGAGTTGCTGTTGACTCTGAATGCGATCGTTGCAGATGCCCAGAATCTGGCTCAGCGCGCTCCGCCTCTTCAGGCTGACGAGCCTCGCGGACTTGTCCATGCCGGACGCGGAAGAGGCGGCGGCTTTGAGTTGGCTGGTAAGGTCCGCATGCTGGGCCGTGAGAGCGGCCAGGTCCCCTTGCGCTTGCCCCAGGGCTTGTTGGACTAAGTCGTAGCGGGTGCGCTGATCGAACCACGCGCTCACCCTTCCGGCGAGGGTGCCGTGCCGCCTTGTGGCAATCACGGCGACCTGACCAGTTTGCGTCGCCCTTGCGTCGTAGTCCTTCATTTCGACTTCATGCGCGGCAAGCTCTGCCTGCACTCTGCTGGGCTCATCGCCGCCGGCGCGAGCGAGATTCTGTTGCGCGTCGGCCAGCAAATCCGAATCGAGTGCCAGCTGCGCCTTGGCAACTTCCAGGTCGTCTCCTGCCGTTTCGGCCGCCTGATCTGCCAGACTCTGCACCAGCGCTTTATCGTCGTTGACCACCTGCTGTAGTTGTTCCACACGCTGCGAGAGGGCTAGCGCCTCGCCTGTGAGCGAGCGCCGCTCCAGGTTGGCCTGGCGCAGCGCCGAGGCGAACGCCAGGTCCACTTCGTGGTCCGCGAATCGCTCGGCCTGACGCGCGAATTCCTTCTCTTCTGCGGTCGTCGCCAGCCCGGCGAGCGCATGAGCGGTTTGCCACGGACGCAGGTCCACAGGGGTGCTCCCGTTTCCCGCGAGGCGGCTCGCTTCCGCCCGCTGCTTCCTGAGGAACGGAAGCTCCGCCAGGGCGTCGCGAGTCGCCCAGGCGAGGGCCAGGAACAAGACGAGCAGGGCGAGCAGCCCCACGATGAGCAGGAGCCTCGTCCGGCCAAGCATGACGCGAAGCAGGGATCTATCAGCCACTTGACTTGATTGTCACAGGATTCCACCTCGCGCGTCGAACGGAAGCATCAGAATTGCAGAGCTTGCTGCTACTCGGACGGTGTGGGGCGGACGCCCTCGTCCGCGCGCGACCCCCTGGTCGCGCTCCTGCGCTCCCTTGTCGCCTCTCCCCACGGACAGTCCACCGCCTCCGCGTTCCCGAAGCTCCGAACTCGCGCACGGTATCCATCGCACCAGGGTAATTGATTAGCGACCCATCGGAACAGAAGTCGCTTGGGATGAAGAACTGTTGTCGATGGCTGATCTGAGTTG
>JADGNR010000520.1 GCA_017883415.1 Bryobacteraceae bacterium | reverse complement strand
AGTTGCAACGCTTCGTGGCCACGAAGAAAACTGTTGGGGCCTACGCGGTGGGGCGCAAGCCTCTCTTACGATTTCAGGGTAGCAGACGGGTGTGTGGGGAGCGGGCGGCGGGGAAGGGCAAGGCACTGAAAGCGCGGGAGAAAGATTTTTCGAAAGTGCCGTGACCGCGTCCCGCGGCGGGAAGCGGACTCGCAGTCATTGAGGGCCGCTATACAACCGCACCCGATAGGTGCGGATGTTTCGTGGATCCATGGTCAGTTGCCGGCCCTGATTGCTCTGGTCGCCGTTCAGCCGGGCGGAAACAACCCACTCCGCGCCGGCTCGAGAAACCTCTTCAATGCTCGCGATCCCGGACATTTGGGCATCGGTATCGGGGTCCCTGCTCATCTTCACGGTCAGACCGCTGCCCACCACAAAGAACTCATCCGGTCGAGACTCGATCAGCAGCATGCCTCCGTCGTGGGCCAGCAGCGAGCCCGTGGACCAGGCCCGCGATAACGACGCCTCGAACACATATCCGTCCAGTGCTACCGACTGGCTCGCGCGCGGGCTGTTGGCATGGAGCACCAGCCCCCGGGTGCGTCCCGCGTTTTGCGCCACCGGGAGCATGTCCTCCAGGTTGGAGAGGGCCGCGTACACCTGCATGATTGCCGGTTCGGAATCGCCCGGACCGGCCGGCGGCCGCAGACTGTCGATGCCGAAGGGGCAAAAGCCGATGGCCCGGGCAGCCCCGTAGGCATACAGCGCGTTCCAGGGGGCGCTGTCCATCTTCGCTTCGGGGATGAAAATCGGATTTCCGTGGACCTGGTACCTTTTCACCCAATATTCGAATTCAGGCCAGTAGATATCGGGAGCATAGAAATCGATCGCCGGGGCCATGGCGCGGTAGACCGCCAAATAATACGGATGGGGCCCCCCACTGGGATACTCTCCCGGCCGCTCCATCGACGAAGGGAGCTGCGCGTTGACATACATGGGCAGCGGATACTCCTTCTTGCCGGCTTCGGCGACCGAGTTCACGAACAGCGCGTATCGCCAGGCCATGAAGACCTCATTGGCGGCCTCGCCGAACACTTCGCGCCAGACGCCGCCCCGCGGATTGAAGTGAGCCGCCAGTTCCGGGGAAAGCTCCGTCCGCCGGGCTGCCAATCCGGCCATGAGCTCCCGAGGAACAGGGCCGTCAAACTCCCGGTCCGCTTCCGGGGAGCGGTCTCTGCCGGGCCCCAGATATCCCATTTCATTCTCCACCTGGACCATCAGCACGGTCTGCCGCTCCCGATCCTTTTCACGCACATGCGCCATCAGGGATCGAAACGCGCGGCTATCGGCACGGAGCGTCTCGGTTCCGAAAGTCGAAAGGATCTCGAGCGGCACGCCATGGGCCGACTGCGCCCGTGGAAAGCGCTTCATGTCGGCTTTCACCCAGTCCGGCGCGTACTCGGAAAAAGCATTCTTCCAGGTTCCGAACCACAACAGCACCAGGTGCAGCTGCTGCTGGCGGGCGATATCGATCCAGTGGTCCAGAATGCCGAACTCGAAGGCCCCTTCTTTCGGCTCCACCTGTTCCCAGGCAACCGGCATCAGTACCGTGTTCAGGTGCAGCCGCGCCATGGCGGGCAGTATGGCATCGGCCTGCGCCGCCGTCCCGGCCGAGGAGTTGCCGAGCTCGCCTCCGCGGATGAGAAAAGGCTGGCCGTGCACCAGGAGTTGTTCCGCGCCGTCCCCCGCGCGAACATGTGGAAGGTCGGCGGCGTGCGTTCCGGCAACAGAAAGGGCGGCCAGACCAAGCAGAGCCCAAGGGCGGTTGCGGATGAGGTTGGCCGGCGCCCTCATCGCGACGCTCCGGGATCTCCGGTGGGCGGCGGGGCATGGTCCGAGACGGAGGGAGGCCCCAGCAACTCCGTGAGGACAGGCTGCAACGCATCGGCCCAGACCTGATACCCCTTCACGGTAGGGTGCAGCTTGTCCTGCGCGTTCATCATGCCCTCGAACAGCCTTCCATCGCCGCCGGCGAATTGACCGTTGATGTTCAGATAACGAACCGTCCGGCCATCCGCGAGGCGGGCCAGATTGCCGTTGATCCGGTCGATGACGGGCATGAGGGCCATCTTGTCGTTTCTAGGAAAGATCCCCATTACGACCACCGTCGCCGCGGGAGCTTTCCGCCGGATCAGGCGCACGATCGCCTCGAGACCACGCGTGACATCCTCCGCCAACGCGTCCCCTTGCAAGGACGGATCGGCGACGTTATTGGTGCCGGCGAGCAGCACGACCACTTTGGGATTCACTTCGTCCAGCTCCCCGTTCTCCAGACGCCAAAGAATGTTTTGCGTCCGATCGGCGCCCCATCCGAAATCGGCCGCATTCCAGCCATGGAAATTTCGCTTCCAGTTGGCGAGTAGTTCGGGGTAGTCGGTTGCGCCCCACCGCCGGGCGATGGAATCGCCTTCGAAGTACACATCGATCCCGCCCTGCGCCGCTTTGGCAAGGAGCTGGGAGTGGGCCACCAGAGAGTTCGGGTCGGTTCGAAAGACCGGTTGGTCAGCCGGAAATTGCCAGGGCACGGGACGGTAATCGAGGAATTTGTCCGCCCAGGGAATGAAGTACTTCCAGTTGGGCGCATCGGTGTGGCCCCCATCATGCTGGCGCCACGCGAGCTGCCCCTGGAGAAGCCCGGTATTGACGGGCGGCATCTTCGCAGCGCGATAATCGTCGGTCACGCCCAGATCCCTGGCGCCCAACAGGCGGAACACGGGCTGCGCCGACACGGCGGCCATGAAGCTGCCTTGCTGATCGAGCCATTTGGAGTCCCCGTTCTCGGGGATGCCGTAGCTGATGAACGTCAACCGGGGCGCGCACAACGCAATCAGCTCGTTCGAGTCAACCGGCAAATCGCCGGCATTCCTGCTTCCGAACGAAGCCTCGGCCGCGCCGTACTTCAGAAAGTTCCCGGCCATCCAGTGATACTCGCCGGACCCGGTAAGATTCTCCACCGCCTCTCCGAAATTGCGCCGGTGCGGTTTCGCGCCTCCCTCGCCGGACGATCCGGCCAGCACGACCGCGAACCGGGTATCGAAGGCCATGGTCACAAGCGCAGCCTTCCCAAATCGAGAGACGCCTTCGATGCCGACCCGCTTTGCGTCCACGGCCCGGTCGGTTTCGAGATAGTCGAGCCCGCGGGATGCGCCCCACGCCCACGCCCGCAGCGCTCCCCAGTCTTCCGGTTTACGAGGCTGCCCCTGATTGGCCAGACCGATGATTCCCTTCGTGAGGCCGGCGCCGTTGTCCGGCTGAATGCTGCCCGGGTCGAGGAGGGCATAGCCCCATCCTCCGGCAATCAGCTGTTCGGTAGAGGGCGGATCGGAGCCCATGGCCTTCTTCAACTCGGGCCGCCCGGCAACCGCGTCCGCCATCCGCTTGCGTAACGCCGCGCTGCCGAACATCACGATCACGGGCACCGGCCCTTTCGCGTTCGCCGGCGTCACCAGCGTCATCTGGATATCCACTGGGATGGCGGGGCACGAAGCGTTCTCCACATGCCCGACGAGTTGCCGTTCCAGGACGGGGAAGACGCCGG
>JADGNR010000233.1 GCA_017883415.1 Bryobacteraceae bacterium | reverse complement strand
TGGCCGGGCTCGAGCGTCGCCGTGGGGATGCGGACGTCGTGCACCTCCATGGCGATGGTGTGCCCCAGACTGTTGGCGCGGCTGGTGCGGTAGCCTTCCACGAAGCGGGCGGCGGCTTGTTTGATTTTGGAGTCCGCGAATTGGTAGGAGGCCATGACGGCGTCCATCTTGCCTACCGCGTCCTGGATGATCTCGCGCGGCGCGGCGTGCACCTTGATGGAGGTCATGAGGGCCCGGTACAAGGCGAGGTAAATGGTGTAGAACTCCCGCTGCCGCGCGGTGAATTTGCCGTTGGCCGGGAACACGCGGCACAGATCGGAGACATAGTTCTTGTAATCGGGGGCGTAGTCGAATTGCACCAGATCGCCCGCGCGCAGCACCGCCGTGTTTTTGTGGTAGTGCGAGTAGAAGGTGTTCTCCCCGGTGGCGATGAGCGCGAAGTACGCGGGCCCGTACGCGCCATATTTCTTGAAGACGAACTCGGCGTCGGCCTGCAACTCGTATTCGCGCATGCCCGGGGCGGCGTCGCGCATCGCTTCCATAATGGCCAGGCCGGTGATCCGCGTCGCTTCGCGGATGATGGCAATCTCGCGCGGGCTCTTGGTGGCGCGCATTTCGTCGAGGATGGGGTCCAGGTCCTGGATCGCCGATTGCGCCGACGCCGCTCTCAACTTCGCGACGAACGCCTCTTCCCGCGAGGGGCGTCCATCCCACGGATCGTCACGCGTGTTTTTCGCCAGAGCGATGGTCTCGAAGGAGGAAGCGCTGCCCAACACCTCCGGGCGGAACGGCGTATAGATGGCGCGGCCTTCCCGGGCCAGGGCTTCGAGCATGGTCTTGAATTCGCCGCGCGGCAGCACCGCGTCGATTCCGGTGGCCTTCGCTGCCTCTTCGCCGGGATAGAGGCCGGGGCCGAACATGCGGCTCTCGCGCCTTTCGTTGTGCGGGTTCAGGAAGAGCGTGGATCGCCGGGCCTTGCCGTCGATCACCAGAATGGCGCGCGGTTCCACCACTCCGCTGACATAGAAGAACTGATTGCTCTGGCGCAGTGGCTGCTCGCCGGGGCGCTCCGTGGTGCCCTGCAGGATGGCGACCGCCTCGCCGATCTTCTCCATCACGCGCATGCGGCGGAGGGCGTACTCTTCGGGTGGGAATACATCGGTGAACACGGGTTGCGCCGTGACGCGCAGACCGATGGCAGCCAACAGCAGAATCTTCCGCATAGGGTTCCCCCTCGCCGGCTCGCCGGCCTCTACATTTTGGCAAACTGCGTGCATCGGCCGGTGGCCCCCACGCGGTCGTGGGATGCCGTGCCGGGGCCCTGTTGAAAAACCAGACAAGCGGGTATAATTGTTTTGAAAGGTTCACCCCATGATCATCCGTCCTGAAGATGCCCTGGAATACCATTCCTCACCTCCGGCGGGGAAGGTTTCGGTTACTCCGACCAAACCCTGCCATACGCAGCGAGATCTCAGCCTGGCCTACACCCCCGGCGTCGCCGTACCCTGCCTGGAAATCGAGCGCGACCCCAGCCTCGCCTACAAGTACACCGCCAAGGCCAATCTGGTGGCGGTGATCAGCAACGGAACGGCGGTGTTGGGCCTCGGCAACATCGGTCCGCTGGCCGGCAAGCCGGTGATGGAGGGGAAAGGCGTCCTGTTCAAACGCTTCGCCGATATCGACGTGTTCGATATCGAGCTCGACACCCTGAACCCCGACGAAGTCATCCGCACCTGCCAGATTCTGGAACCCACCTTCGGCGGCATCAACCTGGAAGACATCAAGGCGCCGGAGTGTTTCTACATCGAGGAAGAGCTGAAGAAGACCATGAAGATTCCGGTCTTCCACGACGACCAGCACGGCACGGCCATCATCTCCGCCGCCGGCCTGCTCAACGCCATCGAAATCACGGGCAAGAAGATCGACCAGATCAAGGTGGTGTTCAACGGAGCCGGCGCCGCGGCCATTTCCTGTGCCGCGCATTATATCCGGCTGGGCGTGCGCCGCGAAAACATCGTCATGTGCGACACCAAGGGCGTGATCTACGAAGGCCGCACCGAGGGCATGAACCCGTACAAAGCGCGCTACGCCTCCCAGACCGCGGCCCGCACCCTGACCGAAGCGCTGGTGGACGCCGACGTGTTCTTCGGCCTCTCGAGCGCCGGCGCATGCACCCCCGAGATGATTCTGGGCATGGCGCCGCACCCGGTGATCTTCGCGCTCGCCAACCCGGACCCGGAGATCGATTACAACGTGGCCCTGGCTACCCGGCCGGACGCCATCGTGGCCACGGGCCGGACGGATTTCCCCAACCAGGTGAACAACGTCCTCGGCTTCCCGTTCATTTTCCGCGGCGCCCTGGACGTGCGCGCCACCACCGTCAACGACCAGATGATGCTCGCCGCCACCCATGCCCTGGCCTCGCTCGCCAAGGAAGACGTGCCCGACTCCGTGCTCCGCGCCTACGGTTTGGACCGCCTCGATTTCGGGCGCGAATACATCATCCCCAAGCCCTTCGATCCGCGCGTGCTGATCTGGGAGGCCTCGGCGGTGGCGCAAGCGGCCATGGAAACCGGTGTGGCGCAAAAACCCGTGGACCTCAAGCAGTATCGCGAAGAGTTGGAAAAACGCCTCGGCAAGGCCCATGAAGTGATGCGCGGCATGATCCACAAGGCGCAAAAGCAGCCCAAGCGCGTGGTCTTCACCGAAGGCGAGGAGGGCAAGATCCTGCGCGCCTGCCAGATCCTCCTCGACGAGAAGATCGCCACCCCCATCCTGCTGGGCAATGAAGAGAAGATCCGCGCCAAAGTGGAGGAGCTGCACCTGCACTTGAACGGCATCGAGATCGTCGATCCGACACGCTTCGCGCGCCTGCCCGAGTACGTCGAGGAGTTTTACAGCCTGCGCCAGCGCAAGGGCGTGACCCGCACCGAGGCCGGGCAGCTCGTTCTCAATCGCACCACCTTCGCCAGCCTGATGGTGCGCCTGGGTGACGCCGACGCCCTCATCGGCGGCCTTACCACCCACTACCCCGACACCATCCGCCCGGCCCTGCAGGTGATCGACATACGGCCGGAGCTGCGCAAGGTGGCCGGCGTCTACGTGCTCATCACCCCCAAGGGCGACCTGTATTTCCTGGCCGACGCCACGGTCAATATCGAGCCCACCGCCGACGATCTGGCCGAAATCGCCATCATGGCCTCGGAAAAGGCGCGCCGCTTCAACCAGGAGCCGCGCGTGGCCATGCTGTCCTTCTCCAACTTCGGCAGCACCCGGCATCCGCTCGCCGACAAGGTGCGCCGCGCCGTGGAACTGATTCGCCAGCGCGCGCCCGGTCTCATGGTCGATGGCGAAATGCAGGCCGATACCGCCGTTTCGCCGCAGATCGCCGACGAGACCTACCCGTTCAGCACGCTCAAGGGCGGCGCCAACGTGCTGATCTTCCCGAACCTCGAAGCCGGCAATATCGCTTACAAGCTGCTGCACCGCATCGGCGGCTGCGAGCTGATCGGCCCGCTGCTGACCGGTCTTTCCAAGCCGGTTCATGTGCTACAGCGCGGAAGCGAAGTGAACGACATCGTCCACGTCGCGGCCGTTGCCGTAGTCGATGCGCAGGAAGTGGGCAAGCCCTACCGCTCACTCGCCGTGGCCACCAAGTAAGAACAACGGGCCGCTCCCGGCAATCACCGCCACCGGGAGTGGCCCGTCTCCACCCTGCCCGCTATTCTTCGTTCCAGTTCCTGCCCATGAACATGCCGTTCATCATCACGAGCACCGGACCGAGGCTCTGGCGATCCGCCTTCTGCCTCTCGTCGAGACTGGCGACGATCTTCGCGAAGGTCTTCAGCTCCACTTGCGTCATCTGCGTAACCAGGGCCGCATAGGCCGCCCCGGCCTGCTTGATCTCGTCCTCGCTCCTGTTGGCCGCCACCGCTTCGCCGATCAGGGCGCGGGTCTTGATAATCTGGTCGCGCACCGGCGCAGCTTCCTTTTGGGCATCGTCCAGCACCGCCCGCACGGCCTTCTTTTGGTCCTTATTCAGGTTCAATGAGCCCGCGAGCCGGTCGAACCTGGTCTGCGTCTGCCGCATCAGCATGGCGGCGTTGTCCGCGTCCTGATCCGGGGTGGAGCTGCGCGACGGGCTGCGCTGGGCCAGCCCCAAACCCGCTGCCAGAACGCCAGCCATCCATAGCCTGAAAAACATGAGTTCTCCTCTTTGTCGTTATCGGTCCCGGCCGCGTCCCCGACCCATCTCCGGTTGCTCAAACATGCTGGCCATCAAGTCGAACGCCTGGCCGGCCTTGGCCAACTGGTTCGGTTTGAGCTTCGCACAAAGCTTGGCGAACGCTTTGGTTTCCACGACGGTGAGTTCGGCGGAGAGGCCGACATAGGTCTTCAGCAGGGGATCGATCGCCTCCTGGCTCTTGCCGGCGATCATGGCCTGCACCATCAGGTCGCGGCCCTTCAGCAGTTGCTGCATCACGGGAAGAGCTTCCTCCCGCGCGGCGCTGATTACGGTCTGCAGCTCGGCCTTCTGATCCTTGCTCAGCTTGAGCCGGTCGGCGATCTGTTCGGCCCGGCTGGCCCGCCGCGTCATTCCGCCGCCCATTTCGGCGCCGCTGTTCTGGTCGCCCCTGCCGCGGCGGCCACCCGTGGCGCCCATCTCGTCTCCGCCCATTCCACCGACACCGCGCTGAGCCGTGGCCAGCGTCGAGGCCAGCATCGCGGCCAGTAAATATCTCAGGAACATCACTTCTCCTTTTCCGCTTAGAAGGTCTTATTTAAGCACGATTGCACGCCAGCCGCGAAGGCGAATCGTGAGCGAAGACCGCGGCCGCGCGGTGCTGCTATGCTGTGGTCGAAACGCTAATGCCGGGCCAAAACCTGTTGTTCCGCGGCGATAACCTGGAGGTGCTCCGCAACCACATCACGCATTCGACGGTGGACCTCTGTTATATCGATCCGCCGTTCCACTCCCAACGGAACTACAACCAGATCTACAACAACGCCGGAGGCGATGGCCGCGCGCGGGCGGATAATTCCGCCGCCGGAGGCGATGGCCGCGCGCGGGCGCGGGCGTTCAGCGATACCTGGAGCTGGGACGATGCCGCCACCGAAGGGTTCGACGAGCTCCTCGCCAATGACGGCGGACGCTACCACGCCAAAACGATCGATCTCATCCGCGGCTTGCAGCCGGTTCTGGGCCGCGGCAGCCTGCTGGCGTATCTGGTCGGGATGGCGCGCCGCATGGCCGCGATCCACCACGTCCTGAAGCCTACCGGCAGCCTGTTCCTGCATTGCGATCCGGTGGCGAGCCATTATCTGAAACTGCTTCTCGACAGCACGTTCTGCCCCTGGGGCGGCGATTTTCGCAATGAAATCGTGTGGTGCTACAGCCACGGCGGAAAGAGCAACCGCTGGTTCGGACGCAAGCACGACCTCATTTTCTTCTATAGCAAGTCCGAAACATACCAGTTCGACCCGCGGGCGGTGCGCGTCGCCATGCGCAGCGGCACGCAGAGTTTCGGCGGCAGGCTGGTCACCGAGAACGGGCGCAAATACCGCCTGGTCTACGGCACCAAAAATGCCCGCGGGGAGACCCGCTACTACAAATACTATTTGGACGAGGGCAAGGTGCCGGAAGACTGGTGGACCGACATCAACTCCATCCAGGCTTCCTCGGCCGAACGCCGCGGATATCCCACCCAGAAGCCGGAAGCGCTTTTGGAGCGCATCATCGGCGCCTGCTCGCGGCCCGGCGACACGGTGCTCGACGCCTATTGCGGCAGCGGCACCAGCATGGTGGCCGCCGAGCGCCACCACCGTGCCTGGATCGGCATCGATCTGTCGCCGCAAGCGATTTCGCTCGTGCTGGAGCGCATGCGCGACACCTTTGGACCGGAGATTCTCGAGCGCATCGCGGTATCCGGACTCTGAGGGGCGCGACCGGCGCCCGATAGCGGCGGCGGATATCGGCCGTGCCTTACGCGTGAACCTGCGCGGGGCGTTTGAGGGTCGGGAGATGCCCGATGGACTTCCCCGCCTTCTCCTGCGCGATACGAAGCTCGTAAAGGCTTTGCAGGTTAAGCCAGAACTCCGCGCTCGTGCCGAAGAAATGGGCGAGACGCAAGGCGGTGTCGCCCGTAATGGCACGCTGCCCGTTCAGAATGCCGGTGATGCGGTTGGTGGGCACGTCGAGCTGGCGCGCCAGTTCGGCGGCGCTCATGCCGAGTTCTCTCAATTCTTCGGCCAGGTGCTCGCCGGGGTGGATCGCGGTCAGTGCCATGACGTTTCTCCTCTCCTAGTGATAATCGACAATCTCTACGTTCACCGGCGCCGGCGACCGGTGACGATCAAATGATAACCATTATGCGTTACGTCAAGCGTACTGTTCTGGCGCGCGTCGGGACGTGGGGTGGGCAATCCTGCCCGGGGTTCCCTCTGGGGACGCCTTTCAGGCGGCTCTTTCGGGCCACACACACGAGTCTTCGCACCCGGGCGGCGCCGGCTGAAAGCCGGCGGCAGCCAGGATTGGCTGCCCCACAACTTGTGAAAACCAGGCGGGTCCGGCTTGGTGCAATCCGGCGCGTCACTCCGAGCGCAGGGCGGCTTGCGGATCGATGCGGGCCGCCCGCATCGCCGGCACGAAGCAGGCCAGCAGGGCCGCGCCCAGCAGCAGCGCGGCCACCAGCACAAACGTGACTGCGTCGGTCGGTTCCACGTGAAACAGGAGCGTCTTGAGGAACCCGGTCAGGGCCCAGGCGCCGCCTACCCCGGCGGCGAGACCGATGGCCACCAGCACCATGCCCTGGCGAATCACGGCGCCGACGATATCCGCCGGTCTCGCCCCCAGGGCCATGCGAAGACCGATTTCCCGCCACCGCTGCCGCACCCACAGCGCCAGCATGCTGCCGATGCCGGTGACGGCGATCAGGAACGCCAGCCCTCCGAACAGCCCGAACAGGCGCGTCATGGTCCGCGGCGAGGAAACCGAGTCGGCGCGCGCCTGCTCCAGGGTCTCCGCCTGGTAGATGGCGATTTGCGGATCGACCTCATGCACTGCGCGGCGCAGCAGGTTCACCATGCCTTGCGGATCGCCCGCCGTGCGCACCAGCACGCTGCCGGCATTGGGGACCTGCTCGATGGGCGCGTAGACCTCGAACGGACTGTCGCGGTCCAGCCCGAACTCCCGGACGTCGCCCACCACGCCGACGATTTTGAGCCACTTCCCGTCGCCTTGGAACGCGATTCGCCGGCCGATGGGATCTTCGTTGCCCCAGCGCCGGTGCGCCAGCGACCGGTTGACGATCACTACGCCGGGCGCATGTTCGTCGTCCGAATCCAGGAACGTGCGGCCGGCCACGAGGGGAATGCCCAGGGTGCGGAAGTAGTCGGGAGAGGCGGCCCGCACCGAGGTCACGGCGGGCGATTCCTCCTCCGGGCGGGGATCGCCTTCCACTTGAAACCGCCGCGGCTGGCCGCCTCCCAGAATGTCCGGGTCCATGGGAAATGTGGAGGCCACTGCGGCCGACAAAACGCCGGGCAGAGACGGCATCTTCTGGAGCAGCCGCCGGGAGACGGCACGGTATTGCTGGGGGGTCGGGAAGCTCGTGAAGTCCAGATCCAGACCCAACGCGAACACCTTCTGCGGCACAAAGCCGGGGTCCACGCGCTCGAGTTGCATAAAACTGCGGACCATGAGCCCGGCGCCGATCAGCAGCATGTAGGAGAAGGCCACCTGAGCGGCGATTAACAGGCTGCGGACTAGCGTGCGGTTCCGCTCGCTGGTGCGGCTGCTCTCTTTCAGGCCGGAGGAGACATCGTGCCGGGAATAGAGTGCGGCCATGGACCCGAAGACGACGGTGGTGCCACAAGCGCACAAAACAGCGAAGGCCAGCACCCGGGCGTCGAGCGAAATCTCCTGGGCCCGCGGCGTGATCTGACTGGCAAACCGGGTCATCAGCTTGAGGCTGCCGGCCGCGAACAGCAGCCCCACCGCCGCCGCCAGCAGGGCTAGGATGAGGCTCTCGGTCAGGAGTTGGCGCAGCAGACGTCCGGCGCCCGCTCCCACGGCGGTGCGGATCACCAGCTCCTGCTCGCGCCGCGCCATACGCGCCAGAATCAGGTTGGCCACATTGGCGCAGGCGATCAACAGAACGAAGGCGGCGGCGCCCAACAGCACCAGCAGCAAGGGACGGGCGTTGCGGGTCAGGTCCTCGCGCAGCAGGGTGGCGGTGGCCTCGAATCCCATCTGGTCCGGGTAGAAGCCGGGGTAGTCGTGCCTCAAGCGCTCGCCCACCGCGTGCATGTCGGCGCGGCACAACTCGGGAGTGGCGCCGGGCTTCAGCCGCCCGAACACGCTGGCGATCAGGCGGAACTTGCGGTTGGCCACATTCTCCGGCTTGGAGCGAAAGGGACACGACGTGGTGGTCATGTACACATCGTTCCGGCTGGGATATTGGGGGATGGGCGGCAGGACGCCGATCGCGATGTGCGGCCGGTCGTTCATGCGGTACACCTTGCCCACGATATTCGGATTGCCGCGCTCGATCTGCTTCCAGAATTCATAGCTCAGCAGCAGGACCGGCTGCGCGCCCGGACTTTCATCGCCGGGAGCGAACGATCTCCCCAGGATCGGCTGGACCCCGAAAAAATCGAAAAATCCCGCGGAAACGACGCCGGTCCGCACCGAGTGCGGCTCCTCGCCGCCAAACAGCGTGAAGGTCATGGCGTGATATTCCACCAGGCCGCTCAGGCTTTGGTTCTGCCGCCGGTAATCGTCGATCTCCGCGACGGAGAAGCGCATGTTTTCGATCCCCGTCTTCGCCTGGCGCTGCCGCAAGACCACCAGCCGGTTCCCTTCGAGGTAGGGCAGCGGTTTGAGCAGGACCGAATTCACCACGCTGAAAATTGAGGTGTTGGCGCCGATACCGAGACACAGGATCAGAATCGCAGCCGCCGTATACCCGGCATTCTTGCGCATCATGCGCCCCGCGTAGCGGTTA
>JADGNR010000035.1 GCA_017883415.1 Bryobacteraceae bacterium | reverse complement strand
TTCATGGCCGCGATGAGCGAATTGTCGCCCTTCCCGTCCGCGTCCTTGCCTTCCTCCTTCTTGTCCCCCTCTTTGCGCGCCGGTTTTTCTGGCGCGGGCGGGGGCGAGATCTCCGCCAGCCTGGCCTGGAAGCCGGCGCCCACGTGGTCCGTGAAAATCGCGTCGGCCAGCTTGGGATCGGTCACCACCTGGAACACGCGATCGTTGGTCAACCGGTTCGCCAGGTATTGGTCCAGACCGTGGGACATGGGCATCACATACACGGTATGCACGTCCGCCAGTTCCGCGCCGCAGGCGAATGCGCCGCAACAGAATCCGAGGAATAAAAGCCGTTTCATTGCTTTCATGGTATCAATCGTTCTCCCTGTCAAGACGCGGCGGGACCGCAAAAAGTCGGCCGCAAGCTCGAGTTATGTATAAAGGACAGTCGATCACCGTCATCATCCCCTGCCTCAACGAAGAGCAGGGCATCGCCCGGGTGCTCGGCGCCATGCCGGACTTCGTCGACGAGCGGATTGTGGTGGATAACGGCTCGACCGACCGCACCGCCCAGGTGGCGGCTTCCCTAGGCGCCGTCGTGGTCGCCGAACAGGTGCGCGGCTACGGCCGCAGCTACCGGCGCGGCTTCGCCTGCGCCACCGGGGATCTCATCGTGACCCTCGATGGCGACCACAGCTATCCCGTCGACGCCCTCTCCTACCTCATCGAGGCTTTCCTCCACCTGGACGTCGATTTCCTGAGCGCCTCGCGTTTCCCCGTGCGCGACTCCAGCGCCATGAGCCTCAAGCACAAGCTGGGGAACCTCGTGCTCTCGCTCGCCATGTCGCTGCTGTTCCTGCGCTGGGTGCGCGACTCGCAATCCGGGATGTGGGTGTTCCGCCGCGCCATTCTCAAGGAGATGAAGCTGGAGGCCGACGGCATGGCCTTTTCCGAGGAGATTAAGATCGAAGCCTTGCGCAACCCCGGAATCCGCTTCGGCGAAATCTCCATTCTCTATTCCACGCGCCTGGGTGAAAAGAAACTCAACCCCTGGCGCGACGGATTTCACAACCTCGTCTTTCTGGCGAAGAAGCGCTTCTGGCGATGAGCCTCACCGCCATCGTGCCGGTGTGGAACGGCCGCGCGCTCCTCGAGCGCTTGCTGGCCAGCCTGGAAGCGCAAACCGAGCGCGCCACGGAGTTGCTGGTGGTGGACAATGGCTCGCGCGACGGCGCGCCCGAGCTCGCCCGCCAGCGCGGCGCGCGCGTCATCTCCCTCGGCGCCAACCTCGGTTTCGCGGCGGCCGTCAATCGCGGGATCTCCGAGAGCCGCGGCCCATGGATCGCCGTGCTCAACAGCGATGTCGAACTGGCGCCCGACTATTTCGCCCGCCTGCTCGCGGCCGCCAGCGCCCCCGGCGTGTGGTTCGCCACCGGCAAGATTTTCGCCGCCGGATCGGCAGATCGCACCGACGCCCGCATCGACGCCACCTTCGACCTCGTTTGCCGCGGCGGCGCCGCCTGGCGCGTGGGCAGCGGGCGCCTCGATGGCCCGCCCTTCTCCGCCGGCCGCGCCATCTGGTCGGCCCCCTGGACCGCGGCCTTGTTTCGCGCCGAGCTGTTCCAGAAAGCCGGGCTGCTGGAGCGGAGTTTCGAATCGTACCTCGAAGACGTCGACTTCGGCCTGCGCTGCGCCCGCCTCGGCCTGCCCGGCGTCTATGTTCCGGCGGCGGTGGCCTGGCATCGCGGCAGCGCCTCGCTCGGCCGGTGGCATCCGGATACCGTGCGGCGCATCGCCCGCAACCAGCTCTTTCTGGTCGCGCGCCACTACCCGCGCCGGCTGCTATGGCGCTGGCTGTGGCCCATCGCCGTGGCCCAGATTCTGTGGGGCGCGGTCGCCCTCCGCCACGGCGCCCCGCTCGCCTGGCTGCGGGGCGCCGGTCAGGGCCTGTGGAATTTCTTCGCCGCGCGAAACAAGTGTGAAGTTTTTGCGCCCGACGTACTGCGCTCCCTCATGCGGGCCAATGAGCGGATACTCCGGGAAATTCAGGCATCCACCGGACTCGATTTTTACTGGAAGTTGTACTTTCTTCTGACCAGTGGTGGGACAAAGTGACACATGTCCGCGATCGGCATCGTGATCGTCACCTATAACTCGGAAGCCGAAATCGGTCCTTGCCTCGATGCCGCTTTGCGCACCGGCGCCGACGTGGTCGTGACCGATAACGGATCGAGCGACGGCACCATCGCCCAGATCGCCCGCCGCGGCGTGCGCATCGTCGCCAACCCCTCCAACCGGGGCTTTGCCGCTGCCGCTAACCAGGGTTTTGCCGTATTGAACTCCGCTTACGTCCTGCTTTTGAACCCCGATGCGGTGCTCCAAACCAGCCTGGAACCGCTCCGCCAGGCTTGCGATTTGCCCGGCGCCGCTGGCGCCGGAGGCCGGCTTTTGGACGCCGGCGGGCGTCCCCAGACCGGTTTTATGGTGCGCCGCCTCCCCACTCCCGCCGCTTTGGCTTTGGAAGCTCTCGTGCTCAACCGTATCTGGCCGAACAACCCGGTGAACCGGCGGTATCGCGCTCTGGATCTGGACTACACCGCACTTCGCGAGGTGGAACAGCCGGCGGGCGCGTTCCTCATGGTGCGCAGGGAAGTGTGGCGGGAACTCGGGGGATTCGACGAGGGGTTCTTTCCGTTGTGGTTTGAAGATGTCGACTTCTGCCGGCGCGCCATTGATCGGGGTTATATTCTGTACTATGTGCCGGAGGCTGTCGCAAAACACACAGGCGCGCACGCAATTCAGAGGCTGGCAGTGGAGAAGCGCGTCTTTTACTGGTATCGTAGTTTACTGAGGTATTCAGCCAGGCACTTCTCTCCGGTCTCCTTCCGGATGGTGAGCCTGGCGGTAGCAACGGGTTCCCTCTTTCGCATCATCGTGGAGACGGCCTTGTACAGGAGCCTGACGCCCTTGGCAGCGTACGGGAAGGTCTTGCGGCTCGCCAGCCGTTGTTTTTTGTTCGGCTGGAGAGAGGAACTGGTTTGGTCTGGGCCCAGGTCTAAATAAAAACGGATGTACGGAATGTACGGCTTCTCAGGTTCGTGTTCATGGCGCACAACGACTTCGTCTCCGTCACGATAGTTACATACAACAGCGGCCGCTTCATCAAGCGCTGCCTCGAATCGATACTGGCGCAACAGTATCCCTCGAAAGAAATCATCGTCGTCGACAATGCCTCCACCGACGGCACCATCGACATCCTGGAACAGTTCGAGGACCGGTGCCAGGTGTACTACAACGACGACAACGTCGGCTTCGCCGCGGCGCAAAACCAGGCCATCAAAATGTCCTCGGGCGATTGGGTGCTCACGCTCAATCCCGATGTCCTCCTGCTGCCCAATTTCATCCAGGCGCTCGTCGACGGGGCCCGCTTCGATCCGCGGATCGGCAGCGTGTGCGGCAAACTGCTGACCATGACCGCCCATTTCGAGATTCCCGAAAAACCGGTCGTGGATTCCACCGGCATTTATTTCAACCCCATGCTGCGCCACCTCGATCGCGGCAGCCAGGAGGTCGACAACGGCCACTACCTGCAACACGAATTCGTGTTCGGCGCCAGCGCCGCCGCCGCGCTCTATCGCCGCGCCATGATCGAGGACATCTCGCTCGACGGCGAATTCTTCGATTCCGATTTCTTCGTTTATCGCGAAAGCACCGATGTCGCCTGGCGCGCCCAGTTGATGGGCTGGAAGTGCCTTTACTCCCCCTACGCGCGCGGATATCACGTGCGCAAGGTCCTGCCGGGCAACCGCCGCGCCCTGCCTTCGGCCATCAACATGCATTCCGTCAAGAACCGGTTCCTGATGCGCATCAAGAACATCTCCCCCCACCTCTATTGGCGCAACTGCTTCTCCATCACGGCGCGCGATCTGGTGGTCGTGATGTGCTGCCTGCTCTGGGAGCACACCTCGCTCAAGGCGTTCTGGTTTTTGACCGGAAACCTGAAGCGGGTTTGGGCCAAACGGCGCTTGATCCAGGCCAGCCAGCGCGTGGATAACAACTATATGGCGAGTTGGTTCCAGTACGCGCCCGTCAGCAAGAAGGCGCCCGCAAAAAAGCTGCCCCAAAAAATGCCCCGCCTCGTCCCGCGCTCGGAAGTTGCGGAAAGCTGAGATCACCGGGTTGTGGGGCAGGCGCTTTCGCCTGCTTCTCACGCTTCTGGAGAGCTGTAAGCTGATAGCTGTAAGCTGATAGCCTGTCACTAATGCGCATCGCCCTTCTCGGCACGCGGGGCATACCGGCCAATTACGGCGGATTTGAGACCTTCGCCGAAGAGTTATCCACCCGGCTCGTAGCGCGGGGCCACCAGGTGACGGTTTATTGCCGCGAGCGTTCTTCGGCGGTCTATCGCGGCGTCCGGCTTCAGTATCTTCCCACCATTCGCCACAAGTACTTCGAGACCCTGGCCCACACCTTCCTGTCCACGCTCCATCTTATGACCCACCGCGCGGACGTGGCGCTCTATTGCAATGGCGCCAACGCGATCTTCACCCTGGGGCCGCGGATGGTTGGCATTCCGGTGGCGCTCAATGTCGACGGCCTAGAGCGCAAGCGCAAAAAGTGGAACCGGCTCGCCCGCTCCTGGTACCTGTTTTCCGAGTGGCTGGCCAGGTTCTGCCCCACCGTGGTGGTCACCGACGCCCGCGCCATCCAGGACTACTACCACGCGCGTTACCACAAGGAAAGCACGTTCATTCCTTACGGCGCCACGGTCGGGAAAGTCGCCTCCGCCGGTGTGCTGGCGAAACTGGGACTGGAGCCGGGCCGCTATTTTCTCTACGTGAGCCGCATGGAGCCGGAGAACTACGCGCTCGAAGTGCGCCAGGCCTTCGAAACCGTGAGCACCCCATGCAAGCTGGCGCTCATCGGCGATGCCCCCTACGCCGAAGACTATATCCGCCGCGTGCGCGATACGCGCGATCCGCGCGTGGTGATGCCCGGCGCCATCTACGGCGAGGGCTACCACGAGCTGGGCTCGCATTGCTTCGCCTACATCCACGCCACCGAGGTCGGCGGCACGCACCCGGCCCTGATCGAGGCCATGGGCCGCGGCGCCCTGGTGCTGTACCGCGACACGCCGGAAAACGCCGAGGTCGCCTCCACCGTCGGGATTCCGTTCGAGCCCGAAGAACTGGCCGCCAAAATCAAATTCGTTCTGGAAATGAACGAACCCGATCGCGACCACCTCCGCCACCGCGCCATGGACCGCGCGCGCGAGCGCTACTCCTGGGACGCCGTGACGGATGCCTACGAGCGGCTACTGCGCGGAATATCGGCAACCCGCTGAGATCAGTCCGGGGCAGAGGGGAATTCGCCGATCACAGTCGGCACCGCCTGCCCACCGTTAAGTTAGCGTGGTGGGGCAGGCGCTTCCGCCTGCCAGCCCGTAGCCGGTCGCGTTTCAAAGGCAGATGGCGTCCTTTGTAATACCTTCCCGGACGTATGGACTAAGGGATCGCTCCGTGACGATATCGACCCTCCTTCCAAGGAGGTCTTCCAGGTCCTGCTTGGCGCCAATGATGTCTAGCAGGCTGCGTCCCGGCTCCAGATCCACCAGGAGGTCGAGATCGCTATTCGGGCCGCTCTCCCCGCGAGCAACCGAGCCGAACACCCCGGATATTCCCGATGCCGTGGCACGCACCAAGGCGCAGGATCTCGGCGCGCCGGGATCGTAGTGTCTGTTCTGCCGCAATGGTGGCCATGGGAGCCTTACATCTCTATCTTACGCCGCCGCGCTCCCGGCGCCGCTGCACCTCCCCCTCCCCGCTAGAATAGAACCAGTGTCCGCCCCCTTCCGCTCCTACGTGCTGGTTTCCCGCGAACAGATCGCGCGCAATTATCGCAATGTCCGTTCCGTGGTCGGTCCCGGCGTCGAGGTGGCCGGGGTGGTCAAAGCCGATGCCTACGGGCATGGCGCCCTGGAAGTGTCGCGCGTGCTCGCCGCCGAGGGCGCCACGTGCCTGGCGGTCAGCTCCGTCGAGGAAGGCGTGAACCTGCGCCGCGGCGGCATCCACCAGATCCGCATTCTGGTCATGGGCGGTTTCCTGCCGTACGAAGGCGAGGCCCTGGTGGAGTACGATCTCACGCCCGCCGTCCATTCCCTCGAACAGTTGAGCCGCCTCGACCGCCTGGCGCGCTCCTCCGCCAAGCCCATCGGCTATCACCTGAAGATCGATTCCGGCATGGGCCGGCTGGGAACGCGCGCCAGCGCCGCGGAGATTCTGGCCGCGCTTGCAGAGGCCCGCTATGCGCACCTGGAGGGCCTGATGACCCACTTCGCTTCCGCCGCCGATTACACCTCCAGCCAGACCGCCGACCAGTTGGCGTACTTTCATGCTGTCTGCGCGCGCCTGCGCGAGGCCGGCGTCAATGCGGCGCGCCTTCATACCTCCAGCACGAATGCCATCGGCTACGGCCGTTCCGAAGGCTGGCACACCATGGTCCGCGCCGGCCACGCCCTCTATGGATACGTCTCGCCGGCCCGCGGCGAGGCGCCCCGCCAACTGCTGGACGTCAAGCCGGCACTCACCTGGAAGGCCAAGCTTCTCGCCGTGAAAGACATCCCCGCGGGGGCGCTGGTGGGCTACGGCGGAACCTACCGCGCGCCCCAGGCCATGCGCATCGGCATTCTCGGCGTCGGTTATGCCGACGGCGTCTTCCACCGCCTCTCCAATCGCGGGAAAGTGATCGCCGCCGGAAAGCTTACCCCCATTGTGGGCACCATCTCGATGGACCTCACCACCATCGATCTCAGCCACACCACCGCGCTCGCCGCCGGCGACGACGTCACCCTGCTCGGCGCCGAGGGCGAGGCCCGCCTGGATGCGCAACAGATCGCCCGCGTCGCCGGCACCATCTCCTACAACATCCTGTGCAGCATCAGCGCGCGCGTGCGCCGCGTCTACGTATAGCGGACCGCCACACCAACGCCGCCGCACTCCGGGCTGGCCGCCGACAGCTTCTTCAAAATCTCGTCACTTCCGTGAAATTGAAATCGCGGACCTTCATGGCCGGCACCACCATGTCGGACGCTTCTTCGCCCGAGGCGCGCACCGCGGGCGACAGCGCCTCCACGTTCGACAGCATCTCCATGAGCCCCTGGTTGAAGCGGAAATTGCGCACGCCCGCGGTCACGCGCCCGCCTTCCACCAGGAACGTGCCGTCGCGCGTCATGCCGGTGAAGATCTTCTGGTAGGGGTCCACTTCGCGGATGTACCAGAGGCGCGTCACCAGGATGCCGCGTTCCGTGGACGCGATCATCTCTTCCACCGATGAATCGCCGCCCGCGATCACGATATTGGCCGGGGCTTCGCCGTATTCGTTGGGCAAGGGGTAACCGTGGCCGGTGGGCGCCACGCCGGCCAGCGCCGCGGCCTGGCGGCAATAGGCGATGTCGCGCACCACGCCGCGGTCCACCAGGGTGAGCCGCTCGCGGGGCACGCCTTCGCCGTCGAAGGGCGCGCCCGATTGCAACGGGTGGCGGACATCGTCGTGGATCGTGATATTGTCGCCGAAGAGCTTGTTCCCGATGCGCCCGGCGAGGAAACTGCGGCCGTCGCGGATGGCGGTGGCGCTGAAGTCGCCGAACATCTGGCCGGCCAGGTCGAGCACCGCGGCCGGCTCCAGGATCACCGTGTAGCGGCCCGGCGGCAGTTCGCGCGGGGCGCGCGACGCTTCGGCCTTGCGCGCGGCCGTCCGCGCCAGTTCGAGCGGGCTCAGGTCGCCATGATCGCACGCGCTGGCCTTCGCCCATCCGGAGCTGTCCGCGGCCATGGCGGTAATCGAGAAGCGCGCCATGGTCTCGGAATAAGAAGCGGACACGCCGCGCGCGTTCAGGATGCTGAACGTAGACAGGCCGGTCGAGTAAATGCCGGCTGCGACCTGACCTGCGGCCTCGACCGCTTGAATGGCTTCGGCCACGGCGCCGGCGCGGTCGCCGGGCGTGGCCCCGGCCGTGGCCCGGGAGAAGCGGTCGAAATGCTGGTAAGGCGCCGGTTCGGCGAGCGGCAGCAGGTCGGGGTCGGGCTCGGCCAGGCGCGTGATGGCGATCGCCTGCTCCACCACCCCGCGGATCGATTCGCGATCCAACCGGTTGGTCGTAGCGCGGGCGGTGCGTCCCTCGATTGCGACGCGCACGGAAATCTGGCGGTTGCGTTCCGCAACGTTCTGATGAATGGCGTTATTGGAGAATCGCGTGAGCGCGTGGTCGCCAGCGCCGAGGATGGCTTCGACTTCGCTCACGCCCAGCGCGCGGGCGGCCGTCACCACCTGCTCGAATACGCCTTCCACGGGGATTTCAGCCGCCATACGCGCTCCCCACCTTGATCTTGTGGAAACGCGCGGGGCTGGCGCCGTGCCCCGTGCCCATCACTTGTTCGGGCTGGCCCTTGCCGCAGTTGGGCACGCCCCATAGAGTCCAATGCTCCGGCCCGGCGATGGCCGCGCAGGCGTTCCAGAATTCCGTCGAGATGCCGCTGTAGCTCGGGTTCTTCAGCATGCGGATGCGCTTGCCGCGGCGCATCTCCCAGGCGATTTCACAACCGAACTGGAAGTTGTAGCGCTTGTCGTCGATGGACCAGCTGCGGTTGGTCTCCATATAGATCGCGCGCTCGGCGTCCAAGACCTCTGCGAGCGATTGGCTGCCGGGTTCGAGGCTCACGTTGGTCATGCGGATCAGCGGCAGGCGCCCCCAGCCATCGGCGCGCATGCAGCCGTTCGATTGCGCCTGCCCCACCGCGGCGGCGGTCTCGCGCGAAGTCATGTAGCCCACAAACCGGCCGTCGCGAATGATATCGGTGCCCTGCGCCGGCACCCCTTCGTCGTCGAAAGCAAACGTGCCCAGGCCCGGACCGTGCGCCGGCCGCGCGTCGCACACCACGTTGACGATCGGAGAGCCATACTGCAGCCGGCCGAGCTGGTCCAGCGTGAGAAAACTCATGCCCGCGTAGTTGGCTTCGCTGCCCAGCACGCGGTCCAGCTCAATGGGGTGGCCGATGGATTCGTGAATCTGCAAGCCGAGCTGCGAGCTGTCCAGGATCAGATCGAACTCACCGGCGGGGCACTGGTCGGCGGAGTGCAGCGCCACCGCCTCTTGGGCGATGCGCGGCGCGTTTTCGAGAAGCTGCAACTCCTCCACCAGCTCGTATCCCTTCAACTGGAACTGCCCGCCGAAGGAATTCGGATAGGAGCGTTTCTGGATCTCGCCATCCTTGTAACTGAGGGCGGAAAAACCCGCACCGCTCACCACCCGCGTCTGGTCGATCAGGCTGCCCAGCGTGGAGGCGAACACCTGCCGGCGGCGCTCGAAGTGCATCGAGGCTTCCGCCAGGCTGACACCCGGTTGGCGGCGCAGCTCCTGGTCCACGGCCAGGAGCACGCCCAGGTTCTGGTCCACCGGGACGGAGAAGGGGTCGATGGCAAAGGCCGATGCCCACGTCTCCCGGTAGGGCAATTCGGGGGCGAGCGTGATATCGGTTTTCTTCGCGGCCGTGCCGGCGCGGGCGATTTCGAGCGCGAGGGCGGCGGCCGAAGCGATCCCCTCGCGCGTGAGATCGTCGGTGGCCGCGAAACCCCAGCAGCCGAAGGCCAGCACGCGAATCCCTATGCCCGCGGATTCCGAGCTGGAAACGTGTCCGGCCTTGCCGTTCTTGGTGGAGATGTCGCGCTCCCGGGTCTCCAGCGCGCGCACGTCGGCGTAAGAAACACCGCGCTGCGCCACCGCGTCGAGCGCGCCCAAAGCGAGGTCTTTCATCGCGGCGTAATCAGCCCGCCGAGCTTGTCCTGCTCGCCCGATGCGGTGCGCGGAAACCGCGTGGAATAGGCCTCCGGATATTTCAGGCCGGAGCCCGTGTTGTACAGCACGATCCGGTCGGTGCGTTTCAGGAAGCCCGAGGCCAGCAGCTTTTCGAGCGCGGCCACGCAGGCCGCCCCTTCGGGAGCGGCGTAGATGCCCTCGTCGCTGGCCAGGTGGACGCCCCAGGACAGCATCTCGTCGTCGCTCACCGCGATGGCGGTGCCGCCGCTCTCCCGCACCGCTTGCAGCACCAGGAAATCGCCTAAGGGCTTGGGCACGCGCAGCCCCGCCGCCAGCGTGTGGGAGTTCTCATAAAAACGGCTGCGCAGCTCGTTCTCCTCAAAGGCGCGCACCACCGGCTGGCAGCCCTCGGCCTGGACGGCAATCATCTTGGGCCGGCGCGAGCCGATCCACCCCAGCTTCTCCATCTCGTCGAACGCCTTCCACATGCCGATCATGCCCACGCCGCCGCCGGTGGGATAGAAAATAGCGTCCGGCAACTCCCACGCCATCTGCTCGGCAACCTCATACCCCATGGTCTTCTTGCCCTCGATGCGGTAGGGCTCTTTGAGCGTGCTGACGTCGAACCAGCCTTCGGCCGGCCCGCGCTCGGCCACCATGCGGCCGCAATCGCTGATCAGCCCGTCCACCAGCGTGACGCGCGCGCCGTACGCTTTGCACTCCAGATAGTTGGCCTGCGGAACGTCGCGCGGCATGAAGATGTGCGCTTCGATGCCCGCCGCCGCCGCATAGGCCGCCATGGCGCTGGCCGCGTTACCGGCCGAAGGAATAGCCACCTTCTTCACACCCAGCTCCACGCACATCGAAACCGCGCAGGCCAGGCCGCGCGCCTTGAAAGAGCCGGTGGGATTCAACCCTTCGTCTTTGACCCACAGCGCATCGGCGCCCATCCGCTGCCCCAGACGGTTGGTGCGTACCAGCGGCGTCCAGCCCTCTCCGAGGGTGACGATGAATTCATCGGCGGGAGGCAGGACGGGCGCGTATCGCCACATGGTGGACGTCCCGTTGGATACGTCCCGTCTTTTCCACCGCTGCCGGATCTTGTCCAGGTCGTACCGTACCAGGAGTGGTCCTCCGCAGGTACAGAGATTCGCAACTTGACCTGCGTCGATCCTTTGGGCACACAGGCTGCATTCCAAATATGTCGCTTTTGCCATTCAGTAAAAAGTCTAGCATTGGGCGGCAGCGCGGTGCCCGGCTCCCGCGCCAATGTCAGTAAAAGTACTGGAGAGGCTGGGAGGAAAGTTACATGAACATTGCTAGTACTTCTAAGTACCGCTGGTTCTATCATTTGCGGCGTGGTCGTGATTAGATATGGACATGACTACTGGGGAAATTGCCGTTTTTGTGCCGATAGTTACGACGGCGCTGTATATCGTCCTTCGCGTACGGCGCCGCAATCGCGTTCAGGACGCACGCTCGCGACGCATGATGGAGAGCCTCCGGGGCACGCTCCGGGTGCTATAGCCGGGCGCTGGGACCGGGTTCAGGGGCGCGGTCCTATCTGTTCCAGCTCCGTCTCAAGCAGCGCCACGTGCTCGTCCTCTTCCGCCGCCAGTTCCCCGCACAGGTCCTTTTCGAGGCCGGCCGGAAGCTCGTCCGCCAGCTTGCGGAAGTGGTCCCGCGTGCGGCGCTCCATTTCGAGCGCGACTTGATACAGGTCGGCGATCCCCGAATCCGCAGTCACGTGGATATCGCGAAACAGCCAGTTGGAGAGCAGAGCCTGCTCGTCGGCGGAGAGTTCCACTACCTCGCGATCCAGGTGGGCATGGTACTTCTCTTCGAGTTCGTGCAGGTGGTCCAGCTCGGCTTCGTAGAGCCGCTCCAGTACCGCGCGCTGATCGGGCGTTTTGGCCTTGTCGCGCGCCAGCTTATAGAAATGGAAGGAGTTCAGCTCGAACTGCACGGCGTCCCGGATGGCCCGGAAACGCATGGTGTCGCCCAGCTCGCGGCCTGGAATCACCTCCAGCTCGCCGCCGCACATAAAACATTTCCCATAGGGAATGGCGAAGCCGCTGGTCAGCTTGAAGCAGCTCTTACACCGCCACGTGTAGCGCACCTGCGCGCAACAGATCTCGTCTTCCTCTAGAACTCTGCGGCACTTCGGACATGAGGATGGCATATATTTAAACGCTCCCTGCCTGTACAAGATCCTGCGGGGTGTCGGGCGTGAGAATGCCCATATACTCGAGCATGCCGCGCGCCGCGCGCTTGCCCGCGCCCATGGCCAGGATCACCGTGGCGGCCCCGGTCACGATATCTCCGCCGGCGAACAGGCCGGGCGTGGAGGTCATCCCGGTGCTCTCATCGATGGTGATGTAACCCCACTTATTGGTGGCCAGCCCCGGCGTGGTTTGCGCGATGATCGGGTTGGCCGTAGTTCCCAGCGCATAAATCACGGTATCGACGTCGATCAGGAATTCCGATCCGGCGACCGGCACGGGCCTCCGCCGCCCGGAAGCATCGGGCTCGCCCAGTTCCATCTTCTGGCAGCGCATGCCCGTGACCCAGCCCGTGGAATCGCCTACAATTTCGACCGGTGCGGTCAGCCACATGAACTCCACGCCCTCTTCGATAGCGTGCTCGAGCTCTTCGATACGGGCGGGCGACTCGCGCCGCGAACGGCGGTACACCACCGTCACCGATTCGGCGCCCATACGCAGCGACACGCGCGCCGCATCCATGGCCGTATTGCCCGCGCCCACCACGGCCACGCGTTTGCCCATGCCCACCGGGGTGTCGTAGATCGGCTGGCGGTAGCCGCGCATCAGGTTCACGCGCGTCAAAAATTCGTTGGCCGAAAACACGCCGTTGAACGCCTCGCCCGGAATCTCCGCGAATTTGGGCGACCCCGCGCCCGTGCCCACGAACGCCGTCTGGTAGCCCATGCCGTTCAGAAGCTGCGGGATGGTGAACAGCTTGCCGATGATCGTGTCGAGCCGGATCTCGACGCCCATCTTCTTGAGGTTTTCGATTTCCGCATCGATGATCATGTCCGGCAGCCGGAACTCCGGGATGCCATATTTCAGCACCCCGCCGGCCACGTGCAGCGCTTCGAAAATCGTCACCCCGACGCCGTGGCGCGCCAGTTCTCCGGCGCACGCCAGGCCGGCCGGTCCCGAACCGATGATGGCGGCTTTTTTCCTGGGCGCGTCATTGGTCTCGGGAAACTCGTCCCATCCGCGACCCAGCGCGGTATCGGCCACGAACCGCTCCAGGCGGCCAATGGCGACCGGCTTGAACTTCACGCCCACGATGCACGTCGCTTCGCATTGCGATTCCTGCGGGCAGACGCGCCCGCACACCGCCGGCAGCGCGTTGGTGCTCTTCAGAATCTGGTAGCTCCGCTTGAAGTCCTTCTGCTGGATGGCGGCGATAAAGCCGGGAATGTCGATTCCCACCGGGCAGCCCGGAATGCAGCGCGGCTTCTTGCAGCGCAGGCACCGCTCCGCTTCGTGCAGCGCGCCTTCCAGGTCCAGCCCCAGCGCCACTTCGTTGAAGTTGTGCCGGCGCACTTCGGCGGGCTGGTGCGGCATGGGCGCGCGCTCCGGCGGAATGCTCTTGATGTTCTTGGGGACGCCCGGCCCGGGCGCGGCCGGAACCGGCTCGGGCAGATCGCAGAAGGTGCGCGGCTTGCCATCGGATTCCGGCGCCGCCTGCATGCTGGCCAGCTTCACCGATTCGGAGCGGAACCGCTCCATGGCCGCCTTCTCCTCCCGCTCGAACCGCTTTTGGCGCAGCGACAGCTCGTCGAAGCTCACCAGGTGCCCGTCGAAATCCGCCCCGTCCACGCAGGCGAACTTCATCTTCCCCCCGACCGTGACGCGGCAGGAACCGCACATCCCCGTGCCGTCCACCATGATGGAATTCAGGCTCACGATGGTGGGAATGCCGAACGGCCGCGTGGTCTCCGAGCAGGCCTTCATCATGGGAATCGGCCCGATGGCCACCACCTCGCGGATATTCGGCTCGCGCGCCAGCACTTCGGCCAGCGCGTGCGTGACGAACCCCTTGCGGCCGTAACTGCCATCGTCGGTGGTGACGATCAGCTCGTCGCTCACCGCGCGGAACTGCTCTTCCCAGAACACCAGGTCGCGCGTGCGGAACCCCACGATCGATACCGTGCGGTTGCCCATGTTCTTGTACTCGCGCAACTGCGGATAGATGGGCGCCACGCCCAGCCCGCCGCCCACCAGCACCACCGTGCCATCCAGTTTCTGGATGTGGCTGGGCAGCCCCAGCGGCCCGATGAAATCGAGGATGGCGTCGCCTTCCTTCAACCCCATCATTTCGTGGGTCGTCTTGCCCACCGCCTGGATCACCACCGTCACCGTGCCCCGGCTCACGTCGAAATCGGCTACCGTCAGCGGGATCCGCTCCCCATGCTCGTCGATGCGCGCCATCACGAAGTGTCCGGGACGCGCCGCCCGCGCCACATCCGGCGCTTCGACGTCCCACAGGAAGGTCACTGGACCAAATTGTTTCCTACGACTGATGAAAAACACCACACCCCCTGGAAGGAATATAGTAGCAGATTTTGGGAGCAATATACCTGGAATGCGGAAATTTGGGGTGGGTTGGTGGCCGCCTACCCACCGATGAGTGGGTGGCCGGACCAGCCAAACGGAGGAGCGGCCCGCCTATTCACACCGCAAGGCCACCATTGGATCGACTCGCATGGCTCGCCGGGCGGGAAGATAAGACGCGGCCATGGCGACTGCCAGTAGCACCAGCGGCGACAGCACGAGGGTGACCGGGTCCCATCGGCCGACTCCAAAAAGCAGCCCGGAGATCAGTCGCGTAACTGCCATTCCTGCGCCGAGCCCAATGGCAATCCCGAACAGCGTCCAACCCGCGGCTTTGCCGAGAATCATCCCAAAAACGGCGGCCGGCCTGGCGCCCAGCGCCATGCGGATCCCGATCTCTCGGGTGCGGCGGGTCACGGCATAGGCTTCGACCCCGTAGATTCCCACCCCTGCCAGAAGCAACGCCAGGCCGGCGAAGAGACTGACCAGCCAGCTTCGGAACCGTGGCGCCGCCACCGATTGCGCCACCAGTTGGTCCACGGTCTGCAAATTGAACAGGTAGGCCGGGCCGGAATTAATGTAGGGCATGTTCAAAACGACCGCCCGCACGATCGGGACCAGCGGCGCCGGGTCGCGGCCGGCCCGTACCACAAACGTCAGGCGAGCGCCCGCGTCCTGATGCACCGCGTAGTAAAAGGCCGGAGGGGCGGGCGAATCCAGGCTGAACCTGGTGTCCTGGGCGATGCCTACAATCACGCAATCGGACGGCTGGAGCGGGCCGAAGGTCACGAGCTGGCAGCGGGGCGCTTTGACATGTTTGCCAACCGCATCTCCGCCGGGAAACAGCAGGCGCGCCATCGTCTGATTCACGATCAACGCCTTCGATCCCGGAATCGAGTTATTGGCGGGGTTGAAAGTCGAGCCCTGTACGATCGGCGCGTCTACGGCATCGAAGTATCCGGGGCTCACAAAAGCCATCGAGGTAGAGGGAGGCAGTTGTCGATCTCCGACCATGACGCCCCAGCCACCCCCCTCGTCGGTTAACGGGAAAGCGTTCGAGGCCCCCACGGCTTGGATTCCGGGAATGGCCTGAAGCCGTCGTTCCAGCTCTTCGAACCAGAGCGTCTGTCGCTGCCAACGCCGGCCAACCTCGGCCGGGTTGGTTCCAGCGAAAGACTCGGGCAGGGTGGGGAGTTCGATATCGAAGGTGAGCCGGTTCCCGGTCCGGAAGCCAGGGTCGACCGCGGTCAGTTTCACGAAACTGCGGATCAGCAGACCGGCGCTCACGGTCAGGACCATCACTACGGCGACCTCGGCGGTGACCAACATTTGTGAAAACCCAATTGAGTGCGTGGTGCGGCTGCCCGAGGAGCCTTGTAGCGCGCGGTTCAGTTCCAGCCCGGTCGCGCGGCGTGCCGGCGCCAGGCCGAAGGCCAGAACCGAGAGTATCGAGACCAGCAGAGTGAAGGTCATGATAGCCGGATCGACGGCGCCGGCGTGCAGCCGCGCCACGTCCTGAAGGGCGGAGACCGGAAGTAGAAACGTCCCCCAGAATCGAAGCAGCCGTAGCGCCGCGGCAGCGATGCCCCAGCCCAAGCCCCCGCCAAGCAGCGCCAGCAGGCTGCTCTCCGTGAGGAGTTGCGCCATCAGGCGGCCACGCGAAGAGCCCAGCGCCAGGCGGATGGCGACCTCCCGTTCGCGCCCCTCCGCGCGCGATAACAACAGATTTGCCGAGTTGGCGCAGGCGATCCACAACAGACACCCGACCGCGGCCCACAACAGCAGCAGACCAGAATGCCGCTTCGCCTGGAAACGATCTCTCAGAGAAACCACGCTGATCCCCCAGCCCCGATTCGACGCCGGATAGGCCTGAGCCTCCTGCCCCGCCAAGTTGTTCATGGCGGCCTGCGCCTGGGGGAGGCGGACTTCCGGTTTGAGCCGCCCGATCACTCGGAAACGGCGGAGCTCCCTCATCTCCATCAGGTACCGGGACAACGGCTGCTGGGGCGTCCACACGTCGGTGGCTTCGTCAAACTCAAAGCCCGGCGGCAGGATGCCGATCACGGTATAGGACGCATAAGCGCCTCCTTTTTGCCGCATGACTTGCCCCAGCGCGCCGAGGTCGCCGCGGAAATGCCGTTGCCAGAGTTCGTAGCTGAGCAGGGCCACGTCGCCATGCCCTTGCGCCGTATCCTCCACCGTAAAGGTGCGGCCCGCCAGCGGATGCACCCCCAGCAACTGGAAGAAGTTGCCGGAGACATCGCGGCTGCGCAGGTGCGCGCCCGCTCCGGCGGCGCTCCAGGTGGTGTCGCGGTTTCCGCCGGCCGTGGCGAAGTCTTCGAAGATTCGATGGAGGTGCGGCTGCCATTCTTCCAGTTCGCGCCCCGATACGCCGGAATTGAAAACTCCGGCTTCAAGCCTGCCTGTAGAGAGAAATGCCAGACGATGCACTTGTGGAAACGGCAGCGGCCGCAGCAGCGCGGCGTAAACCAGGCTGAATACCGCGCTGTTGGCGCCGATACCGAGAGCCAGCGTGAGTACGACGGTGGCCGCAAAGCCGCGGTTCTTACCGAGCGACCGCGCCCCGTAGCTGAGATCCTGCCAAAGGCTCTCAAGCCCCAGTCTCACCATATTAAGGATAACGGTGGGGCACTCTGAATCGTTGAGTATCGGTTCAGGGATCGCGGAGACCGGCCCCCCGCGGGCCTGTCGGTAACGGCGGCCGCCGCGGCCCTTCATGTCTCCCGCTCCGATGCACCAGCCGTTTTCCGGTTGACGGGTGTAAACGCCCCCGTCCGCGCGCGACCCCCTGGTCGCAAGCAAATATGCAATTGCTTTATGCTGTTGAATCATATATTATATGATTCTCGAGCAAAAAGCAATGAGTTATGCCACGCGCATCTACGCCACGCCGACATTGGATCGGGAAGAAAAAAAGGTCATCGAAGAGACTGAGAAAACCAGGGGAGCGGTTCGCTATTCGCTCAGCACTTCGTTGCGCTGGGTTGGGGTTCTCCGGCGGAATACGTTTGCCCGCGCCATCCGCGGGTCGAACAGCATCGAGGGCTACCATGTTAGCGCCGAGGATGCGATCGCCGCTGTAGTAGGAGAGGAACCCCTGGATGCAGAGCGGGAACCGTGGGCAGCGGTGACCGGATATCGAAGTGCTATGACATACGTGCTCCAGTTGGCCAGAGATCCTCATTTCGTTTATAACGAGGGCTTCATTAGAAGCCTGCACTACATGATGCTGTCCTACGATCTCTCCAAGCACCCGGGAAGTTGGAGACCCGGCCCCATCTATGTCCGCGATGAACAGAGACACGAGGTGGTTTATGAAGGGCCGGATGCTGAACTTTTGCCGGGTCTGGTTCGGAAATTGATAGATACACTCAACACTCCCAACAATCTCCCCGTAGCGGTGAAGGCGGCTATGGGACATCTGAATCTAGTGATGATCCACCCTTTCTCGGATGGCAATGGCCGCATGGCCCGGTGTTTGCAGTCGCTGATTCTTGCAAGGGAAGGAATTCTGCAGCCTGAATTCTGCAGTATCGAAGAGTACCTGGGGCGGCACACGCAAGAGTATTACGATGTTCTGGCTAAGGTTGGAAAAGGCGCCTGGTCGCCGGGCAATGATGCCCGGCCATGGTTGCGGTTTTGCCTCACCGCACACTATCGCCAGGCTACGACGCTGTTGCGGCGCACGAAAGAAATAGATCGGATCTGGGGCAAGCTTGGAGAAGAGATTCAAAAACGTCGTCTGCCCGAGCGGGTCATATTTGCCCTGGCCGATGCCACCATGGGCTACAAGGTGAGGAACGCTACCTACCGAAAAGCGGCGGACATCACGAATTTTGTAGCGAGCCGCGACTTGGTGCAACTCATGAGAGACGGCCTTTTGGAGGCGGATGGAGAGAAGCGCGGCCGTGCTTACAGCGCGTCTCAGATCTTACGTGAAATCAGGCGAAAGACCCGAGAGCCGCGGCCGGCCGACCAGCCTCTATTTCGCTCCTGAGGGTCAGTTCCCTCCGCGGCCGCCGGCCGGTGCCCCGCCCAGGGCCGACGGGCCCCGTGAAAGTGGGGCGGACCCCCTGGTCCGCACCCTGGTCCGCAGCCGGCCCCCTGGCCGGCCCGCGGGCGTCGGCCGCATGCGAGAGCGCCCGCCCCGCTACGCCCGCACGACCTGACAGGTTACGAGCTTTTCTTGGCGGTCAGATCGGCGCTGAAGCTCCCGTCCTCGGTGCCGAAGGTGAACTGGATCGAGTCGCCCGAGACTTTGCCTTTGTAGACCAGCTTGTAGTTCTGTCCCTGGTAATCGGTCGTCAACCAGAATGTGACCGTGTCGCCATCCACCTTGCCGTCGTGGATTTCCGCCGGCGTCGTCGGCAGGCCTTCCACGGTGCCCGTGACGGCGCCGCCGGAGCTCTTCAGATTGAAGGTGAGCGGAACGCTGCCACCGTCGAAATCGAAAGCCCCTTTCCAGGTCCCCGTCACTTCCGCGGCGAATAGCAAGACCGCCAAAAACAAACAAACGCTTCCCCACCTCAGCGCGGTTCTCATCTGCCTCCCTCTCTGCTCCCGCCAAGCTCACGGAAGCGCACAAGCAATCCTCAAGTGAGCTTATCCCACCAAAAACGCCTCGTCAACGTTGCCCTCGCAGGCATTCGCCCCGCTCAGCTATGGCGATGGGCCGCGGGCATGCCGAGGCGGCCGGCGGTATCGCCCTCGAAATCGAATTCGATCACGATGGCCGGCTCGTTGCCCACCACCCAGCCATCATGCTCCGGTTCGATGGCGATCACTTGCGGCGCACGAAACTCCAGGACGCAGCCGTCGGCGTATTGAATATGGATCTGCCCGCGGGCGAGGAATCCCACGTGGCAATGCATGCAGAAATCCGTGCCGACGATGGGCTTCATGTGCGTGGACCAGCGGAACCCGGGCGGGTAGACCTCACGCTTGACGCGGCCGTCGCCGGCGCGCACCACGTCAAGCTGCACGCCGCCGATTTCGCGGTGCTCGGCTGATGGCAGAGGGGCGAGCAGCGGATCGGTCGCGCTCATGGGCAAATCCTCCAGAGGGGAGCGGTTGCATTTTACCAGATTCGCACGCGATTTCCCGTTGCCGAGGCGGCTTCTCGTGGTCTAATAATGTTGCCCATGGCGCCGCTTCTTGTGCTGGCCGCGATGGCGGCCTTCGCGGGCGAAATCCCGTCCGGCCGCATCGTCGAGGAAGTTCCCTGCGCGGCCGAACCCTCGCAGACCTACGCGCTCTACGTGCCTTCCTATTACACGCCGGAGCGTTCCTGGCCGGCGATTCTCGCCTTCGATCCCGGGGCGCGCGGGCGCATTCCCGTGGAGCGGTACCAGGCCGCGGCGGAAAAGTTCGGATACATCGTGGCGGGGTCCAGGAACTCGCGCAATGGAGCGTGGGCGGTAAGCCTGGCCGCGGCCCGGGCCATGGCGGCCGACATCTCCACGCGCTACCGCATCGACACCGGCCGCCTGTATACGGCGGGGATGTCGGGCGGCGCGCGCGTGGCGATGGGTGTGGCCCTGGGTTCCGGCAGAATCGCCGGCGTCGTCGCCTCCAGCGCCGGCTATCCCGATGCCAAGGCCCGCAAGACCGTGCCTTTCGCGGTCTTCGGCACCGCCGGGAACGAAGACTTCAACTACCAGGAGATGCGCCGGCTCGACCGGGAGCTCACCTCTCCCCACCGCCTCGCCGTGTTTGCCGGCGGGCACATGTGGCTTTCGAGCGAACTGGCCCTGGAGGCCGTGGAGTGGATGGAACTGCAAGCCATGAAGTCGGGCCTCAAGCCGCGCGACCAGGCGCAGATCGATGCCATGTTCGCCCAACGCACCGCCGCGGCAGCCGCTCAAGAGCCCGGCCCCGATTCCTGGCAGGCCCTCAAAGCCCTGGTGGCGGATTTTGACGGCCTCAAGGACATATCCGCGCCGGCGGCCCGCGCCGCGGAATTGGGCCGCAGCAAGCCGGTGCGGGACGCCCTAAAGAAGGACCGCGAGGAGGAAGACCGGGAGCAGCGCGAGATCGACGAAATCCTCTCGGGGGAGAGCCAGTTGTCTTCCCCCGAGCAGCGCCCGGCAGCGCTCGCGCGCCTGCGCGAACGTTGGGCAAGGCTCTCCCGCATGGCTCAAGGCGAAGCCGATTCCGTGGACCGGCGCATGGCCCGCCGGGTCCTCCGCGGCCTGTCCATGGGCGTGGCCGATCGGACCCCAGACCCCGAGTACCGGCGGATCACCGAAGCGTTCCGGCCGCCTGGAAGCGTGGCGCGTTAGAGGCCGCCGCGCAGACCCCCCGAGTTACAGGCTAATCTTCCGGCGGCGAACCGCCGATAGGTAGAGTAATGATGGCTACGGACGATCTCGTGCAACTGGAGCTGATGCTCAACCGGTTCAAACGGCTGGTGGGCGAACTGATGCGCGGGTCGATTGCGCGCAACGCGTTCCAACCCTGGGAGATCGAGCTCTTGTTGGACATCGAGGCCTGCGCGGTGGATCGGCGGGAGCGCCTGGAAATCCTGCGGCAGTACCAGAAGGCGGTCGAGCGGCAGTTGGAAATCGGGCCGGGACCGCCCATGAAGCTCTCCGAATTCCTTCAAATGAGGATGACCCGCCGCGCTTCGATCCGGTAACGGCCGCTCAGCACGATGCGGATCGCTTCGGAATAGATGCGGTGCTCCTCTTTGAGGATGCGCGCGGAGAGGGATTCGACGGTGTCGCCGGCCTCGACGGGGACGGCCGCCTGGATGACGATCGGCCCGGCATCCAGCTCCTCGTCGACGAAATGAACCGTGCAGCCGGTGATTTTGACGCCGTGCTCCAGCGCCTGATGCTGCGCGTCGAGACCCGAAAATGCGGGCAGCAGCGAAGGATGAATGTTCAGGATGCGGTTGGGAAACTGGCGGATGAATGACGCGCTGAGCAGCCGCATGAATCCTGCCAGGCAGACCAGGTCCACCGCGTGCTTGCGCAGCTCATCGAGCAGCAGGCGGTCGTAGACCTCGCGGTCCAGACCTTTGGACGGAATCGAGATGGCCGGCAACCCGCGGTCGCGGGCGGCCTCCAGGCCGCGGGCCTCGGCCCGGCTGGCGATCACGATGGCGATCTCCGCGTCGAGCGTCCCGCGCGCGATATGGTCCGCAATGGCCTCGAGATTGGAGCCGCGGCCGGAGATCAGGATGCCGAGGCGCTTCACCGGTACTCCACGCGGGGGCGCCCGCGCCGCTGGGCGATCGCTCGGCCGATGCGAAATGGGGATTCGCCCAGCTTGCCCAGCACCGCTTCGGCGCGCGCGGCGGCGCGGGCGCCGACAGCCAGGATCATGCCGGCGCCCAGGTTGAACGTGCGCCGGTAGTCGTCGTCGGGAATGTTGCCGATGCGCCGCAGCACTTCGAAAAGGGGCGGGATGCGCCAGGACCCGGTGTCGATTTCGGCGGCCAGGCCGCGCCGCAGCATGCGCGGAGTATTCTCCGTGATGCCTCCTCCGGTGATGTGCGCGGCGCCGTGCAACAGCCCCGCCGCCAGCAGCGCGCGGATGGGCCGCAGGTAACTGCGGTGCACGGCCAGCAGGGCGTCGCCGATGGTGACGCCGATTTCCGGGAGCAGCGTCTTGGGTCCATAGCCCGCGAGATCGAACAGCAGTTTGCGCGCCAGCGAATACCCGTTGGTGTGCAGGCCGGTGGAGGGAAGCGCCAGCAGAACGTCGCCGGCGCGGACGTCTCCGGCGGCCAGCAGCTCGGAGCGTTCTGCGGCGCCCACGATGAAGCCGGCCAGGTCGTATTCCGATTCCGCGTACATGCCCGGCATCTCCGCGGTCTCGCCGCCGATGAGCGCGCACTGGTTCTGGCGGCACCCGCGGGCGATCCCGGAAACCACCGCCGCGGCTACCTCGGCGGCCAGCTTGCCGCAGGCGAAGTAATCCAGGAAAAACAGCGGCGCCGCCCCCTGCACCGCGATATCGTTGACGCAGTGATTCACCAGGTCCTCGCCCACCGTGTCGTGGCGGCCCGTGAGGAAGGCGATCTTCAGCTTGGTGCCCACGCCGTCGGCCGAGCTCACCAGGACCGGCCGGCGAAATCCGGTCAATCGGTACGCGGCGCCGAACGAGCCGATATCGCTGACCACGCCCGGCGTGAACGTCTGGCGCGCGAGCTTCTTGATGGAAGTGAGGGCGCGATCGGCTTCATCGATGTTGACGCCGGCATCGCGGTAGCGGACCGTGTGGGGCATGCTTTAGCTTGCCATAGCCTGACCTTGCCATCGCGGGGGTCATATATAATACGCAATACCCTTATGAGAAAACTGGCGGCAGCACTGCTCC
>JADGNR010000005.1 GCA_017883415.1 Bryobacteraceae bacterium | reverse complement strand
TGGCCGGTGCCCCAGATGGAGTGCATCACTTTGCGCGCGTGGCCGGGATACGACTTGCGGATGGAAACCAGAATCAGGTTATGGAAGATGCCTTCGGCGGGCATGGCGATGTCGCGCACCTCGGGCAATTGCAGCCGCATCAGCGGGAGAAAGATGCGCTCGATGGCCTTGCCCATGTAGTAGTCCTCCATGGGCGGCGGGCCGACGATGGTGGTGGCGTAAATCGGGTCCGCGCGCCCGGTGACGCACACCACGTGGAATACCGGATACTCGTCGGCCAGCGAATAGAAACCGGTGTGGTCGCCGAAGGGGCCCTCGGTGCGCAGTTCGCCCAGCTCGACATAGCCTTCGAGTACGATTTCGGCGTTGCCGGGCACTTCCAGGTCGCAGGTCTGGCACTTCACCATCTCCACCGGGCTCTGGCGCAGGAACCCGGCGATTATCATCTCGTCGAGATCGGGCGGCAGCGGCAGAATGGCGGAATACATGGTGGCGGGGTCGGCGCCGATGGCCACGGCCACATCCATGCGCTTGCGGCCGTGGCGCTCCATGCGGCGGTAGTGCTCGGCGCCCTGTTTGTGGGTCTGCCAGTGCATGCCGGCGGTGCGCTCGTCGAATACCTGCATGCGGTACATGCCGCAATTGCGCTTGCCCGAGTCGGGGTTGCGCGAAAACACCAACGGCAGCGTGATGTAGCGCCCGCCGTCTTCCGGCCAGCATTGCAGCACGGGGTAATCCAGCAGGGAAAACCCGCTGGTGCGGACCACTTCCTGGCACGCGCCGCGGGCCACCGTGCGCGGGAAGAACGCGCCCACTTCCGCCAGTTTGGGCAGCATTTTGAGCTTGCCGATGAGGCCTTCGGGCATCCGCATTTCCAGAAACTCCACGATGCGCCCGGCAATCTCTTCCACCGACGCCACTTCGAGCGCGATCTCCATCCTGCGCATGGACCCGAAGGCATTGATGAGCACCGGCGTGGCGTAGCCCTTGGGCCTCTCAAACAGCAGCGCGGGCCCGCCCTGCTTCACGGCGCGGTCGGCGAATTCGGCGATCTCCAGTATGGGATCCACCTCCACGGCGATGCGCCGCAGTTCCCGATTTTCCTCCAGCGCGCCGATGAAGTCGCGCAGATCGCGGTAAGCCATACGCTATGATTGAGTTTAATCCAGTCCATCCTGAGGAGAAAGAATGTTCAATCGAGTTGCGTTCATTACCGGCTCGAGCCGCGGAATCGGACGGGCGACGGCGCTGGCCCTGTGCCGCGCCGGCTTCGACATCGTGGTGGCATCGCCTGAAATCGAGAAGAACGAGGAAGTGGCCACCGAAATCCGCGCCTGCAGCGGAGAGGCGATGACCTTGAATCTCGACCTGACCTCCGCCGACTCGGTCAAGGAGGGATTCGCCAGGGCGCTGAAGGATAAGGGCCGCATCGATGTGCTGGTGAACAACGCGGGCATCACGCGCGATGGCCTCGCGGTGCGCATGAAGCAGGCCGACTGGGACCTGGTGCTCGACGTCAACCTCGCAGGCGCCTTCCGGGCCGTCCAACAGGTGCTCCCCGGCATGATGCGGAACCGCTGGGGGCGCATCATCAATATCTCCTCGGTGGTGGGACAGGCCGGCAGCGCGGGACAGGCGAACTACGCGGCTTCCAAGGCGGGCCTGATCGGGCTCACCAAGGCGCTGGCGCAGGAACTGGGCAGCCGCGGCATCACCGTGAACGCGGTAGCGCCGGGCTACATCGCCACCGATATGACCAAGGACCTCCCCGAGGAGCTCAAACAGAAGATGCTGGCCTCGATTCCGCTCGCCCGCATGGGCAAGCCGGAAGACATTGCCGCCGCGGTGAAGTTCCTGGCGAGCGAAGATGCGTCGTACATTACCGGGCTCGTGCTGGCGGTAAACGGCGGCATGTACATGTAGGCCGGGGATTCCGGCGGGCACCCTTGCATCCGGCGTTTCGCTGTGGTAACACTCCAATCGGAGGCAATGGATGTTCCTCACTGCGACGCATTCGGTGGCGCTCCTGGCGCCCGTTTCGGTGTTCCTGGTCCTGTCATCCTGTTCTTCCGCGCCCGCCGGGCCGGAAAAAGGCACTCCCGCGTTTTACTGGCAAGCCGCCAGGGAAACCTCCGCGGAGGGCGATTACATGAAGACGGTGGAGCATTTGGATCACATCCTGGCGAATAATAACGACTACACGGCGCGCGCCCTGCCCTGGTCGCTCGTCCTCTCTTCCGGAATGGCAGCGGGCTATCTGGAAATGGGCGACGATTACGCCATGGGCGCCCGCGCGAACAAAGCCAACGCCTCGGCGTATCGAAAGTTGACCTCCGATTCCCGCGGCTTCGCCAACCGGCTGGCGCTCCAGTTCGCGGAGGACTTCGGCAAGATCGGCATGTTGAAGGAAGGCCCCGTCCCGCTGGCGTTCGGATATCCGCGCGGCAGTGCCACCCAGGTGCCGGCGCTGCTGAAGGCGGCCGGCGGCGTCCTGATTTCCGCCGCCGAGATAGAGACCGCGCAGAAGCAGTCGGTCGAGCGGGGCGTCCTGCTGATGGCGTGCCGCGCGGCCGGCGCTCCGGACGACACCGCCAAAGCCCAGGAGATCCTCAAGAGTCCCGACGCCGCCGTGCCCCGCGCGGCCTTCTTCATGGCCATGGCCGAGGCGCTCTACAACGAGTCGCAGCTCTATACCCGCGACAAGCTGGACGAACCTCAGAAACTGGAAATCTTCTGCCAGCGCGCCCAGGATGCCCTCAAGAGCGTGCCCGATTCCAAGGAGACCAAGGCCCTGGCCGCGAAAATACAAAATGCCCTGAAGAAATCCAAGAAGTCCTAGCGTTCACCGCCGAGACGCCGAGCAAGAAATCGTGGCCATTTTCTCGGCGCCTCCGCGCCTCGGCGGTGAATCGTTTGTTCACTCAGACCAGTTGCTCCATGAGAGCGACGAGATATTCCTGGTCGAAAGGGCCGGAACGATAGGTGCGCGCATCGAAGAACCGCCAGGCCCTTCTCTCCTTTTCCACGGTGTAGAAGATGAGCTGCTCCTCGATGAGGTCCTTGTCCAGCAGATCCTGGTTGAACGCGCGGACGGTGCCCTGCAGCGTGTAGGGAATGCGAAAGTCCTCGGTGCATATGAGTTCCGGAGTGGCTTCGAACGCCACCTGAAGAATCCGCCCGCGCACGTTGATCTGGATCAGGTTGGCGGAATTCTCGTCGAACGGCGCCCGCCCCGGATCGAGCGCCACTTCGCCGCGCCTGAGCAGGCGGTTCAGGGAATCCACGAAATCCGAGCAGACTCCGTACACTTCCGCCGCCGCGGCTTTGCGGATGGCGGCCATCTCGCGGTTGCGAAGCAGCACGCATTCGTCCTTCTCCACCAACGCGTCGATGCTCTCCGCCAGCCGCGTCAACCGCGCGTCCCCAGCCTGCACCCGATTTGCCGATCGGCCCAACTCCTAAGCCTCCTGTTTACCATTCCAGCATACAGCCGCCGGGCGGCGGCCCCATCAATGCCGGCGCCGCCACTCGATCATCTCTCGGGGCTCAATCAGATCCAGTATGTCCATGTGCAGCCGGCGCAGCATTTCATCGGCCTTATCCATCGAAAGTTGCCGTTTGGCCCCTAGAACATGGTGCAGGTGGGGTTGGGACACACCGGTCAGCCGGGCCAGTCTTCGCTCACTCACTTCACCGCTTCGCACCCGCTCCCTGAGGTGCCCGGTGAAACGCCGCAGGAGCTCGTGGAAGTTCATGTTGGCCCAGATCGACCTATTTCCCGGAGGAATAGGGGGTACTAGATTCCCGTACCCCGCAAATAAGAATCGATCTAAATTACATTGGAATTATTTGCCACCGTTGTCCACCTAAATAGCTATAGATAATAGGACTACCCGTACTGTTTTGGTACTAGAAGACTTAGTATTTCTACGAAATTCGCCGACAAGATAGTTGACGCTTTTTGCCGCTGCGGTAAATTTAGACCAGCTTGAAATTGGCATTCGTCGGCTGGTGGCTGACGCCAGGAGGAAATACTCAGACAATGTACTGGAATCGAACTAATGCAATCGGGCTGTCAAAGGTATCATGCACATGGTGCCACGGTCTCGGCGTACGCTTTGTCCGCAAAGGGACGGAAGTCCCGTGTCATTGCGTATTCCGGGCCATCTTTGGAGCCTGCTATAACCGTTTTCGGGAGTGCGTTGCCCTCGGATCGCACCCCAGCTCGGTGTCCCTGGAGTTTTGCCGCGGGCGGGACTCGCGGCGCTCCTACTGCCGCAAGCGGGAAGAATACATGGCCGACTTTTGCCTCGTCAGTCGGCGCGTGCTCGACGATTTCGAGTACCAACTCTTCCGCTATCACTTCCTTCTGGAAGCCGACTGGAAACTATGCTGCCGCCAGTTGAAGATGGATCGGGGAAATTTCTTCCATTCCATCTACCGGATTCAGCAGAAGCTCGGCCGCACGTTCGCCGAACTGCAGCCATACCCTCTCTTTCCGCTCAGCGAGTACTTCGCCGGTCTGATCCACCGCGACGCCGGGCATTACCCTGAACTGGAGCTTTTGGCACGGGAAGAAGAGGAGTCCTTTCCCTTGCCCATACCCCGATCGGCATAACCGCTGTCCCGTCTCGAGGGGAACTTCAGCCCGCCGTTCCCCTTTTCCTCTTACAATGGGTAGTCCGGCGCCAGGAATGGATCTTCTTACGCATATCGGAACCGGTCTCTTCTTGAGCAGGGCCGGACTGAAGCGCCTCACCCCGCGCGCCACACCGATTGTGATCCTGGCGGCCATCGCCCCCGATATCGATATCGTCGCCCTTTCGCGCGGATCGCTGAATTATCTACACTACCACCGCCACCTGACGCATTCGCTTCTCGCCATGCCGCTGATGGCCCTGTTGCCGGTGCTGGTGGTGCGCGCGGCAAGCCGCCAGCCGATCCGCTGGATGGGAGCTCTTCTGGCGGCGTTCCTCGCCGTGGCCTCGCACCTCGCGCTCGACCTCACCAACGTTTACGGCGTCCGCCTTTTTTTGCCTTTTTCCAGCGAGTGGCTACGGCTGGACCTGACCGGCGTGATCGATCTCTGGATCTGGGCCGCCCTCCTGCTGGGCATCGCGGGACCGTTCATCGGCCGCCTGGTGGGCTCGGAAATCACTTCCGGGACGGCTCGCGAGCGGCATTATGGCCGCGGCTTTGCTATTTTCGCGCTGGCGTTTCTGCTGCTCTATAATTGCGGCCGCGGCCTGCTGCACGCCAACGCCGTGGCGATCCTGGAGTCGCGCGTCTACCAGGAAGCCGCGCCGCTCCGCGTGGCCGCGCTGCCCAACGCGGTCAATCCCATGCTCTGGCGGGCCCTGGTGGAAATGCCGGATTCCTATGCCGTCGCGGACCTGAATCTGACCGGCGATTTCGATCCTACGCACGCCGTCGTTTTCCATAAGCCCGCAGCCGATCCGGCGCTCGATGCCGCCCGCCGCACTGCCGCGTTTCGAGAATTTCTCGGCTTCTCGCAGTTTCCGCTGTGGCGCATCCTGCCGGTCCCGGAGCCGGAAAACGGCCGTCTGGTCGAGTTGCTGGATCTGCGTTTCGGCACGCCGCTGGCTCCCGGATTCATGGTCACCGCACTCTTGAATGCGAAACTCGAGCCGCTGAACACCACGTTTCAATTTCGCTCCCCGCGGCCCAGGTAAGGTTTCTTCGCCCATCCGCCTAAGGCCTTTCGCCGATTCTCAGCTCCGCCCTGCGCGGCGATACTGGAGATATGCAGGGCAGCAATAGGGCACTCGTATTAGACCGGGAGCAGCTCCGGGATGTCACCATGGACGACCACGATCTCATGCGCGAGATTCTCTCCTCGTTGATCGACGATACTTCGCGGCAAGTCCCGCTTTTGAAAACGGCCATTCAGGAACAGGATTCGCAGAGGTGCATGCGCCTGGCGCACTACTCCAAGGGCGCCTGTGCCAATGTCGGGGCCACCGCCATCGCCGAGGTGCTCAAACAGATCGAGCGGCGGGCCGCCACCGGCGATTTCGTGGAGTGCAGCGTCTCGCTCGCCGCCCTGGCGCAGGAAATCGAACGTCTGCGCTTCGAGGCCACCGCCTTCAGCCAGTTACCCTGAACGCTGCAGCAGCAGCTTCACGCCGTCGGCGCATAACACCGCCGCGTGCTTGGATTCCGCGGGCAAACCTCCCACCGCCTCATCCACGATCAAGGGCTGAAACGACGCGATCTGGGTCCGCGCTTTCCCTGCGATCCATTCCGTCAGCGCGGAGCCAGCCGCGATCGACGCGGTGCACCCCCGCACCTTATACCGCACCTCCACCGCCACCCCGGCCTCGAATCGCGCCGAGAGCCGCAGGATGTCGCCGCATGCCGGGTTGGACACCTCCACCGTCACCGCCGGCGGGGGAAGCTCGCCCACGTTGCGCGGATTCTGAAAATGCTCGATCAGACGCTCGGGATACATCGCACCGCGATCCTTCGAATCTATGCTCCAATATTGGCATGGTTCAGGTGGTGGCGGCGATCATCGAAGGCCCGGCGGGGATCCTGATCGGCCGCCGGAAACCGGAGCAGTCGCACCCCCTCCAATGGGAGTTCCCGGGCGGCAAGGTCGAGGCGGGCGAATCGCCGGAACAGGCGCTCGCGCGCGAATTGGAAGAGGAGCTCGGCATCCGCTCCGCCGCCGGCGAGGAGATCACGCGGTATGTCCATACCTATCCGGGGCGGGACCCCATCGTGTTGATCTTCTTTCGCGTGACGGCCTTCGACGGCGAGCCCCGGAACCTGATCTTCGAGGAGATGCGCTGGGAGCCCCGGCGGAATCTCGCCCGATTCGATTTCGTGGAGGGCGATATCCCGTTCCTCCGCGCGTGGTCGGCTTGATTGGCTCGTGCGCGGCGCACCTTCCGCCGGCGCCGCGCACGCGCCAGATCAAATCGCCGAGCCAAGCTGAGATTCTACTGCGGACAGGGCACCGCGGAATGCGGCAGCAGAGCGGTATTCGGATAGCTGAATGCGCCGCCAATCGCGTTGGATGTCGCACCCATCTCGAACCACTGCCGGAGCGCCTCGTTTTGCGGGTGGTACGTGAACTTGTCGATGGTCACCGGGAAAGTGGCGTTCGGCAAGACCTCGATGGGGTCCCCGGTTTCGAGATTATTCTGACAAGCCGTCGAATTGGCCGGCTGCCCGGGGAACTGCCAATTGGGTGCAGCGTTGATCAGCAGCGGATTGTCGAACGTCTCCGAGATCTCGTGCGAGAGCGCCGTCACGTCGCCGAAACCGCCGCCGAACACTCCGGGCGAAATCCAGCTTGCAAATAGAGTCAGCCAGTTAGGCTGGGGAACCACCGAGGGATCGAAGAAAAGCGTGTGGAAGCCGAGCACACAGCAGCCCCCGGGAGTATTCGGACTGGCGACGTTCAGCGAGAACAGAAAGGTGTTTGGGAATGCGGTGACATTCAGCGCGTCGGTCTGAAAATTCCCCAGGTTGATCTCGTCTACGGCCTCATTTACGAAAAAGAAGTTGAACAGCAGATCCAGCATCAGGACAAAGGTGCTGCCGTCGGCGGCTTTCCCGGTAAAGTAGGACCGGGCTTGTATGATAGTTCCGTTGGCAAGACGCACGTTCACAAACCTGGGAACCGTGATGTTGACCCGATTCACCACCAGGGGGGACAGGCGCGTGTGCCAAGGCATGCCCGGCTGCAGCTGGGAGAAAAATTCCGCGCGTTGCACGGCGTCCGCGAACTGAGTGGGAGATGGCGAGGAACTGTACCTGGAGTCCTGGAAGTTAGGCGAATTCAACGTCAGGGCTTCGAATGGCGCGAAGGGCACGGTTGTTAACACCGTTCCATCCGCATTGAGCAGCGTCAAGGAGACCTCGGCGATGTTCGTGGTGAACGTAGTGGTGCCTCCCGCGGCGGGATGATTTCCCAGCATGATGAACGGGAATACGAATCCCGTGAAGGGGCCCGCCTGCGCCGCAAACGCACCGGCGAAGGTCGATGCCGTCGTCAGCCCGTCGATGGTCCCGGCAGTGCTGTTCCGCGGATTGTGCGCCATCGACCTGCCGGGCGACGACGAACGTCCGAACGTCGAGTTCGCAAAGATGCTCGCGCCGTTGGGCGGCATGGCGAGGGTAACTCCCGAAATGGCTTCAGCGGGATTGATCTGGCTGCCATTCACCGGCCTGGCATTCACATAGGCAGCCGATCCGGGTGGCACGGTAAAGTCAGTTGCAGGGGTGGCTTGACCGAAAACCAAGGTCGAGCCGCAAATCGAAACCGCAAGCGTAGAAAGAACCAAACGAACTCTAAGGTGGTTCATACTAATCTCCGTTGGCCAAATACACTTCTGGCGTTTGGAATTCAAAGGGCGAGACCCATTTCTACCCACCAGAACAGCTTTTTTTGGAAAGCGAATAATGATCGCATGAATTCGCGCGGTAAGTCGATCTTCGGTTGTAAATTCTCTCGATATCCGGCGTACACGCAAAAAAGGGGACAGACCCCTTTTCCGCTGGCGAATCCGGCTGAATCCTCGATGCCTCCTCTTCGGAAAAGGGGTCTGTCCCCTTTTTTGCCCCGGTTTGCCATACTGTTCTCATGGCGACAGCGATCAAGATGATAGAGCCCGGCGCCAACGAGTTCCTGGCCAGCCTCGAGGGCAAGGGCAAACGGGCCAATCCGTTTTTCCGCACCATGGCGCACCGCCCCGAGGTGCTCCGGGCTTTTGTGCCGTTCTATGGCGCGGTAGTGGGGCCGGGATCGGTAGACCGCCGCGTAAAGGAGCTGGTGTATATGACCTGCTCCTTCGCCAACGAGTGCGCCTTCTGCACCGCGGCGCACGTGGCCAGCAGCAAGAAGGCGGGCATCGGCGACGAAGAGGTGCGGGCCATCCAGACCGGGCAGGACCACGGGTTCTCGGGGGCCGAGCGCGCGGCCATCCGCTACGCGCGCGAGTTGACCCAGACGGCCGCGGCCGACGAATCCCGCGAGGCGCTGTTCGAGCACTTCACCGACGAGCAGGTGGCCGAGATCACGCTGGTAGCCGCGCTGGCCAACTTCACCAACCGGTTCAACAACGGCCTCAACATCCTCCCCGAAGAGTGACCGGGCGCTCCCCATGCCCATTCTGGCTGGCATCCACCCCGTGGCCGAGGCGCTGAAGGCGAAGCACCCGCTCGACCGCCTGCTGGTGGCGCAAGGCGCCGGCGGGCCGCGCCTGCAGGAGATTATCGACCTGGCGCGCCGGGCCGCGGTGCCCGTTCGCTTTGAGCCTCGCACCGCGCTCGACCGCCTGGCCGGCACCGCGGCGCACCAGGGGGTCGTGGCGATGGGCGCCGCGCGGCAGTACGCCGAGCTGGAGTCGGTAGCCGCGGCCGAGATGCTGGTGGTGCTCGACGGCATCGAGGACCCGCACAACCTGGGCGCCATCATCCGCACCGCGCACGCCGCGGGCGCGGGCGGCGCCATCGTGCCCGAGCGGCGCGCCGCGGGCATTACCGACGTGGTGGCCAAAGCCGCGGCCGGCGCGCTGGAATACCTGCCCGTGGTGCGCGTGACCAATATCAATCGCGCCCTCGAAGACCTGAAGAAGCGCGGCTTCTGGATCTACGGCCTGGACGAGCGCGGCGCCGAGGATTACGACCGCGTCGAGTACGCCCGGCCGACGGCGCTGGTGCTGGGAGGCGAGGGCAAGGGCCTCCACGAGCAGGTGCGCAAGCATTGCGACCGGCTGGTGCGCATCCCCATGGCGGGCCGGATTTCCTCGCTCAACGTCTCCGTAGCGGCGGGCGTCGTGTTGTTCGAATGGAAGAGACGCCGCGCCATGGCTCCATCAGGGTAAAATCGAGATCTATGCGCCGCATACTGCTTCTGCTGTTGGCGGCCGCCATTGCCGCTTTCGCCGCGCAGCCGGTACGCGCGCGCCACGGCATGGTGGTCACCCGGGAACGCCACGCCACGGCCATCGGGCTGGCCGTTCTCCAATCGGGCGGCAACGCCGTCGATGCCGCCGTCGCCGTGGGATTCGCCCTCGCCGTGACCCACCCCACCGCCGGGAATATCGGGGGCGGCGGCTTCATGCTGGTCCGCATGGCCGACGGACGCACTACGTTTCTCGATTTCCGCGAGCGCGCGCCGGGGGCGGCGTCGCGCAACATGTACCTCGACGCCGCGGGCAAAGCCACCGAAGACAGCACCATCGGCTACCGCGCCGCGGGCGTGCCCGGCACGGTGCGCGGTTTCGAGTACGCCGCGAAAAAGTACGGCAGCAAGCCATGGGCGGAGTTGGTGCGGCCCGCCGTCGAGCTCGCCGCCAAAGGGTTTCCGCTCTCCTATGGGACTGCCGGCTCGCTCCGCGGCAGCGCGCGGGGCTTGAGCCGCTTCCCCGAATCGAACCGCATTTTCCTGCGCGACGGCAAGTATTACGAACCCGGCGAAACCTTCGCGCAGCCGGATCTGGCGCGTACGCTCGAGCGCATCGCCCGGCTGGGCGCCAAGGATTTCTACGAAGGCGAAACGGCGCGCCTGCTGGCGCAGGACATGAAAGAACACGGCGGCCTCATCACCCTGGCGGACTTGCGGAATTACGCCGTGGTGGAGCGCCAGCCGCTTACTGGCGCCTATCGCGGCTACACCATCGTCACCGCGCCTCCGCCGAGCTCGGGCGGGGTGGGCATTCTCCAGATGCTGGGCGTGCTGGAAGGCACCGGATTTGAAAAGGCCGGGGCCGGCTCGGCCACCGCCGTCCATTACATGGCCGAGGCCATGCGGCGCTACTTCGCCGACCGCGCCGAACACCTGGGCGATGCCGATTTCGTGAAGGTCCCGCTCCCCTCCCTGCTCGATCCCGCCTATATTCTGAGGCTGCGCGGGTCCATCGACCCCGAGCGCGCCACCGCCAGCAGCCAGGTGCACGCGGGCGTCTTCGCCGCGCACGAATCGGCCGAGACCACGCACTACACCATCGCCGATGGCCAAGGCAACATCGCCGCCGTCACCTACACGCTGAACGGCGGCTACGGCAGCCGCGCGACCGCTGCCGGGCTGGGCTTCCTGTTAAACAACGAAATGGACGATTTCGCGCCCAAGCCGGGCGAGGCCAACATGTACGGGCTCATCCAGGGCGAATTCAACGCCATCCAGCCCAACAAGCGGCCGCTTTCCTCGATGACGCCCACCATCGTGCTGCGCGAGGGCAAGCCCTGGCTGGTGCTGGGCTCGCCGGGCGGCCCCACCATCATCAACTCGGTGCTGGAAGTGATGGTCAACGCGATCGACTTCGGCATGAACGTGCAGGATGCCGTGAACTGGCCGCGCTTCCATCACCAGTGGTTGCCGGACGTGTTGAACATGGAGGCGGGCTATTCGCCCGATACCGTCGCGCTGCTCGAAAAACGCGGCTACACGGTGAAGCGCGTGGGCGCGCAGGGCGAGGTCGCCGCCATCCGGTTCCACGACGGGTGGCTCGAAGGCGCGCCCGATCCCCGTACCGAAGGCACGGCGGAAGGACATTAACCACCCGATGAACCACGTACTCTCGACGCATCTGTTCGTCGCCCATCGCCTGACCTCCGCGCTGTTGAGCCGGATCGAGCAGGCCGGGATCCCCGCCGTGGAGATTTTCTGCGCGCGCCAGCACCTGGACTATCGCGACAAAGCGCAGATCGCCGAACTCGGCCACTGGTTTCGCGATTCCGAGTTGAAGCTGCACTCGCTGCACTCGCCCATGTACACCGATGAGATCTGGGGCCGCAGCGGCCCGCACGCGGTGATCACCATCACCGAGCCGGTAAAGGGACTGCGCCTGCAGATGGTGGATGAGATCAAGCGCACGCTCGAAATCGCCGAAACCATTCCCTTCCGCTACCTGATCCAGCACATCGGCGTGGGCGGCGAGGAGTTCGATCTGCGCAAATTCGACGCCGCGTTCTCCGCCCTGGAAGAATTGAACCTGTTTGCCCGGCAGCGGGGCGTCAATATCCTGCTGGAGAACATTCCCAACGGGCTTTCCAGCGCCGAGAAGCTGGTGCTCTTCGAGGAGTTGACGCACATCGGTCTGAATTACGTCTTCGACACCGGCCACGCGAATATCGGAGAGGGCGTGGAGGCGGCGTTCCAATTGATGAAGGGGCGCATCCGTTCCACGCACATCCACGACAATAACGGAACCGAGGACAGCCACCTGTTTCCCTTGCTGGGCGCCGGCGGCACCATCGACTGGCGGAAGACCATGCAGTTGCTGCGCCCGGGCGACGGCCAGTACCCCCTGCTGCTCGAACTGAAGGAGCGGCCCGAATTTTCCAATCCGCTCGCAACCGTCAAGGATGTCTTCGACCGCCTGGAAGAACTGGGCGCCGAACCGGGTCCGGAGGGCGCCCCGTAAGGCGCCGGCAAAGAACACCCCCTTATGATTCCGCGAATCACCATCGCCGAGGCCGGCCGGCATGCCGGCGAGACCGTACAGTTAGCCGGCTGGCTCTACAACCTGCGCCGCTCGGGGAAGATCGCCTTCCCCATTCTTCGCGACGGCTCCGGCCTGATGCAATGCGTGGCCGTCAAGAGTTCCCTGCCCGAGGAGCTGTTTGAGACCATCAAGAACCTCACGCAGGAATCCTCCATCATGGTCACCGGCAAGGTCCGCGCCGAACAGCGCGCGCCGGGCGGCTTCGAACTGGACGTCGAGAACGTGGAAGTCCTCCAGCGCGTGCCGGAATCGGACCCGTACCCCATCACGCCCAAGGAGCACGGCATCGATTTCCTGATGGACCACCGCCATCTATGGCTGCGCAGCCAGCACCAGCACGCCATCATCCGCGTGCGCCACGAGGTGATCAAGGCGGTGCGCGACTATTTCGATTCGCACGGCTTCACCCTGGTGGATACTCCCATCTTCACGCCCGCCGCCTGCGAGGGCACCACGTCGCTGTTCGAGGTGAATTACTTCGACGACGCCAAGGCCTTCCTCACGCAGTCCGGCCAGCTCTATAACGAAGCCACCGCCATGGCCTTCGGGAAAGTGTACTGCTTCGGGCCTACGTTCCGCGCCGAGAAATCCAAAACGCGGCGCCACCTCACCGAGTTCTGGATGGTGGAGCCGGAGATGGCCTATGCCGGGCTCGAAGACGTGAAGCGCGTGGCCGAGGAGATGATCGTCTTCATCGTCGGCCGCGTGCTCGAAAACCGGCGCGAGGAGCTGAAGCGCCTGGAGCGCGACGTGGCCAAGCTCGAAGCCATCCAGGCGCCGTTCACGCGCATGAGCTACGACGACGCGGTGAAGATTCTGCAATCCAAGGGAAGCGAGATTCAGTGGGGCGGCGATTTTGGCGGCACCGATGAAACCCTGCTCACCGCGGATCGCGACCGGCCGCTCATGGTGGACCGCTTTCCCACCTCGATCAAAGCGTTCTACTTCGAGCCGGACCCCGAGCGCCCCGACGTGGTGCTGGGCGTGGACGTGCTTGCCCCGGAAGGCTACGGCGAAATCGTCGGCGGCGGCCAGCGCATTCACGATCCCGAGCTGCTGCTGCGGCGCATCGAAGAGCACCACCTGCCCAAGGAAGCCTTCAACTGGTACATCGATCTGCGCAAATACGGCACCGTGCCGCACGGCGGTTTCGGCATGGGAATCGAGCGCTGCGTAGCCTGGATCTGCGGCCTGGAGCACATTCGCGAGACCATCGCCTTCCCGCGCATGCTCCACCGCCTGTCGCCGTAGGATGCGCCCGGCGCCAGCGCGCACTCCTTGATTACGTCCGCGTCGTGGCGCCCCCCCGTTGTAAAATGTCAATTGATGAGCGACGCCGACCCCAACGAACCAGCCAACGAAGACTTTCAGATTCCGCTGCCGCCCGCCTCCTTCAGCTTTCTGGTGATTTCCATGAGCGCGCAGGTGGAAATGCAGCTCGGCCTGATGCACCTGGGCGAAGAGGAAAAGCCGGAACCGAACCTCCAACTGGCGCGCCACACCATCGACCTCATGGGCGTCCTCCTGGAAAAGACCAAGGGCAATCTCACGCTCCCCGAGCAGCGGATGCTCGAAAACTCCCTCACCGAATTGCGGTTCCGTTTCGTCCAGGTGTCCGGCGAGATGGCCAAGGCGTCCCCTCAGAAAGCCTGAATGCCGGCTCCTCCCTTGAAGATCACCGTGCTCGGTTCGGGAACCAGCGTGGGGGTGCCCACTATCGGCTGTCATTGCGATGTCTGCCGGTCGGAGGATCCGCGCGATAACCGCCTGCGGCCCTCCATCCTGGTGAGCTACGAAGGACGCAACGTTTTGATCGACACCACGCCCGATTTCCGGGCCCAAGCCCTGCGCGCCGGAATCGACCACCTCGATGCCGTCGTCTTCACCCACGCGCACGCGGACCACATCATGGGGCTCGACGACGTCCGCCCCTTCAACTTCCGCCAGAAAGGGCAGATCCCCATTTACGCTTCCGCCGCCACCATGGATTCCATCCGCCGCGTCTTCTCCTACATTTTCGATTGCGAGAAGAAGGAATCGAACGTGCCGAAGCTCGCCACGCACCTCCTGGACGGCTCCGCGTTCGACCTGTTCGGCGTGGAGTTCCTCCCCGTCCCGGTCCTCCACGGCAGCCAGACGATCTACGGCTTCCGCTTCGGCGCCGCCGCCTATCTGACCGACCACAGCGAAATTCCCGGACCCTCCATGGAGCAGTTGCGCGGGCTCGACGTGCTGTTCCTCGATGCCTTGCGCCATAAGCCGCATCCCACCCACTCCACCGTGGGCCGCTCCGTGAAGACCGTGGAGCAACTCGCCCCGCGCCGCGCGTTCTTCACCCACATCTGCCACGACCTGCCGCACGAACGCACCAACAGCCTTCTGCCGCCGCACATTCGTCTGGCCTACGACGGCCTCGAGATCCCGGTGCCCCTGCCATGAAGATCTACCGCAGCCTCGACCAGGCGCCCGCGGATTTTGGTCCGAGCGCGCTCACCATCGGCAATTTCGATGGCGTGCATTTCGGGCACCGGCGGATTCTGCGGCGTCTCACCTCGCTCGCGCGGGAGCGCGGCTGGAAGCCCTCGGCCCTGACCTTCGATCCCCATCCCACCCGCGTGGTGGCGCCCGAGCGCACCCCCCGCCTGATGACCTCGCCCGATCGCCGCGCCGAATTGATGAGCGAGGAGGGCATCGAGCAGGTGCTCATCCTGCCCTTCACCGGCGCACTGGCGGCGCTCTCCCCGGAGGAGTTTGTGGCGCGCCTGCTGGTCGATCGGCTGGGCGCGCGCGCCGTGGTGGTGGGCGATAATTTCCGCTTCGGCCATCGCCACGCGGGCAACACCCGGATGCTCGGAGAACTGGGCCGGCGGCTGGGCTTTGCCACCGAAATTGTGGCCGCGGTGGCGCGCCGGGGGCGCGTCGTCAGCTCGAGCGGCATTCGCGAGCTGATCCTGGCCGGCCGCGTCTCGCTGGCGGCGCGCTTCCTGGAGCGGCCCTACGCGCTCGAAGGCGAAGTGGTGGGCGGCCGCGGTGTGGGTTCCCAGCAGACCGTTCCCACCCTGAACCTCGCCACCCGCGCCGAATTGATCCCGCCCCCCGGCGTGTATGTCACGCGCACGCGCGATCGGGAAAACGCGCGGGAATGGAACTCCATCACCAACGTCGGCTACCGCCCCACCTTCGGATCGTCGGGGGAGCTGTCCATCGAGACCTTCCTGCTCGACCCGGCGCCCGGCGATGCACCGCGCCGCATCCGCGTGGAGTTTCTCCGCCGCCTTCGCGATGAGCGGAAATTCGAAACGCCGGCGGCGTTGAAGGCGCAAATCCTGAAGGACGTGCGCACCGCGCAAAGCTACTTCCGCCGCGCCCAGGCCTGGATCGGCCGCCCGCGATGCCCCGTGGGTCCTCCGGCGTAGGGGTCGTATGAGCGCCGGCCAATTCCTTCTCAACGCCTTCTCGATCTTCCTGATCGATCTCCTGCTGGCCGGCGACAACGCGCTGGTCATCGCCATGGCCGTGCGTTCGCTGTCCGCGCGCGAGCGCCGCATCGGCACCGTCTGCGGCGCGGCCGTCGCCGTGGTGCTGCGCGTCGTGCTCACCTTCGTGGCCTCGCGCCTCCTCGCCGTCCCCTATGTGCAACTCGCCGGCGGCCTGCTCATCATCTGGATCGCTTTGAAGGTGCTCATCGACGCCAGCAATCCCCCCGAGGCCGCGCGCGCCGCCAAGCGCTTCTGGCAGGCCATCTGGTATATCGTGGTGGCCGACCTCACCATGTCTACCGACAACATCCTGGCCATCGCCGGGGCCTCGAAGGGAAACCTCGGGCTGATCGTCTTCGGACTCGCCGCCAGCATTCCGTTTGTGGTCCTGTCGGCCAACCTGCTGGCGAAATTGATGGATCGCTTCCCCGCCACCATCTACCTGGGCGCCGCCATCCTCGGCCGGGTGGGCACGGAGATGATCCTCACCGACCCCGTCACGGTGCGCCTGCTGCATGCCTCCGACACCGTCCGCTACATCGCCGAAGCCGCGGTGGTGGTGGCGCTGGTGATCGCCGGCAAGCTGATGTGCCGCAAGCCGGCCTGCTGACCGCCTCAGGCCCAGTCCAGTCCGAACTTCTCCTTTACCCGGAGCCGCAACCAGGCTTCCCCTTCCTCGCGCGAGCGGAAGAGCATCGTCTCCCACGCCGTGGCCTCAACCGCGTCCTGCCACATGCGGCTGATTCCGTAGTTCTCGTCTTGCGGGGCCACGAGCGCGATGATTGCCCCCAGCCGCATTATGGACGCGATCCGCACATCCAGCTCGACGATCTCCTGAAGCTCAGTCGGAGCGATCTCGATCGAGGTGGCCGCAAATTGATCGATGATGCCGTACGCGCACTTTTCCAACCGCTTCGGAAATTGCAAAAGACGGCGCTTGGCTTCGAGGAAGTCTCTCCCCGTCAGCGCTCCGAAACAGATGAACAGCAGCCCCTCGCCGTTCTTCACGAGGGCTACATCGATCGGCATGGCCCGCGCCTACTGCTTTTCGAAAACGAACTTCGAGGTGAACGCCTTGCCATCGCCATTGATGCCTTTGGTCGTGGTGGTCATGGTCTTGCCGCCGTTCGAGATCTCGGTGTGGCCCGTGGCTTTGTATGGCCCGCCGGTCTTCTTTCGCTCATCGGTAAACCTATTGGCGTTTACCCGTTGGAGCGAGATGGTGTCATAAGGCGAGCCGGTGCCTGTGATCGTGGCCGGCGGGCCGCCGTACTTCGCCGTATAGCTGGCGTTGATCGGCGCTCCGCCGGCCGTTTCCCCGGTGGTCGTCACCTTCACCCCGCCGTCGGACGCTTCCCGAACGGTGGTCAGGCTCTTTACCGGAAATGGCGCGGGAGTATACGTCGATTGGTCGACGTTGAGCTTCCACGTGCCCACGGAATTATCCGCGCCGAAGGCAGCGACGGCCAGTGCCAGCGCGAGGACGGTTAAGTTTAGAATCCTATGCATTTCTCCCTCTTTTCTTTGTCATCCAGGTGAACGATCATATCACGCCGCAGGAGCGCTACACCCCCCAGCAGTAATCTTCCACCGCCCGTTCGATGGAGCTGTCCGTCTCGGTCAGGCGCATCAGTTCCAGCCGGATGGCGTCCACCAGCGCCTTCCAGCTCGCTTCGATGACGTTGTCCGACACCCCCACGGTGGACCAGCTCCGGCGATGGTCGCTCCACTCGATCAACACGCGCACCTTGGCCGCCGTGCCCTTGTTCGAATCGAGCACCCGCACTTTGTAATCCGTCAGCCGCACTTCGGCGATCTGCGGATAGAGCTTGGCCAGGCACTTCCGCAGGCACAGGTGCAGAGCGTTGAACGGTCCGTGCCCCGTGGCGGTGGCCGAGTGGGCGCCATCCTGCGCGCGTAGCGTCACCGTCGCGGTGGTGTGCGAGGGCCCCTCGGCCGGCCCGCCGGCGCGCGTCGCCACTTCGTAGCTGTCCACGTCGAAAAAGTGCGTCCCCGGGTTCAGGGCTTCGCGCACCAGCAGCTCGAAGGTGCCTTCGGCCGCCTCCAGTTCATACCCCTCATATTCCATCTGCTTGATGCGCTCCAGCAGCTCGCGGCGCGCCTCTTCGCCCAGCCGGCCCGCCAGGCCGTGCTGCTTCAGTTTGTACATGATGTTGCCGCGGCCGGAAAGATCGCTCACCAGCACGCGCTGGCGATTGCCCACCGCTTCCGGAGCGATGTGCTCGTAGGTGGCCGAGTCCTTCAGCACGGCGCTGACATGCACGCCGCCCTTGTGGGCAAAGGCGCTCTTGCCCACAAACGGCTGATCGCCGCGCAGCGGCAGGTTGGCCAGCTCGGCGATGAACCGGCACACCGAGGCCAGGCCCGCCAGCCGCTCCGGCCCCACCGTGGTGTGGCCCAGCTTCAGCTCCAGGTTGGCGATGATGGAGGCCAGGTTGGCATTGCCGCAGCGCTCCCCGTAGCCGTTCATGCAGCCTTGTACGTGCGTGGCGCCCGCCTCCACCGCGGCCACGCTGTTGGCCACGGCCACATCGGAATCGTTGTGCGTATGGATGCCCATCACGCCGTCGAATCGCCGGCGCACTTCGGCCACCGCCTCCACCAGCCGGCCGGTGAGCGTGCCGCCATTGGTGTCGCACAGGCACAGCACGTCGGCGCCCGCGCGGTGCGCCGCTTCGAGGGTGCGCAACGCGTAATCGGGATTGGCGGCGTAGCCGTCGAAGAAATGCTCGGCGTCGTAGACCACTTCCTTGCCCTGGTCCTTCAGGTACTGCACCGTCTCGGAGATGAGCTGCAAATTCTCTTCTTCGGTGATCCCGAGCGCGCGCTTCACGTGCAGGTCCCACGTCTTGCCGAAAATCGAAATGGCGGGCGTCGCGGCCTCTACCAGCGCGCGCACGTTGCGGTCTTCCTCCACCGGGTTCCGGGAAAAGCGCGTCGCGCCGAAGGCCGTGAGCCGCGCGTGCTTGAGGCGCAGCTCGCCCGCGCGCCGGAAGAACTCCTTGTCCTTGGGATTGGAGCCGGGCCATCCGCCCTCGATGTAGTCGATCCCGAGATCGTCCAGTTTCTGCGCGATGAGCAGCTTGTCATCCACCGAGAAAGAGATGGATTCGCCCTGCGTTCCATCCCGCAGCGTGGTATCGAACGTAAAGATCTTCATGGTTCCCCTGGGTCCTCAAACCCATGTCTCACCGCCGAGGCGCCGAGAGAACCGGAAATGAACTTCTCTCGCTTCTCGGCGCCTCGGCGGTAAATTACTTCCTGGCGGCCGACGCGTCGGAATCCTGCGGCACGCCCGCCTCTTTCCTCTTCTTCAAGAACGTCATCATCTGGCGCAGTTCGCGCCCCACCTGTTCGATGGGCTGGTTGCGCGCCGCTTCCCGCATGGCCAGGAAGTTCTTGCGCCCCGTCTGGTTCTCCTCGATCCACTGCCGCGCAAATTCGCCGGACTGGATCTCGGAGAGAATCTTCTGCATCTCGGCGCGCGTCTCCTGGGTGACGATGCGCGGGCCGCGCGTGTAGTCGCCATACTCCGCCGTATCGGAAATCGAGTAGCGCATGTACCCCAGCCCGCCTTCCTGGATCAGGTCCACGATCAGCTTCATCTCGTGCAGGCACTCGAAGTAAGCGATCTCGGGCGCGTACCCGGCCGCCACCAGGGTTTCAAACCCGGCGCGGATCAACTCGCTGACGCCGCCGCACAGCACCGCCTGTTCGCCGAACAGGTCGCTTTCCGTCTCTTCGCGGAAGGTGGTCTCGATCACGCCCGCCTTGAGCGACCCCAGCGCCAGCGCATAGGCGAGTGCGCGCTCGAGCGCCTGCCCGCTCGGGTTTTGGTGGACCGCCACCAGCGCGGGCACGCCCACGCCTTCAAGGAACAACTCGCGCACGCGATGACCCGGCGCCTTGGGTGCCACCATGGATACGTCCACGTCCGCGGGCGGCGCGATCTGCTTGAAGTGGATGCCGAAGCCGTGGGCGAACATGAGCGTCTTGCCCGCGGTCATGTGCGGCGCCAGGTGGTCGCGGTACAGGGCGGCCTGGAGATGATCGGAAACCAGGATCATGACCACGTTGGCGGCCTGCGCCGCGTCGGCCGCGCTCAGGACTTTCAATCCGGCCGCTTCCGCCTTCGCCCACGACTTGCTGCCGGGGTAGAGCCCCACCACCACCTCCACGCCCGAATCGCGCAGGTTCAGCGCATGCGCGTGGCCCTGGCTGCCGTATCCGATAATGGCGACCGTGCGCCCGTGCAAGTAGTCCAGGTTTCCGTCTTTTTCGTAGTAACGTTTCGGCATGTCTCCTCCATCGCCCGGCAGGCGGCGCCATCGTCGTGGGGCGGGCAATCCTGCCCGCAGCCGCTTTTCAGGCGGCTCTTTCAGGCGGCGCGCCGGCTGAAAGCCGGCGGCAGCCAGGATTGGCTGCCCCACGAATTCTGCAGCACTCCTTCTTACACCGGCGGCTCGATAACCATTTCTTCCTGGGCGCCGGTTCTGGTGAGAACGGGCGGCTGAAGCCGCAGTTTCTTGGCGTCGAGCGCGATGGCCAGCGTGCCGGACCGTGTCACGTCGATCTCGCCATAGCTGCCCATCACGTCCACAAACTCGTCCAGCTTCTCGGGGGCGCCGGTCACTTCGATGGCATAGCCTTCCACGGAGGAATCCACCACGCGCCCGCCGAAAATCTCGGCCTCCTTCAATACCGCGGTGCGCGACTCCTGCGGCGTGCGGATGCGCACCAGCACCAGCTCGCGCATCACCGCCGGACACTCGGTCAGGTCCACGGCCTGCAGCACGTTGACCAGCCGGTTCATCTGCTTGATCACCTGCTGGCGCAGCACCGGGTCCACATCCACCACGATGGTCATGCGCGAAAGCGCGGGGTCGAGCGTGCGCGCCACCGTCAGGCTCTCGATGTTGTAGCCGCGCTGGCTGAGCAGCCCGGTGACCCGCATCAGGGCGCCGGGCTTGTTTTCCAGGTGTACGGAAATCACTTGCAGCATAAGTTGAGCCTCGTCATTTGGCGGGCACGGCCACCGGGTTGGGCGGCCCCAGCACCATCTCATTAATGGCCGCGCCGGAGGGCACCATGGGGTACACGCATTCGGCGGGCGATACCTTTACGTTCAGCAGGTACGGTCCCGGCTCGTTCACCGCCGTCTCCAGCGCCGCCGCCAGTTCCCGCGGCTGTTCGATGGTGCGGCCCTTGAAGCCGTACGCGCCCGCCAGCTTTTCCGCATCCGGGAACGAATCCAGCGTCACCGCGCTCAGGCGGTTGTTGTAGAACAGCTCCTGCCATTGCCGCACCATGCCCAGAAAGCCGTTGTTCATCACCACGATCTTGATGGGCAGTTGGTAGCTGGCTATGGTGGCCAGCTCGGGAATGGACATCTGGAACCCGCCGTCGCCCACGATGGCGAAGACCAGTTTGCCCGGACAGGCGAACTGCGCGCCGATGGCGGCGGGCAGCCCGAAGCCCATCGAACCGAGGCCTCCCGAATTGAGAAAGAGGCGCGGCTCGTGGAAGCGGATCAACTGCGCCGCCCACATCTGGTGCTGACCCACGTCGGAGGCGACAATCGCCTGGCCCGCGCAGAGCCGGTCGATCTCGGCCATCAGGTGCTGCGGCTTGATTTCGTCCGGGGAGGTGGCCGCCCGCAGGGGATGCTCCTCTTTCCACTGCCGGATCTGGTGCCACCAGGCGCGCCGCGCGGCGTGAGGCTGTTCGCCATTGGCGCTCCTGGCCTCCGCCAGCAGCTTGTTGAGCTTCGTCAGCACGCGCTTCACATCGCCGACAATGGGGACCTCGGGCGCGCGGTTCTTGCCGATTTCCGCCGGGTCGATATCCACGTGGATGACTTTGGCGTGCGGCGCGAACGCGGCCAGGCGCCCGGTGACGCGGTCGTCGAAGCGCACGCCGAGCGCGATCAGCAGGTCGGCGTTGGTCATGGCCATGTTGGCCGCATAGCTGCCGTGCATGCCCGGCATGCTGATGAAATTGGGGTGGCTGGAACCAAGGGCGCCCAGCCCCATCAGGGTGGTGACCACGGGCGCATCGGTCAGCTCCACCAACTCGCGCAACTCCGCGGCCGCGCCCGCCGCCACAATGCCGCCGCCGGAATACACCAGCGGCCGCTCCGCTTCCCCGATCAGTTGCAGCGCGCGGCGGATCTGCCCGGTGTGTCCCTCGGTGAAGACTTTGTATCCCGGCAGGTGAATCGCGGTCACCGGCTGATAGTGCCCCTGGCCCTGCAACACGTCCTTGGTGACATCCACCAGCACCGGGCCCGGCCGCCCGCTGGCCGCGATATAGAACGCTTCGTGCACAATTTGCGCCAGGTCTTCCAGGCGCTTCACCAGGTAATTGTGCTTGGTGCAGGAGCGCGTGATGCCGAAGGTATCGGCCTCCTGGAAGGCGTCGCTGCCGATCAGCTTGGTGGGCACCTGCCCGGTAATGGCTACGATGGGGATGGAATCCATCATGGCGTCCACCAGGCCGGTGGTCAGGTTGGTCGCGCCCGGGCCGGAGGTGGCGCAGCAAACCCCCACTTTGCCGGTGGCGCGCGCGTAGCCTTCGGCCGCGAAGGCGGCATTCTCCTCGTGGCGCACCAGCACATGGCGAATGTGGTGGTCGTACAGCACGTCGTAAAAGGGAAGGGTGACGCCGCCGGGATACCCGAACATGCAATCCACACCCTCCCGGGACAGGCATTCCACCAGCATCCTGGCGCCGCTCATCAGCGTTGACATATCTTCAAACCTCAAAAACTCGCTGCATAAAAAAAAGGCCATCAACCGGGCTGTTTTGCCCCGCTGATGGCCTTTGGAACTTAGTTCCTGCCGGCCGTCAAGCGGGGCCGGATACGATGACCAGAATAAGGGTAATAATGACTGCGGGAATCGGGATGGGGCGGCGCGGATGCATCGCGGAACTTAGGTACAAGTCTAGCCGACGAGTCTTCCAAATGCAAGTGAATAGCGATATAAATTGCATTTATGGAAGGATGCGGGCGGCCTTGCGCTCCTTCGTCAGGCGCTCCGCCAGGAAGACCTTGAGCAGGGACTGATAGGGAACGTCGCGGCGATTCGCCAGCACTTTGAGATCCTCGATCATGGAAACCGGGAGCCGCAGGGATATGGTCCGCAGCGACGGTTTGAGGCGAACGAGTTTCCTGCGCTTACCCGAGGGCCAATCCAGGTATTCCGTCGAATCCGCGGTGGCCCAAAATTTCCTCTCGTCGTCTTCGCTTTTGAACTCAGGAATTCTCTTCTTCATATCGAGCGTAGGTCTCCGTTTCGTTCCGGTTCATATCCCTGGCGGAAATCACTCGTATCAGTTTCCGGCGGACCGTGAAGACCACGAACAGCCGCCGACCTGCGGCCGTCTGCCCCAGGGCGCTTCCTCGGGAGTTACCTGGCGACCATCATATACATTTGAGGGCCGGGCCGCGTTGACAGGCAGAGTGGGACAGACGCTTTCGTCTGTCAACCCGCCGATCTCAGCGGCTCTGATTCTCTCGGGAGAAGTTGATATCATTCCTGTACCGAAAGGATGATCCCATGACACCCATCTCAATAACCGTACTATGCCGGCGGTTTGCCGCTACCGGTCTGCTCTTTTTCGCCCTCGCTTGGGGCGCCGCTGCCGCCGAGGGTATTAACGTTACGCAACGGCTCGAAGGGTTCGATGCCTATATGGCCAAGACCCTCAAGGACTGGAATGCCCCGGGTGTGGGCGTCGGTATCGTGGTCAACGACAAGCTGGTTTTCGCCAAGGGCTACGGCTTCCGCGACTATGAGAAGAAACTCCCGTATACACCCGGCACCATGAGCCCCATCGCCTCCAATACGAAGCTGTTCACCGCCATTGCCGCGGGCATGCTGGTGGCGGAAGGGAAGCTGACGTGGGACAAGCCCGTGCGCGACTCCGTGCCGGCCATCCGCTTTTACAACGACCAGCTCAACAACACCGTGACCTTGCGCGATATGCTGTCGCACCGCACCGGCATCACGCGGCACGACACCATCTGGTACAAATCCGACTTCAGCCGCAAGGAGCTTTTTCAGAAACTGGTCTACCTGGAGCCGCAGGAACCGATGCGCGAGACCTTCCTGTACAACAACCTGATGTATGCGGCGGTCGGGTACCTGATCGAACTGCAATCCGGGAAGACGTGGGAGCAGTTCGTCAAGGAGCGGATCCTCGATCCGCTGCAGATGAGCTCCACCAGTTACAGCGTGACCGACATGTTGCAGCGTCCGGAATTCGGCGTCGGATTTACCGAGCGGCGCGACTCCTTCGAGATCTACAAAATCCCCTACTACGAGGACATCTCGGGCGTGGCCCCTTGCGGAGCCATCGTCTCCAACATCGAAGACATGTCGCACTGGCTGATCGCGCTGATGAACCAGGGCAAGTACGAAGGCAAGCAGGTGCTTCCCCCGGAGGTGTTGAAGGCCACTCTGGAGCCGGCCATCGCCCTGCCCAACACGGGTCTCGAGGCCTTCGGCTGGTCCGAAATGCTGAATTCCGCTTATGGAATGGGGCGGCAGACCGCCGCCTACCGGGGTCACCTGATGACCTTTCACGGCGGCGATTTGCCGGGCTTCCATACGCAGGTTTCCTTCATGCCGCAGGACCACATCGGCGTCCTCGTTTTCGAGATCGGGAACCACAGCCAGCCGCTGTACAACATCGTCAGCTACAACGTCTACGAGCGGTTGCTGGGTATGGACCAGACGCCGTGGAGCGACCGCCAGCTCGCGATGCGGCTGAAGAACAAGAAGGCGGGAACCGAGGCGCGCACCAAGGCCGGCGAGGGCCGGGTGCCGGATACCAAGCCCTCCCACAAACTGGCGGATTACGCCGGCGCCTACGAGCACCCCGCGTACGGCCTGATGACCGTGGGGCTGAAGGACAACGAGCTGCAATTCGACTTTCATAAGATCAAGCTGCCCATGACCCCGTTCCACTACGACCGCTTCGACACGCCCGACGACGAGGAGAATGGTAAGTGGTCGGTGAACTTCCGGACGAACCCGCAAGGCGATATCGACAAGGCGGTGATGTCGCTCGATGAAGGGGAAACGGTCTTCACGCGCAAGCCCGACACCATCGACCCGAAGATGCTGTCGCAGATAACCGGCGCTTACGAAACGCCGTCCGGCGTGAAGATTCAGGTGGCGGCGGCGCCGGATGGCGGCCTGTCGCTGGTACTGCCGGGGGCGCCCCCGATTGCGCTGAAGCACTTGAAGGGGCTGACCTATGGGCATCCCCGCTTCTCCGACGTGACCCTGGAATTTGTGGTTCAGGATGGCAAAGTGACGGGCCTGAAGCAGAAGAGCCCGTCGGGTGAGATGACGTTACCGAAGAAGTAGCGGGGGCGGCGCCGGTCCGCGCGCAAATAAATGCGTCTGTCCCCTTTTAGAAGTTGCGCTGGAGGAAACGCAGGCCGGTGACGAACTTGTCGCGCAGGTCGGCCAGGTCTTTGGTCTTGCGCAGCTCGCGCCACAGGGTGCGGGGATGCAGGTAGTGGTTGCGGTAGGCGCGCGCCACCAGGTCCTCGAGTCTTTCGGCGGACAGGTGGGGGTAGGAGATGATTGAGTTCCGGGCTGGGTCGACGGGGACGTAGTCGCCGTAGGCCATCCAGCCGTTGGCTTTGGCGGCATCGTAGAATGCGGTTCCGGGAAACGGGTTGGCGATGCTGAAGAGCACGTAATCCACGTCCAGGCGTTTGAGCTCGCGAAGCGTCAGTTGGATGGTTTCCTCGGTTTCCACCGGCGTGGCCCCGAACAGGATGTTCAACTCCACGGCGATGCCATGCTTCTTCAGGATGCGGACTGCCTTCTCGGTATCTTCCGCGCGGATGTTCTTGCCGACGGCGTCCAGGACCTTCTGATCGAACGATTCCGTTCCCAGGTCGACGTAGGCGCATCCGGCGCGGGCCATGGCCTCGGCGGCGCGGTCGGTGACGCGATCCGAGCGGGCCAGGCAGGACCACTCCAGCTTGAGATCCTCGATTCCAGCGCAGATCGCGGCGGTGCGCGGCTCGTCCCACAGAAACTGGTCGTCGATCGCCGACACCGAGCGGAAGCCGAGCGCCGCCAGTTGCTTCATCTCCTCGACCACGCGCGCCGCCGAATGCAGGCGCACCGGCGGTTTCACGCCGTGCTGGCGCTTATGCTCCAGCTCGCGCGCGTAGGAGAGGGAATTGGGGACGCAATACCAGCACTGCGCGTAGCAGCCGCGCGAGGTGAGGATGGCGGCGTGCGGCCTGCTGTGCAGTTTGGGATTGGAGTACGGCCGGTGGTCGAGCAGGGTGCGGTCGGGGACCGGCAGCGCGTCCAGGTCCTTTATATAAGGGGCGGAAGGATTGTCGACCGGGCCGGAGGAGGCGCGATAGGACACGCCCTCGACGGCAGCGAGGGGTTCGGCGCCTTCGAGCGCGGCGACCAGGCGCGGGAGGACGAGTTCCGCTTCACCGCGCACCACGTAGGAATTCTCCTGGTCGAGAAAGACGCCTGCATCCCAGGTAGGCTGCGGGCCGAAGAAGATGAAGCGGGCGGAGGGACGCGCGGCGCGAAGAATGTCGCGGGCCAGGCGGTCCGTTCCCTGCGAGAGAAAGACGGTGTAGAAGCAGTAAACATCCGAATCGTCGGCGGCGGCGAACTCGCGGAACGCCTTCTCGGTTTTGCGCAGGGCGGCGAAATCGTGGATCGCCACCCGGTGCCCTTGCAGCTTGCAGGCGGTGGCGGGGTACAGCATCGCCAGGAGGGGAAGGAAGTAGATGCTGTAGTTACAGCCGAAGCAGCGGTCCACATCCCGGGTGTGGTCCAAAACGGGCGGTATCAGGAAGGTGACCTTCATCATTTGCCATTCACTTCCCGCAAGGGAAAGAGCCATTCGCGGAGGAAGCCAAGGGACCACGCAAGCAAAAAGACCGCCAGGACGAAGGGGACCCACAGCCCCGCGCCGACGGACCCGGTTTTGGCCACGCCGGCGATCGCCGCGGCAGCGCCCGCCGCCAGCGCCAGCGCCGCCAGGATGGTCACACCGCCCCACAGGAACGCCGCCCCGAGAGCGGCCGCGAACAGCGGCAGCGCGGCGCCGGCGAGCACATGGAGGGGCCGCAGCAGGCGCCGGTTGCGCTTGCCCACTTGCAGCCGTCCGATGGCGAAACGGTACATCTGGCGAAAGAAACTGCGCGGCCGGCTGCGGCGGTGATGCCACAGGACCATGTTTTCGGAGACCACGTGTTGGAAGCCGCGGCTGCGCAGCGACCAGTTCAGCCAGACGTCCTCGGCGGTGAGCAGGTGCTCATCGAGGGGCATCACCATTTCCAGGGCGGAGCGCCGGTAGATGGCATTGCATCCCGGAATGTCGGTCACCGTGTGCGCGGCGCCAATGCTCTGCCGGTGGCAGGTGGCGCCGGCGAAACCGGCCATCAGGAACAGGACGTTGACGGCTTTCTGAAACGCGGTGGCGTCCTCGGGAAACAGCGTCACTCCGCCCACCCCGGCGATCTCTTCCGGTCCAAGCGCGTTCACTCCGGTCTTGAGCCAGTCGCCGCGCACGATGCAATCGGCGTCGGTGAAGGCGACGAATTCGCCGCGGGAGGCCGCGAAGCCGCAGTTCCGGCCGGAGACCACGGTTTGCCCCTGGTTGGGCACCACCAGAGCGCCGAACTCCTGCGCGATCAGCCGGCTGTTGTCGGTGGAGAGGCTGTCGGCGACGATCACTTCAAACCGATGCCGGGGATATTCCAGCCGGGCGATGGATTCCAGACAGCGCCCCAGGATGCGCTCTTCGTTCCTGACGGGAATCACGATGGAGACAAATGGCGGTTCAGGCTGCATTGGAAATCCCAGGGTTAGTATCAGAGTAACAGATCACGATGTCTGGTGGGAACGCGAATTAGCGCAAGGGCTTTCCACCGCCGAGGCGCCGAGAATTTAGGGTTTCGCTCGGCGTCTCGGCGCCTCGGCGGTGACATCTTCGCGCATGATACGATCGGTCGGTAAGGACCCCATGGCATCGCAAGAGTTCTCTCCACCTCCAAGCCCGGCGCGCGGCGAGATCGCCGGCCTGATCGCGGAACGTCTGGCGGGCCGGCGGGAAGCGCTCGTGCGCGAGTTCCACGAGCCCGGGCGGATTCGAAGTTTCATCCTGGACGACCTGCTTCCGGAAGGGATGGCGCGGGCGATCTATCAAGCCTTCCCCTCCACCGAAGCGCTGGTCTTAAAGAGAACGCTCGGGCAGCTCAAGTTCGTAGGCTACCAGATGAGCCAGTACGACCCCTTGCTGGAGGAGATCGTTTACGCTTTCCAGGACCCGCGCGTGGTGCATGAGGTCTCCGCCATCACCGGACTTCGGGACCTTCTTCCCGACGAGCGGCTCTACGCCGGGGGCATCAGCCTGATGGCCGAGGGGCACTACCTGAATCCTCATCTCGATAATTCGCACGATATGGAGCGGAACAATTACCGCGTGCTGAACCTGCTCTACTACGTGACGCCGGACTGGCGCGAGGAATATGGAGGCCACCTGGAGTTATGGGACGAGGGGCCGGGAAAGGCGGCGCGCACCCTGCACAGCCGCGCGAACCGCCTGGTGGCGATGCAAACCGACGAGCGGAGCTGGCACTCGGTGAGTAAGGTGGTGCACGCGGGACGGCGGTGCTGTGTTTCCAATTACTATTTTTCGCCGCGGCCGGCGGGGGAGGATGATTCCTACCACGTCACTTCGTTTCGCGGCTGGCCACGGCAAAAGGCCGCGGACCTGCTGATGCGGGCGGACAACGCCGCGCGGCTGGCCATACGGAAGATCGGGGGCGGCTGGTTGTTCAAGAATCCGCATGTGTACAAGAAGTAGGGGCTGGGGACTGGGGGTTGGGGTGCGGGGGAAGGCGGCTCGCTCCGCTCGCGGCTCCCATGCGTGAGCGGCTCCTCAATGCGGGACTGGTCTGCCTCAGCGCGCTGGCAAGTCTCCTGGTGCTCGAAGGGGGCGCCCGCCTATACCGGCATCTGTATCCGCAGCCGCCCAACAACCAGTATGCATTCCGGGCGGGGGAACCCGCACCCTACCGCGGCGCCTGGTACTACGGCCCGCAGTTCGTCGACGAGATGTTCCGGGAGCCGAACGGCTGGTTCATCCGGCCGCATACGCGGCTCATATTCCCCGGCGATTTTCACGGCAGGTATTTCAACGTCGAGAAGGGCCGGCGCCGCACCACCGATTCCCCGGCGGCGCCGGAACATCGCGTGTGGCTGCTGGGCGGCTCGGCCATCTACAGCGGGGAAGTTCCGGACGGGGAGACCATCGCCAGCCATTTGCAGCGGTTGCTGAACGAGCGGCGGCCCGGCTACTGGCAGGTGGAGAACGACGGCTCCATCACCGTCACTACGGCCCAGCAACTGGAGCTTCTCCGGACTTTGGCGGTGCGGCCGGGGGACGCGGTCATTTTTTTCGATGGAGTGAACGACATCGTCCAGGGCATTTACAACGGCGATCCGCGCGGGTGGGTGGCGGGAGAAAACCGGAGACAATTGCAGGGCGCGGGACCGCTCAAGGCGCTGCTGGTGCGGATCAACGCCAAGTATCTGGCATCCCGGCTCCAGGGCTACTCCGCGCTGGTGGGCACCATCCTGGGCAACATCATGAACCGCAGGAACCTGGTGGCGAGCCCCCATCTCCACGATCCGGGAAGGGTGGCCGGGTTGGCCCGCGAGACCGCCGCGGTCTTTCGCGAAAACATCGCCGAGGCGAGCCGCTTAGCGGGCGAGCGAGGCGCGGCCTTCGTCCATTTTCTGCAACCGGAGATTTATGGGGCGGCGCGGCGGACCGCTTACGAAGCGGCCCTGGCGAATAACTTCTACCTCAACCCCAACGGCCTGGAAACGGCGTTCACCGCGGGGTATCCGATGCTGCGGGAAGAGACGCTGGCGGCCGGGGGCTTCGACCTCTCCGGCGTGTTGGACGATCGTCCGGCGGGCGAGGAGTTCTATCTCGATTTCTGTCACGTCAATCATCGGGCGAACGCCCGCATCGCGGCGGCCATCTTAGGTCGCATGGAAAGGCAGTTCACAGCCGGCGCGGCCGCGGCGCGATAGGCCGGGTACGGTCACCGGCGCGGCTTGAGACTGTTCTGCATCTCGACCACGAAGGGATGCCCCGCAAAGTAGCTGCCGTATGCCCGCGCGGCGGCAAGCAGGCCCTGGCGGGCGTGCGCGGCGGCCTCCTCCTCCCTGCCCGAGGCGCGCAACAACTCCACCAGGCGAACGTAAATCTCGACGCTGAGATCCGGCTGCCTGTTCATTTCCTTTTCCTGGGTGGCGAGAGCCGCGCGCAGGTGCTGTTCGGCGGCGACTCGCGATCCGCAGCGGGCTTCCACCATCCCGGCGAACAGATGATGACGGATCCGGTCCACCGGCGCAACGGCTGTGTACGATAGACGCTGCTCGACGTCGCGCAGACGGGAAAGCGCATTCCGATTTCCGGCGAGCGCCTCATACGCGGCCAGCTGCAGGGCCCTTTCGTCCGGCTCCATGAACGCCGCCCGCTTGCGGGTGACCAGATCGAGCGCCTCCGACATCAGCCGGACGGCTTCCCCATAACGGCCCCGCACATCCTCGGCAAACGCACGGGCGTACAGAACCGGAACCAGCTCGACCATCGGCTCGCCATTGCCGCGCAGCACCCGCTCGGCATCCAGCAGAATGCGCTCGCCGCCCGCCAGATCGCCTTGGCGAAGGCGCAGCATTCCCAGCCGGCTATCGTTGACGGCCGCGAATGCCGGTTGGTTCGTACGGGGGAATCGCCGCGCTTCCCGGTACATGCTTTCGGCGTCCGCCAAGGGTTCCCCGGCGTTCACCGCCATGTAGGCGCTGTCGTGCAGTACGGAGCCTAGGACGCCGTGGTCGATCACGCGATAGAGCGCCACCGCCTGGCGGCATGCGGCCAGCGCGTCCGCGTAGTGGCCCTGAAAGGCGCGGGCATCGCACAGATTCGCATAGAGATCGGCTGCAATTCTGGGGCCGCCGCGAGGAATCCGCGGCACCAGTTGCAGCCCGAGCAGCAGTTGCGCCTCCCCTTGGGCCGGTTCCCCGAGCACCGCATAGGTCACACCCAGGGTCGAGCGCAGATCGGCCTCGGCCGCGGGATCGGTGCCCAGTTCCTGTCCCAGCCGGGTGGAGGCATTGTCCAGAATGTCGCGGAACTGAATCGCGTCGTGCTTCCCATGCAGAGGGCTTGCCCAGGATGAGGTGGCGGAAAGGAAGGTGTTCTTCGCGAATTCGCTCACCCGCTGGGCGCGCGCGGCCTGGGCCCGCGCCTGCGCGGACTGATAAACGGAGACGATGGTCAGGCTCGTCAGCGCCACCACCGACAGGCCCGTGGCTAATACCGCGGGCCAGTTCCGTGCCGCGAACCTGCGGGCGGTGTACCAGGCGGTATGCGGCCGCGCCTGCACCGGGCGGCCCTGGCAGAACCGCTCCAGATCCTCTTTCACCTCACGCACGGAGCCATACCGCCGGGACGGCTCGCTCTCGAGCATCTTCAGCAGAATGGTGGACAAATCTCCCTGGAGTTGGCGCCGCAGACGGTCCCGGCTGGCGGACCGCTCCGCCGCCGCGCCTTCCGACAGCGCCTGCGCGGGCGCGCCGGCTTCCCGTCCGTGCAGGGCGCGATCCACGGTGCCGGCCGTCGATTCCGGGTCGCCAAACGGCCAGGCGCCGGTCAGGGATTCGTAGAGGATCACGCCGAGCGAAAACACGTCGCTCAGCGTGTTGACCCGCTCGCCGCGAAGCTGCTCCGGACTTGCATAACGCGGAGTCAGCGATGCGAACTGAGTGACTCTTCCCTCCGGATCATGCACCAGTTTTGCAGTGCCGAAATCGAGCAGCTTGACCGTGCCGTCCGCGGTCACGAGTATGTTGGCGGGTTTCAGATCGCCATGGACGATCAGGTTCCGGTGCGCAAACTCCACGGCCTCGCACACCTGAAGAAAAAGCCGGATGCGGGCATCCACCGGCAGCTTACGATCGGCACAGTACCGATTCCAAAGCTGGCCCTCGATGTACTCCATCACCAGGTACGGATCGCCGCCGGGCGCCACGCCGCCATCCAGCAGGCGGGCGATATGGGGATGAGCGAGCGAAGCCAACAACTGCCGCTCATTGCGAAAGCTGCGTGCGAATTCTTCTCTGGCCAGGTGCGGGGCCATCACCTTAAGCGCGACGGTCTGGTCGAACTGCCCGTCGGCGCGCCGCGCCAGATAGACCGCGCCCATGCCGCCCGAGCCGAGCAAACGCTCCGTCCGGTACGGACCAAAGCATTGCCCGGCGCCGGGCGCCGAATCGCTGGAGGTCTCGTCGGCGGCCTCATCCTGCCGGTCGACAGCAGTCCGCGCGCTGAGTTCGCCATGCCTCCGGTCCGCGGCCAGGAGGGACTGCACCTCCTCGCGCACCGCCGGATCGAATCCGGCTTGCGAAGCGAGCCAGGTTTCGCGCTCGGCGTCGGATTGTTCGAGCGCGGAATGAAACAACTCCTCCACGCGCCGCCAGTGCTGGTCCATTTAGGTGCCTTCCACCGGGTGAGACTTCGCCGCCCGGCCCGGAAGCGCTACTTCGGGCCGAAGCTCGCGGCAGAGCCAGGCGCACGCCAACCTCATATCGCGGTCGACCGTCGCTTTGGACAGGTGCAGGATGCCCGCGGTCTCTTCGGCCGTGCAACTCAGGTAGACGCGCAATTCGATAATCTTTGCCTTGCGGGGATCGAACTCTTCGAGCCGCGACAAGGCGCGGTCCAAATCGAAGGCATCTTCTTCCCGCGACCCCAGCCAGCGGATGTCTTCCGTGGGCGGAAGCGCCAGTTCGACCCGCCGCTTCGCGCGCAGGCGCGCTCTGGCGTGATCGGTGAGGATCGAGCGCATTGCTCGTGCGCAGAATCTATAAAAATGTTCCCGGTCCTTCCAGTCGGTCAGCTTCGCCGCGACAAGCCGCAGATACAGTTCCCCGACCAGCGCGGTCGGCTGGAGGGTATGATCCGGCCGCTCCAGGCGCATGCGCGCGGAGGCCATGCGCCGAAGGCGGTCATAGGCTAGGGGCAACAGTTCGCGAAAAGCATCGTCACGCCCGTCGCTCCACTGGTGCAACAACTGGGTAATGCCGCTGTCGGCGGCAGGGCCGGATGGGCCACCCTGATCCACTGGAGTGCTGTTACACACACAGCATGATATCAGGTTTCAGGGCCTGTTTATCCGTTACAATGTCGTACCGCGTTTGCCGGTCGACGTTGCGCAAGCGCGGCCGGATGCCGGAATCATTCGGATGGCGAAGCCGGCCAGGACGGGCCGGCGCGCGGCCACGAGCCCGGGTCAGCCTGGTTAGGCGCGCATCTTGCGGCGGGCGAGGCCGGCCACCAGCGCCAGGCCGGATAGGAATATGGCGGTGCTGGCGGGCTCGGGAGTCGTCGTAGGAGGAGCCACCAGGTCCCCGCGAATATCGAACGTGTCGGAATTGCTGCCGGGAGTCAACGTGATGCTGCCCGCCAGGTTCGCGCCGTTCCGATAGGCTATGGACGGACCGTTGTTGACGTCCCAAAACAGTGAGTCAAAGCCAGCCGTCTCCCCGAAATCGAGCGTCAGGAAGTAAGTTCCGGCGTCTAACGCGAGATTGGGGAGCGAGAAACTGGACGCGTAGATGTCAAAAGCGTTCGTACCGTCCGTGGCGCATCCGCTGCAAAACTGGAAGCCCGTCAGGACGGCTGTAGTACCAAGCGGGCCAAGGTTGAAGTCGTCTGGCAGTGAAGGGGTAATGCGCCATTTGAGAGAGGCCGGGGAATCGGCAGGGATGGTGGTGTGAACCCAGAGTCCGAGGTCCACCCCGGTTAGGATAGATGCCCCTGTCAGGGTAAAAGTATCAGTCTGTATGTTGCCGAACGAAATACTCGAACTACCTAAGGTGCCGCTGCCCACGCCGTTGTCGTAGAGCACGGTGCTGGCCCGGGAAGGCGTGCCGGCGAATAGGAGCAGAAACACGCCGGCCGCAATTAGCCCGATTCTCGTCATTGTGAAATCCTCCAAGAGTTTTTCGAATTCTCAACTTCAATCGATAAAGCGACGCCGGACGGAAAAATGACTCACGCCGGTTATTGCCGCCGCCTACTTCACCGCAATCGTGACGCCCGCGCGGCTTTCGGCCGTTCCAATCGTCAGGCTCACCGGCACGGCGCCGCCCGTGGGAGCCCCCTGCGGAATCGTCAGGTTGATTTGCATCAGCCCTGCATACCCGGGAGCCGATGCTGCGTAGCCGAGGTGCGCCACTTCGCCCCCTACCTTGAGGACCGGCGTCAGGACCGGCCCGTCAAACGCCGGGGCCAGCACACCCGTCACCCCCGCGGGATCTCGTTGACCTTCCCCGGTGGCGTACAGCATGACGACACTCCCGCGCTCCGCCGGATTCGACGCCGAATTCAGGCTGCCGTCCTGGTTGGCGGCAACCGCCTGTCCCGTTCCCTGGGAATTGGTGGTAATGATTCCGGGCACGGCCGGCAGCACCGGAACGGCCACGGCCACCGAGCGGATGCCGTTATACTCCACTTGAACCTGGGTCGAGGTCTGCCCGGCGATCTCATAAGGGACCACCGCCGACAACTGATTCTTGACCGCGTAGACCATGGGCGCTGCGATGCCGTCGAACCACACGCGGGTTCCCCCAATCAGGGTCCAGACCTTTCCGGAAGCGTCCAGTCCGGTGCCGGTGAATGTGTCCGGGCCGACATTGCTGGGAAAGATAGTGACGATTTCGCCCGGGGCCACTCCCTGGTTCGCATAACTGGCCGCGTTCCCAATTACCGGAACGGTGAGTTTCGGCGCGGTGGGAACGGCGAGGGCCGCCGTACGCAGGGTATTCATCACGCTGGTGTAGGCGGGCTTGGGTTGGAAATGTTCATCGAATAATGTGGCGGCGCCGTAACCGGGAAAGGTACTGGGAATCCACGACACGGCATCGTCCGCTCCCCAGACCGCGATCGAAACGCAGTTCGGGCTGTCCAGGCACGCCTGTACGGTGGTGCTGAAAGCGGCCGCCTGATTCGCCGCGTCGGCGGCAGAGGCCGGCAGTAGGATTTTGGCGTCCAGTTCTGAAAGCCGAACGCTCAGCCCCATCTTGGCCAACTGCGCCATGTTGGCAACCATGCTGTCGTGACTGGGGACCGAGCCCGGACCGGTGCCGCTGGCATTCCAGTGGCATTGCAAACCCACTCCGTCGATGGGTATGCCGCGTTGCTGCATGCCGGCCACCAGATTGTAGAGACCCGTGGTCTTAGCTGTCTGATTCTCGACATAGTAGTCGTTGTAGTACAGCTTCGTACCGGGATCCGCCTGGTGCGCCGTCTGAAAGGCAATGTCGATGTAGCTGGGCCCGATGGTTTGCGCCCAGATGTTGGCGGTGGTGCTCACCGTGCCGTCCAGATTCAGAGCTTCATTCACCACGTCCCAGGACTCGCACTGGCCTTTGTAGCGCGCCATCACGGTCTGTATGTGAGTTTTCATGATTTGCGTGAGCTGGTCGGAGGTGAACTTCCCGTTCACTACCCAGTCCGGCAGGTAGATGTTCGGGCCGACCAGATTGTGGCAGTGGACGGTCTTCCCATTGGCTCTGGCGCCGGCGAGTAGCGCGTCGCCGGTGCCGAACGTAAAATACCCCTGGGCCTTCTCGGTCATGAAATAGTACATCTCCGCTGCGACGAGCGAATTGAATTCCCCCATTACCTTCGGTGCGAATGTAGGATCGGGCGCCCCGCCAATGAGGCCCAGGCTCCCCCACGTGTAACGGCCGGTCGAGAGTTGCTGAGTCGACACCGTGGTGCCGAAGGTGCGACCCGTCACCGCCGCCAGTGAGCCCAGTGAGTCACCGCGGTGGACGTAGGGAATCACACCGGCGGGCGCGATCAATTGCGCGCTCGTGTCGCCCGATGGGACCTCAAACGCCAGTTGGGTCAGCTTCATTTGCTGATTGGGAGCGAGGCTGAAACCGGGGATTACGGCCCCGAGGGTGAACAAGCCAGGATCGTTAAGCGGCCCGTACGGCACACCGTTGAAATAGACGAAGAACTGCCCCTGCTGGTGGAGCAGTTCCATCGTCAACGTCCCGGTTGGGGGTGTCCCGAACCCTTTGAGAAGCTTGTATTGCGCCGGGCTGGACTGGGTGCCATCCCAGTACATGAATTGATAGTTCCCGTTGTTGTCGGCGCCGAACTGGACTACCGTCTGCCCCTGCCAGTATTGCGTGCCGGTCTGCAGCGAACCGGACAGGGTAATGTTCCCGTTCAGTCCCGGACCGGTCTGGATGGTCGCCACCACACCGAAATCGCCCTTGGTTTCGAGATAGGGCGCCAGGAGGTTGGTGGACCCAAGATATGCGCTTGAGGCGGTAGCAGTGAACACGCCGTTGCTCACTTGAACAGTGGCCGGCGCGCTCACGAATGGCCATTGATCCCAGTAGCCATTGGTGATGAGATCCTCCCCGCCCGGTACCAGCTTCCAGCCGGCGTGCGGCTGCGGCGTCTGCCCGCATAGCGCAGTCACAAACATCAGGATCACCATCAATGAACTGTTAGGCCTTCGCATACCAGCCGTCCTCCAAATCGCGAATCGACAATTGGTGTCCGCTGCAACGAACGACACCCACGGCGCAGTAGAGGCCAGACCCGCCGCATAATGACCCTTATTTGATAAAGCGACGCCGGGAGGAAAAATGACTCATGCCGGCGGAGCAACGCGACTCTGCGCCCCCCCTCCCGGGCCGCTCGCGGAGCGGGCGCGCGCGCCTGCGAGCAACTTGGCGCCGCGGCACAATGGCGAAAAACGCCTGCGGCCTGCAACCGGCGTGAGTCATTTTCCTTCCCGGTGTCGCTTACCTGTATGAAAGTTCTTTATGAATCAGGCTATTCGGATCTCTTTATGTGTCAGCAGTTTGGCCGTAATGGCCCTGGCGGCAACAGCGGCTTCGAAGGCGGCCCCCTCGCAGGCGGCGCAACCGGGTGCGGCCAAGGCCAGACTGCAAGTGGCCCAAACTCCGCTCAGCTTCGAGGCGAACCAGGGGCAGACCGCGAGCGCGGTGAAGTTCCTTTCCCGCGGCGACGGGTACGCCTTATTCCTGACGCCGACGGAAGCGGTATTCAAGCTGC
>JADGNR010000519.1 GCA_017883415.1 Bryobacteraceae bacterium | reverse complement strand
CAGGGTCCGGGGGCTGGGGGCCAGGGGCCGGGGGCCAGGGCCTGGGGCCAGGGGCCAGCGGCCGGGGGAAAGGTGGCCTTCGGCCGCCTTTTTGGGCTCGCTGCGCTCGCGGACGGCAGGCGGGGCGGCGTGAATCGAAAGACAGGAGACTTATGGAAGGAATCGACGTGCAAGCGATCGTGCGACAGGCGATCCAGGAGTTCGTGAGCAACGAGCAGGCGAAAAACGAACCGGCGCACCGGGCGGAACTGCAGGAAGAGCGCAAGCGGAGGGAGCAACTGGAGCGCCGCATGAACGAACTGGTGGCGGAGAACAAGCGCAGCCGGCAGGCGGCGGAGGAAGCGGAGCGAGGTTCGGCGGTACGAGCGGAACTACAGCGGCTGGGCGTGGCCAAGATCGACCTGGCGTTCAAAGTAGTGCAGGACGGGATCGTGCGGGCAGAGGATGGGCGGCTGGTGGCACGGGGCGACAGCGGTGAGATGCCGGTCAAGGAATATCTGGCAGCGTTTGTGAACGAGAATCCGGAGTTTCTGCCGGCGCGCATCGCGGGGGGGACCGGGATGACGGCGACCCTCAAGGCCCCGGCAACGGGCCGCGAGACGGTGAGCATGGAACAGATCCGCCCCGGGATGAGCGCGGAAGAGATGCAGCGGGTACGAGAGGAAATCGTGCGCGTGGCGTCGCAGACCCTGCGGGGCCTGTAGGGAAGTACCGGCGCGCAGGGGGAACCGGCGGGAGGACCGCCGGCATTACTGGCGGCGGCAAGAACAACGAACAAGGAGAACAAATGGCAGCAATAACCTCAACAAACGTCGCGAACGCGATCGTGAAGCTGGTGGCGGCGGACGCATTGCCGGTGCTGGTGGGGAACCTCGTGATGGGGAACCTGGTGAATCGCGACTACGAGCCGGTGCTGGCACAGGCCGGAGACACGGTAAACGTGCCGATTCCGCCGACGATGGTGGCCAACAACATCGCCGAGGGCGGGACGGTACAGACGCAGAATCCGAGTCTGGGGAACGCGCAGATCGTGCTGAACACGCACGCCGAGGCGACGTTCCAGATTCCGGACGTAACCAAGGTACTGGCGGTGCCGGATCTGCTGAAGATCTACATGCAACCGGCGGTGGCGGCGATCGCGCAGAAAGTGGAGAGCGATCTTCTGAACCTGTATGCAGGGTTCACGGCGAATCCGGAAGTGGGAACGCCGGGCACGCCGATCACGGAAGCGACGATCGACGCGGCGGAAACGGCGCTGTTCCTGGCGAAGGTACCGCCGAGCGAGCAGAAGTTCATCGTAGTAGATGCGGCGACGTATTCGACGTGGCGGCAGATTCCGCGGTTCAGCGAATTCCAGACGGCGGGGGATGCGGGGCTGCGGGCGATCGTGGATGGCACGGTGGGGAAGATCAAAGACTTCTTCGTATTCCGGTCGCAATTCGTTCCCAAGACGGGCAGCAACCCGGTAACGACGCACAACATCGCGTTCGCGAAGGACGCCCTGGGGCTGGTGATCCGGCGGCTGCCGCAACCGCTGCCGGGGACGGGCGCCATCGCGGAGTACGCCGAGCTGGGCAACTTCGGGATGAGGGTGGTGATGAGCTATCAGCCGAATACGCTGGCCCAGCAGTTCACGGTGGACATTCTGTACGGCTGCGGCATGCTGCGGAATACTTCGGGCGTGCAGGTGAACACCTAGGGGCCGGGGGCCGGGGGCCTGGTGGGCCTTCGGGCCTGGCATGGAGACGAGCGGGCAGGGCTGGCGAACCTGCCCGCGCGCCAAGAGGCTCAAATATTCACAGCGGGGCTGAGAGAACGAGGAGAACCAAGGATGGATTTGAAGCTGTATTACCAGAAGATTCGTGACATGGAAACGACGATTGCGGATATGTTTCCGGTGGTGGTGAGCCGGGAGACGGGGGACGGAGGCAAACCAGGGGTGCTGACGGAGACGACGCGGGCGGTGGCGGCCAAGATGGTGGCCGAAGGGGCGGCGCGGCTGGCGACGGCAGAGGAAGGGAAGGCGTTCCGGGAGCGGCGGGCGGAGGCAGTGCGCGCGGTGGAAGAGGCGGCGGCCGCGGCGAGGGCGCAGTTCACGATGTTTCCGACGTCGGAGCTGCACCGGCTGAAGGGCGTGCTGCGGCCGGCGAAGGATTAGGCGAGGTCATGGCCCTTTTCACAGACGGTGCGATATCGAGCATCGAAGATCTCACGGGGCAGGACTCGCAGCTACCGGCCGTGGCGAGCGTCGAGGGGATCGACGTGACACAGAAGCTGGCATTGGCGCAGGACGAAATCGGTGTGGAGCTGCAGACGCTGCTGACGAGGCTGAGCGGTATGGACCAGCAGTTCTGGATGGCCCCGCAACCGGGCACGGAAAGCGTGGTGGTGACGCCGGCACTGAGGCTGTGGCACACGTTCCGCGCCCTGGAGATGGTGTACAGCGACGCGTACAACAGCCAGTTGAACGACCGGTACGCGGGGAAGCGGGACCAGTTCCACAAGATGGCACAGTGGGCGTACGAGAAGCTGGTGGAAACGGGGATCGGGATGGCGTGGGCGCCACTGGCGCGGGCGGGAACTCCCGGGGTGGCGCCGTCGCCGGGCAGCCTGGCGGCGGGGACGTATTACGTCAGCGTGGCGTGGACGAACGGCAACGGCGAAGAAGGGGCGGCGGCGATACCGGCGGCGATCGCGGTTACCGGGAGCACATTCGAGGTGCGGCCCGGGGGGGCGCCACGGAACGCAACCGGATGGAATGTGTACGTGGGCACGGATCCGAACGCGATGTCGCTGGAGAACGCGACGCCGATGGCGCCGGAGGCGACGTGGCAGGCGCGCGCACTGACTACGGGGGGACGGGCGCCGGGCTGCGGGCAATCGCCCAGCTACGTGAAACCGGTGCCGCGGGCGATACAGAGGGGCTGATGACGAGGAAGATCGGGAGCGCAATCACGGCGAAGGTGATCCAGCGGATCACGGGCCCGAAGGGGGTGAACGCCGGGCTGGCGGCGCTGGCGCTGCCGGGGCAGACGGCGAGCGCGCTGGAGGCGGCGCAGGTGCGCGCACAGAACGTGGCGGCGGACGTGGCCGAGCGCAGCGGGCCGGCGCGGTACCCGGCGGCGAGTGTGTACTGCGAAAAGATCGTGAACAGCCTGGAGGAGAAGTTCCGCACATTTTCCGGAAGCGTCCAGATGGCGATCGAGGTGCGGCACTCGCAGGACCGGCTGGAGGGTCTGGAAGACGCCGTGGAGCTTTACGCGGACGCGTTGATGCAGGTGCTGAACGCGGACCGGGGCGACTGGGGCGACGGGATGTTTTACGGCGGAGAATACCAGGTGTCGTTTGGGGCCGTGAAGCACGGAGGGAAGAACTTCATCCAAGCGGCAAAAATCACATTCGAGATTGGAGTGAGCAGAAGCTAGTATGTCCTCTTATATTTCCTCTAACGCAAACCGGTTTTACACGGCGATGGAAAGCGGCTACGGGCGGGTGCCGGCGATCGTATCGAGCCACCGGATTCCGGCGGTGAAACTAACCGTACGGCAGCAGCAAGAGGCGGCGGACCGGAAGGACAAGACGGGGAGCCGGACGTTTGCG
>JADGNR010000232.1 GCA_017883415.1 Bryobacteraceae bacterium | reverse complement strand
GCCCCCGGCCCCCGGCCCCGGCCCCCGGCCCCTGGCCCCTGGCCCCGGCCCCCGGCCCCTGGCCCCTGGCCCCGACCCCCGGCCTGCCGTTTCCAGTTCGTATGGTAGCATCGGAGAGCGGGGACCGGCCTACTTGAAAGAATTTGTTCTGGCAGCTCAGGAGTTCTTCTTGCTCGCGGGCAGGGCCCTTCGGAACGTCTTTCGCAGCCCCCACTACGTGGACGATATCTTCCTCCAGATGGACACCATAGGGGTGGGCAGCATTCCCATCGTGGTGCTGGTCGGCTTCTTCAGCGGCGCGGTCATGGCCCTGCAAATGTCGCGCGCCCTGCGCACCTACGGGCAGGTGGGCAAGACCGGGACCCTGGTGGCCATCACCCTCGTGCGCGAGCTCGGGCCCGTGCTCACCGCGCTCATGGTGGCCGGACGCAACTCTTCCGGCATGGCCAGCGAGCTCGGCTCCATGAAGGTCACCGAGCAGATCGACGCCATGCGCGGCCTCGGCACCGACCCCGTCCAGAAACTGGTGACCCCGCGCCTTATCGCCACCGCCACCATGCTGCCCTTGCTCACCATCATCGCGGATTTCGTCGGCATCTTCGGCGGCTGGGTCATCTCCCATATCTTCCTGGGACTCGGCACCCGGCAATATTGGAGCACCGCCTGGCAAGCTCTGGAATGGAACGACGTGGCGCAAGGGCTGCTCAAGCCCTTCGTGTTTGCCTTCCCCATCGCCCTGATCGGCTGTTATTACGGCCTGCGCGCCGCCGGCGGCACCCAGGGGGTCGGCCGTGCCACTACCCAAGCCATGGTCACCGCCTCGGTGCTGATCTTCATCCTCACCTTGATCATCGCCCAGATATTCGTCAGCACCGCCTCATCCTGATGCCGCAAACTGCCCAGCCGTCGATTCTCCGCTTCGAACATGTCACCGTCTCGTTCGAAGGCGAGCCGGCCCTGTCCGATCTATCGTTCGACGCCGCCGAAGGCGAATCGCGCGTGATTCTGGGCGCCGCCGGCAGCGGCAAGACCGTGCTGCTCAAGACCGCCCTCGGCCTGGCCAAGCCGGATTCCGGAAACGTATCCGTCTTCGGGCGCGACATCGGCGGCCTGCCCGAGCACGCGCTCTTCGAGATTCGCAGCAGGATCGGCATGCTGTTCCAGGAGAGCGCCCTGTTCGATTCGCTCACCATCGAAGAGAACGTCGCCTACCCCCTCCAGAATCAAAAATCCATCCATTGTCCCGCCGCCGAGGTGCACCAGCGCGTCGAGCAGGCCCTGCACTTCGTCGAGCTGGGTGAAACTCTCGAAAAGTATCCCAGCGAGCTGTCCGGCGGCATGCGCCGGCGCGCCGCCATTGCCCGCGCCGTGGTCACCGAGCCGCCGCTCATGCTCTACGATTCGCCCACCGCCGGCCTCGACCCGATTACCGCCCACACCATCATGGCCCTCCTCATCAAGGAGCGGGACCTCACCCATACCACCACGCTGGTGGTCACCCACCGCTATCAGGACGGAAACTTGATCGCGAATTTCCGCTACAATTCGGAACGTGGGGCTCTGGAGCCGGCGCGTAACGGGGCCAGAAGCGGCGCGCGAACCACATTCATGGTGCTGCGCGAAGGCCGGCTAGTCTTCGAAGGCGACCAGGACCGGTTGGAATCGTCGCCGGATCCTTACGTGAAGAAGTTCGTCAAACCGCGGGTATAGAGATGGCGGATCGCAGCAAAGTTCGCTGGTCGCAGTTGAAAGTGGGCATCGTCTCGCTCGCCAGTTGCCTGATTCTGGCCGCGCTCGTCTTCCTGCTCACCAGCTCGCGCGGCCTCTTCCGCCGCGACGTGCTGCTGTTCACCTACATGGACGATGCTTCCGGCATGGGCGACGGCTCTCCCGTCCGCCTGAATGGTATCCCCGTGGGCTATCTCGACAAGCTGGAGCTCACCAATTCCCGCAACCCCAAACGCACCGTGCGCTTCGACATGCGCGTGCAGGCGAAATATTTGCCCGATATCCCCATCGATTCGGTGGCCGGAATTAGCGCCGCCAACCTGCTGGGCGACAAGTTCATCAACATCAACAAGGGGAAAAGCACGCAGCACATCCAGCCCGGCGCGGAGTTGCTCTCCCTCGAGGCCCAGGACATTCCCGAGCTGATGGCCCAAAGCGCCAACCTCCTGCAATCGTTCCAGGGCGTGGTCACCCGCCTGGACAATCTGCTGGTCGGGGTGGAGGCGGGCCGGGGCAATATCGGAAAGCTGCTCAAGGACGAACAACTGTACAACACCCTCACCAGCATCGCCACGGAAGGCAACAAGATGCTGGCCGATGTGCGCACCGGCAGCGGCACGCTCAGCAAGTTGATCTACGACGATTCGCTCTATCAGGAGCTGCGCGCCCCGGTGAAGCGCATCGATGCCATCCTGGCCGATCTGCAAGCCGGGCAGGGGACCGCCGGCAAGCTCTTCCAGGACCCGGCGCTGTTCAACGACGCCCACCAGTTGCTGTCCGAAATGCAGAAGCTGGTGGCCGATGTGAACGCCGGCAAGGGCACCGCCGGCAAGCTGCTCAAGGACGACCAACTGCACCAGCGGTTCGATCAATTGCTCGCCAAACTCAACGGCACCTTGGACCGCATCGACTCGGGCCAGGGCTCGCTCGGGCAATTCATCGTCAACCCGCAGCTCTACGAATCGCTCACCGGCGTCACCCGCGAATTCCAGTCCCTCGCCAAGGACATGCGCGCCAATCCCAAGAAATTTCTCACCATCCGGCTGGTCCTGTTTTGAGCGCGCGCAAACTCCTGGTGGTCAATGCCGACGATTTTGGCTTCACCCCCGATGTGAACCAGGGGATCGTCGAGGCCCATCGCGGCGGCATTCTCACCGCCACCACCCTGATGGCCAACGGCGCGGCCTTCGACGACGCGGTACGGCGCGGGCGCGAGGCCCCGGCCTTGGATATCGGCTGCCACCTGGTGCTGGTCGGCGGCCCCTCGCTCCTGACCGGCAAGCCCCTGCCGGCCACCGTGCCGCAGTTGCTGCGCGCCATGGCGCGGCGCCAGATCCGGATTTACGATGAGCTGGCGGCCCAGGTGCGCCGCATTGTGCAGGCCGGCATCCGGCCCACCCATCTCGATACCCACAAGCATACCCACCTGGCCCCGCCGGTCCTCGACGCCGTGGCCCGCCTCGCCGCCGAGTTCGGGATTCGCTGGGTGCGCCGCCCCTTCGATTTTCCCTTGAGCGCCCCGCCCGGCGCCGCCCCCCGCATGAAGCGCCTCGCCAGCGGCGCGCTCGGATTGCTGCGCAAGAGGTTTCAAGGCACGCTCGCCAGGCGCGGCTGCCGCACCACCGACCACTTCGCCGGTTTCCAGATCACCGGCCGCTGGCGCACCGCCGAGTTGGTGACGCTGCTCGGCGCCCTGCCCGGCGGGAGCACGGAATTGATGTGCCATCCCGGCCGTTGCTCCGAGCCGCTCCGCCACGCCCGCACGCGCCTCAAGGAGAGCCGCGAGCACGAACTCGAAGCACTGATGGCGCGCGAAACCCGGGAGGCGCTCGAACGCAACCAAATCGAGCTGGTGAATTACCGCGGCTTGCCCTGACCGCCACTATACTCAAAGCATGTCCGGCCGGCTCTACGTCGTAGCCACGCCCATCGGCAACCTGGAAGACATCACCTACCGCGCCGTGCGTGTGCTGGGCCAGGCCGATGTCATCGCCTGCGAGGACACCCGCCAGACGCGCAAGCTGCTCGACCATTACGGCATTCGCGCCGCCGCCATCAGCTACCACGAGCACAACGAAACCGAACGCGCCGCGGAACTGGTCGCGCGCCTGCTGGCCGGCGCCGTGGTGGCCTTGGTTTGCGATTCCGGTACGCCGCTGGTCTCCGATCCCGGATACCGCCTGGTCCGCGCGGCCATCGAAAGCGGCATTCCCGTCGAGCCCTTGCCCGGCCCTTCTGCCGTGCTCACCGCGCTTGCCGCTTCCGGCTTGCCCACCGACGCGTTTCACTTCGCCGGCTTCCTGCCCTCCAAACCGGGCCAGCGCTCGAAGACCCTCGCCGCGCTAGCCGCCGAACAGGCCACGCTCATCTTCTATGAGGCGCCGCACCGCATCCTCGAGACGCTCGAGGCCATCGACCAAACCCTGGGCCCCCGCCCCGTCGTGCTGGCGCGTGAATTGACCAAGGTCCATGAAGAGTTTCTGCGCGGCACCGCCGCCGAAATTCGCGCCCAGCTCGCCGCCCGCGATTCGCTCAAGGGCGAGATGACCGTCCTCATCGGCAAGGCCGCGGCGCCGCCTCCCGACGATACCCCCCTCGACGCCGCCGTCGAGGCCCTCGTCCGCGCCGGCGCCCCGCGCATGGACGCCATCAAAGAAGTGGCCCGCCGCCGCGGCCTCCCCAAACGCGCCGTCTACGATAGCCTGCTGCGGCCCAGATAGCGGCCCACCGCCTCACCCACTGTTGCCCCACCCCCTGGCGGCGATGGCGTCCCGGCCACCAGCCGCGGTATTGTGTGGTCATGGGGCTGAGCTTGAATATCCCGGACTCGGTGTTGCAAGGCCTCCGCATTCCGGAAGGGGAGGTCGCACACAGACTCCTGACGGAACTCGCCATCGCTCTCTATGCGCAAGGCGCGCTTTCGCTCGGCAAAGCTGCCGAACTCGCGGAGATGAGCCGAATGATCTTCGGCGAGACTCTGGGGCAGCGAGGGATTGCACGGCACTACGGCGACGCCGACTTGTCGCAAGACGTCTCCTATGCTGGTAGTGAGTAATACCTCGCCGATTGCCAACCTCGCCATCATCGGCCGGCTCATTCTCCTCCACCGCCAATTCCGCGAGATCTGGATCCCCGGTGCTGTCCAGGCTGAACTCGATCGACTCTCTCACCCGGGGGCGCTGAGGGAGATCCAATAGGCGATTCAGGACGCCTGGATCAAGCCGCGGGCTCCTCGGGAGAACAAGGTCGCTCGACTGCTCGCGACTGTCGACCTTCTCGTCGATTTTCTCCCCGGCGCCCGCCCTGGACTACTGGGCCTTTCGGCAATGATGCGCGAGCTCACCGCCCTGCTCGGCCGCCCGGTCGATCTGGCCGTCAAGCCGGCACTCAAGCCCCTCATCCGCGCCGGCGTGCTGGCCGAGGCCCGGCTGATCTATGCGGTGTGATCGGCAGCGCCTGAATCCCCACGCCGCCACCCGCTCCACGCCCCGCAAATCCGTCCACCCCCTCGCGGCGATGGCGTCCCGGCCACCAGGCGCGCTATTGTGTGGTCATGGGGATGAGCGACTTGCCGAACCCAACGTACGACCGGGCGAAGAGATCGGTCGAGGCCCTCGCGCCTGCCGACCAGTTGCGTCTCATCGCCGAACTCGTCGGACGCCTGAGCGGCGAACTTCGCCGCCAGCCGCGACGAAGCCTGCTCGAGCTTCAGGGCCTGGGCAAAGCTGTCTGGCAAGGTGTCGATGTCGATGAGTACCTGCGCCGGGAACGCTCGTCGTGGAATGGATAGAAGCGCTTCACGGCTCGACCGTCGGTCTGGACACAGGGCCGCTCATCTACTACATCGAGGAACACCCGGCCTTCCTCGTCCGGATTAAGCCGTTCTTCGAAGCTGCGGAGCGCAACGAATTCCATATCGTGACCTCGTTCGTCACCCTTCTTGAGGTCCTGGTCCACCCGCTTCGCGAAGGCCGGCCCGAATTGGCCGAGGAGTATCGCAATATCCTCCTCCAGTCTCCCGCTCTGACCCCGATTCCATTGGACGAGGGAATTGCCGAGGAAGCCGCGGGGTTGCGCGCACGCCATAACCTGCGAACACCAGATGCGATACAGTTGGCGACAGCCATCCGCTCCGGCGCTTCCTGGTTTCTGACGAACGACGCCGGTTTGGCGAACTTGCCAGAGATCTCGGTGCTTGTCTTGCAACAGTTGTCTTAACGCCCCCCTACCCCGCCACCCGCTCCACGCTCTCCGCCCCGCAGATCGCTTCCACCGCCGCCCGAAACTCCCGGTCCGGACGCACCTTCGCCCCTACGTCCAGCAGCACCGCGAAATCCCGCGGCGCTTCCAGCCGCAGCCGCACCGCCGTCTCCCCCGGCTTCCGCTTGAACAATTCCTCCAGCGCCCCCGCCTTGTCCGCCATCCCGTTCCGTCCAATCCACACCCGGATCGAAATCACCGCCGGCAGATCCACCCGCGCGTTGTCCAGCGCCACAATCTCCTGCACCGAAATCTTCGGCGGCCCGCTCTCCTCCGGCAGCGCCAGCCCGCGCACCAGCACCGCCTGGTCCTCCACTACCTGCGCCGCCAGCCGCTCGTAGCTCGCCGCGAATACCATCGCCTCCACGCTCCCGCTGCGGTCTTCCAGCGTCATCGCCACCCACGGCTTCCCTTCTTTGTTGCGCTTGCGCGTGATCCCCGTCAGCACCCCGCACAGCGCCAGTTCCACGCCCCGACCCACCCCCTCCAGGCTCCCGCTGTCGTGCGTCGCCAGTTCCGCCACCTTGTCCGCGTAGCGGTCCAGCGGATGCCCCGTCACCCAGAACCCCAGCATCTCTTTTTCGCCCGCCAGCTTTTCTTTGTCGCTCCAGTCCGCCACCTTCGCCAGCGGCCTCTCGTGCGCCTCCTCCGCCCCCGCGTCCCCGAACAGTCCCACCTGCCCGCACTCCCGGTCGCGCCACACCCGCTGCCCCGCTTCCATCGCGCCCTCTACCGCCGCGAACTTCTGCGCCCGCGTCCCCTCCAGCGCGTCCATCGCTCCCGCCCGAATCAGGCTTTCGATCATCCGCCGGTTTACCGATCCCAGGTCCACCTTCTCGCACAACTCGTGCAACGACCGATACCGTCCGCCCTCCCCCCGCGCCTTCCCGATCGCCTCCACCGCCGACGCCCCCAGGTTCTTCACCGCCCCCAGCCCGAACCGTATCGCCTGCCCGTCCGGCGTGAAGCTCCACTCGCTCGCGTTCACGTCCGGCGGCAAGATCGTGATCTCCATCTCCCGGCACTCGTTGATGTACTTCACTACCTTCCCCGTGTTCCCCGTTTCCGAGGTCAGCAGCGCCGCCATGAAATCCACCGGGTAATGCGCCTTCAAATATCCCGTCACGAACGCCAGGTACGCGTACGCCGCCGAGTGCGATTTGTTGAACCCGTACCCCGCGAACTGCTCCATCAGGTCGAAGATCTTCTCCACCTTCTTCTGCGGGAACCCCTTCGCCACCGCCCCCTCGGTGAAGTGCGCGCGCTGTCGTGCCATCTCCTCCGGCTTCTTCTTCCCCATCGCCCGCCGCAGCACGTCCGCCTCGCCCAGCGAATACCCCGCGATACGGTTCGAGATCTGCATCACCTGCTCCTGATACACGATCACCCCGTAGGTCTCCTCCAGCAGTTCCTTCAGCTCCGGCAGATCGTACTGCACCGCGCGCCGCCCCCACTTGCGCTCGATGAAGTCGTCCACCATCCCGCCTTGGATCGGCCCCGGCCGGTACAGCGCGTTCAGCGCCGTCAGGTCCTCCAGCCGGCTCGGCTGGTACCGCCGCAGGATGTCCCGCATGCCGCTCGATTCGAATTGGAACACCCCGCTCGTGTACGCCTTGCAAAAAATCTCGTACGTCTCCTTGTCGTCCAGCGGCAGGTCCTCCGGCGCCAGCGTCACCCCGTGCCGCTTCTCGATCAGCCGCAGCGCGTCTTGTATCAGCGTCAGTGTCGTGAGCCCGAGAAAGTCCATCTTCAAGAGCTGCAGCTTGTCCAGCCCGTTCATGTCGAACTGCGTCACGATTTCGTCGCGGTTCGTCTTGTACAGCGGCACCAGCTCCTGCAGCGGCTGCGGCGATATCACCACTCCCGCCGCGTGCACCGAGCAGTTCCGCGCCAGCCCCTCCAGCCGCAGCGCCACCTTCAATACTTCGTCCACCCGCGCGTCTTTCTTCGCCGCTTCCCCGAACCCCGGCTCCTGCTTCATCGCTTCGGCCAACGAAATGTTCAACACCCCCGGCACCATCTTCGTGATCCGCTCCACCTCCGCGTACGGCATCTCCAGCGCCCGCCCCACGTCCTTGATCGCCGCCCGCGCCCCCAGCGTGTTGAACGTGATGATCTGCGCCACCTGCTCCCGCCCGTATTTCTCGGTGACGTATTGAATCACTTCCCCGCGCCGGTTCATGCAGAAGTCCACGTCGATGTCCGGCAGGTTCACCCGCTCCGGGTTCAGGAACCGCTCGAACAGCAGCCCGTAGCGGAGCGGATCGACATCCGTGATCTGCAGGCAGTAGGCGACGATCGAGCCGGCGGCCGATCCGCGGCCCGGGCCGACGGCGATCCCCGAGTCCTTGGCGTACTTGACGAAGTCCCACACGATCAGGAAGTAGGCGTTGAACCCCATGCGGTCGATCACGCCGAGCTCGTAGTCGGCGCGCTCGATCGCCCCCGCCGGCGGTGGGTCGCCGTAGCGATGGCGCAGCCCCTCGAGCACCAGGCCGCGGAGGTAGTCGCGCTCGCTGACGCCCGCAGGCGTGGGATAGCGCGGGATCAGCTGCCGGTCGAGCTCGAGCTCCACGTCGCAGCGCGAGGCGATCTCCAGCGTGGTCTCGGTCGCCTCCGGCCACTCGGCAAAGGCCTCCGCCATCTCCTCGCTGGAGCGTAGGAAGAACTCGTTGGTCTCGAAGCGGATCTTGGGCTGGCTGAGAGTCGACTTCGTCTGCACGCACAGCAGCGCGGCGTGGTGGTCGTAGTCCTCGCGGCGCAGGTAGTGCACGTCGCCGGTGCCGACCAGGGGACGCCCGACCTCGCGGGCGATCCGGACGATGCCCTCGTTCGCCTTCTCCTGTTCGGCGAGGCCGTTCTTCTGCACCTCGAAGTACACGTTCTCGGCTCCGAAGGCGTGGATCAGGTCGTCGGCGTGCGCCCGAGCGTCGGCGGCCCGGCCGTCCAGCAGGTATTGGCAGAAGCGCGACGCGAGGCAGCCCGTGAGCGCGATCACGCCGTCGGAATGGGCGGAGATCTGCTCCAGGTCGACCGACGGCTTGCCGCGCTGGTAGCCGTCCAGGAAGCCGGCCGAGGAGAGCTTGACGAGGTTGCGGTACCCGGCCGGCGTGGCCGCGAGGA
>JADGNR010000518.1 GCA_017883415.1 Bryobacteraceae bacterium | reverse complement strand
GGCCTATTCGACGATCACGGTGAAGGCGCAAGTGGGGGGCCAACTGGTCGGCGTGAATTTCCACGAGGGCGATTTCGTCAAGAAGGGCGACCTGCTGTTCACCATCGACCGGCGTCCGCTGGAAGCGGCGCTGAACCAGGCGATTGCCAACGTGGCGCGCGACGAAGCCGCGCTGGGCCAGGCGCAGGCGAACCTGGCGCGCGACACGGCGCAGGGGAAGTATGCGGAATCGCAGGCGGTGCGGTATGCGCAGTTGTTCCAGGACAAGGTGGTCTCGCGCGACCAGGCCGAGCAATTGCGGGCGAATGCCGACGCGGCGGCGCAGGCGGTAGCCGCCGATACCGCGGCCATTGCCAGCGCGCGCGCGGGCATCGGCGCCAGCAACGCCATGGTGGAAAACGCGCGGGTGCAATTGAGCTACACGGAAATCAGGTCGCCCATCAACGGGCGCACGGGCAATCTGACGGTGAAGCAGGGCAACGTGGTGATGGCCAACAGCATGGACCTGATGACCATCAACGCGGTGGAGCCCATCTACGTGACCTTCGCGGTTCCGGAGGCGCAACTGCCGGCCATCAAGCGCTACATGGCGGAAGGCACGCTGGCGGTGCGGGCGCGGCCGCAGGACGATCCCGGGGGCGAGGAGACGGGCAAGCTGACCTTCGTGGACAACGCGGTGGACATGACCACGGGCACGATCAAGCTGAAGGGCACCTTTGTCAACACCGACCACAAGCTCTGGCCGGGACAGTTTGTGCGGGTGACGCTGCGGCTCACCACGCAGAATAACGCCGTGACGGTGCCGAACCAGGCCATACAGAGCGGGCAGAACGGGTCATTTGTCTACGTAGTGAAACAGGACCACACGGTGGAATCGCGTCCGGTAACCCCGGGAGCGCGGGTGGACCAGGACATGGTGGTGGATTCCGGGCTGGAGCCGGGCGAGACGGTAGTGACCGAGGGCCAGTTGCGGCTGGCGCCGGGAAGCAAAGTAGTGGTGCGCGACGGGCGGGGAGCGCCCGACGGGAGCGGCGGACGCAAGGGGCAACGGCGGACCTAGCTCGGGAATCGAGGGGCACGGCGTGAATATTTCCGAAAATTTCATTCGGCGGCCAATTGCCACCAGTTTGATCATGGCCGGCATCGCTCTGTTTGGGGTGATTGCCTACCAGGCACTGCCGGTGAGCGACCTGCCGCAGGTGGACTACCCCACGCTGAACGTTTCGGCGAGTCTGCCGGGGGCGAATCCGGACACCATGGCCTCGGCCGTGGCCACACCGCTGGAGCGGCAGTTCACGAGCATCGCGGGCCTGGACTCGATGATCTCCAACAGCGGGCAGGGGAACACGAACATCACCCTGCAATTCGACCTGGGCCGCGATATCGACGGCGCCACGGTAGACGTGGAGACGGCCATCGCCGAAGCCATGCCGCTGCTGCCGCCGGGGATGCCCACGCCGCCCTCGTTCCGCAAGGTGAACCCGGGCGACTCGCCCATCATCAGCCTGTTTTTGACCTCGCCCACGCTGAAGCTCTCCGACCTGGACGAATACGCCGAGACCATGGTGGCGCAGCGCATCTCGATGGTGGAAGGCGTGGCCCAGGTGCAGGTGTACGGCTCCGCCAAATACGCCGTGCGCGTGCAGGTGGACCCCAACCGGCTGGCGGCGCGCGGGATCGGGCTCAACGAAGTGGATGCGGCGCTGAAGAACTGGAACGTGAACCTGCCGACGGGGACGTTGTTCGGACCGCACACCTCCTACAACGTGCAGGTGAACGGGCAGCTCATGCGGGCCCGGGATTACCGGCCGCTGGTGGTCTCGTATAAGAACGGGGCGCCGGTGCGGCTGCGCGACGTGGCCAACGTGATCGACAGCGTGGAGGACGACAAGAACTACTCCAAGATCTACGGCGGGGAATGGGGCCACGAGGGCATCCGCGGCGTCAGCCTGGCGGTGATGCGGCAACCGGGCAGCAACACCATCGAAGTGACCGATAACGTCAAGCGGCTGCTGCCGTTTTTCCAGGCGCAGATGCCGCCCACGGTGCATCTTTCGATCCGCGGGGACCGTTCCAAGAACATACGCGAAGCGTTCCAGGACATCCAGTTCACCATGCTAGCCACGCTGACCCTGGTGATTCTGGTGATCTTCCTGTTCCTGCGCAATTTCTCGGCGACCATGATTCCGGCGATGGCGCTGCCGTTTTCCATCGTGGGCACGTTTGCGGTGATGTACCTGCTGAATTTCAGCATCAACAACATCTCCATGATGGCGCTGATCCTTTCGATCGGCTTCGTGGTGGACGACGCCATCGTCATGCTGGAAAACATCGTGCGCCATATCGAGCATGGCGAGAAGCCGTACGCGGCCGCGCTGGCCGGCTCCAAGGAGATCGGGTTCACGATCGTCTCCATGACGCTCTCGCTGGCCGCGGTGTTCATTCCGATTCTGTTCATGGCGGGCATTCTGGGCCGGCTGTTCCGGGAATTCGCGGTGACCATCTGCGCGGCGATCCTGATTTCGGGGATGGTCTCGATCAGCCTGACGCCGATGCTGTGCAGCCGTTTCCTGCGCAGCGCCACGGCCACCGGCCATGGTTTTCTATACCGCGCGCTGGAGCGGGTGTTCAACGGCATGCTGGCGGTCTACAGCGTGACGCTGCGCTGGGTGCTGGGCCATCGCCCGGTGATGCTGGCGGTGTTCCTGGTGGTGCTGGCCACCACGGGGTACCTGTACGTGGTGGTGCCCAAAGGCTTCATTCCGGACACCGACAACGACAATTTCGGGGTGCAGACCGAAGCCGCGCAGGGCACTTCGTATTACCAGATGATCACGTACCAGGAACGGATCGCGCAGATCGTGGGGCAGGACCCGGACGTGGAGAGCTTTTACGCCTCGACCGGCGGCGGCTACGGCGGTTCGGCCAACACGGGCCGCCTGATGGTCAATTTGAAGCCGCGCCGGCAGCGGGTGGCGACGGTGGTGGACATCGTGAACCGGCTACGGCCCAAGGTTTCCGGTTTTCCCGGGCTGCGGGTGTTCATCTCGATACCGCAAGCCATTCGCGTGGGCGGGCGCATGTCCAAGAGCAGTTACGACTTCACGCTCTACGGACCGGACACGGCGCAACTCTACGCCGAAGCGCCGAAACTGGAGCGCGCGGTGGCGCGCATTCCGGGATTGCAGGAAGTGTCGAGCGACCTGCAGATCAAGAACCCGCGGGTGAACATCATCCTGGACCGGGACCGGGCGGCGGCCCTGAATCTGAACTGGATGAACGTATCGAGCGCGCTGTACGACGCCTTCGGGCCGCAACTGTCCTCGACCATCTACTCCCCGACCAATCAATACCGCGTGCTGCTGGAGATGCTACCCCAGTACCAGGAACACACCGACGGGCTGAAGATGATCTATCTGAAGTCCACCACGGACCAACTGGTGCCGCTGAACGCGGTGGCGAACCTGGTGACCGACGCGGGACCGCAGAGTATTCCGCATTCGGGCCAACTGCCGTCGGTGACGATTTCCTTCGCGCTGAAGCCGGGGACCTCGCTGGGGCAGGCCACGGCGGCCATCGAAGACGCCGCGCGCGCGACCCTGCCGGCCAA
>JADGNR010000231.1 GCA_017883415.1 Bryobacteraceae bacterium | reverse complement strand
GATGTAGGGTGCGGCGGCGGCTTACTGGCCGAAGAGTTCGCTCGTCTCGGGATGGCCATGACAGGCGTCGACCCGTCCCATCCATCGCTGATGGCGGCCCGAAACCATGCCGCGCAATCGAACCTTTCGATCCGGTACATCGCCAGTACCGGCGAGCAACTGCCGTTTGGCGATGCCACTTATGACATCGCGCTGTGCTGCGATGTGCTGGAGCATGTCGACCGTCCCGCCCAAGTCATCGGCGAGATGGCCCGTGTCCTGAGACCTGGTGGGGTGCTGCTGTACGACACCGTCAATCGGACCTTGCTGAGCAATCTCGCGGTCATCAAGGTATTCCAGGACTGGAGCTTCACCAGCTGCGCCGCGCCGAATCTCCACGATTGGACGAAGTTCATCAAACCGGCGGAGCTCGGAAAAATCCTGGCGCACCATGGTTTGCAGGAGCGCTTTACCGCCGGCATGAAGCCGGCCGCCAACCCCATCGACATCCTGCGTCAGATGCGAAAGCGCAAGCGCGGCGAGATCTCCTATGGCGAGCTCGGCCGGCGAATGAAGATGGCCCTGTCGCGGGATTTGAGCATCTCTTACCTGGGATGCGCGGTGAAGACCGGATAGCGCGACGCGCTTCACGGTCTCTTGGGACGGCGCTTCGCTGCGGGAACGCCCTTCTTGCCCGCCTTGGCGTTCTTCCCGAGCCGCAGCTTCCAAGCCGTGCGCAGAGCGCCGGCCAGCACATCCTCGGTAGCCGCGGCGAGCCGGATATGGGTCGCTCCCATCCTTCCCCAGCCACCGGCGATGGGCAGGAAGACGTCGGGCAGCTCTTCGACGAACGCCGCCTGCTGCTCCGGCGTGAGCATCAGGTTTCCGTAGCCTTGCCTTGCGGAGGCGAGCGTGGCAAAGATCCTGCCGCCCACGCGAAAATCGGGCGCGCCCATGTGCGCACTCTCTTCCGCACCCTGCAGGCTCAGGGCAAGCCGTCGAAAGTCGTCCGCATTCATGGGATGCATCGCTCCTGTGCAGCGGCCAGTATGCCACACCGGGTGGGGATGGAAGCTGGCCGGCCGCCTCCGTCGCCTGGCCGGCCGCACCTTCACCGCGGAGGGAGCCCCGCCGCACGGCGCATCGGCGTTCCATAGTGGAATTGCAGGCCCCAAATACCGTTAGAATGGAGTGGAAGACGGAGCCGGGGAGCGGACTGCGTGGCGGAACGAATGCAAGCGCGATTGGCGCCGGAGGAAATCGACAAACTGATCCGGGCGCTCGCGCGGCGCGGATACGCAGTGCTCGGGCCCACGGTCCGCGATGGCGCCGTCGTCTATGACGAAATCGAAGGCGCGAAGGACCTGCCGCGGGGTTGGACCGACGAGCAGGAAGCCGGGCGCTACCGGCTGAAGCCGGGCCCGGCGGGCGCGCTTTTTGGCTACACAGTGGGGCCGCAGAGTTGGAAGAAGTACCTTCACCCGGCGCAAGTGAAGCTGTTCGAAGCGGACCGGCAGGACGGCCTTTTCCGCATCCTCGGCTCCCCCGCACCGCCGGCCCGGCCCTATGCGTTTCTGGGAGTCCGGGCGTGCGAACTGGCCGCCATCGCGGTCCAGGACCGTGTGTTCCTGGCGGACAGGTTTCGCGACCCCGTCTACGGCGCCCGGCGCACTCCCGTCTTCCTCGTCGCGGTGCAATGCACCCAGGCCGCGGCTACGTGTTTCTGCGCTTCCATGGGAACGGGCCCGGAAGTGCGCGGAGCGGCCGATCTGACGCTTACCGAAATCGTGAACGGGGAAGGCCACTGGTTCCTGGCCGAGGCGGGCGGCGAACGGGGACAAGAAGTGCTCGCCGAACTGGATCGCCAGCCCGCCACCGAAGAGGAGCTGCGCCGCGCCCGGACGGCCGTCGAATCGGCAGCCGCGCAGCAGGTCCGGCGGATGGAGACAGCCGGCATCCGCGATCTGCTGTATCAGAACTTCGAGCATCCGCGCTGGGACCAGGTGGCCGCGCGGTGCCTCACTTGCGCCAACTGCACGATGGTGTGTCCGACCTGCTTCTGCACCACCGTGGAGGACGCGAGCGACGTGACCGGCGATCACGCGGAGCGCTGGCGGCGGTGGGACTCCTGCTTCACCCTGACCTTTTCTTATATCCACGGCGGCAGCGTCAGAAGCTCGAGCAAGGCCCGATACCGTCAGTGGCTGACGCACAAGCTGGCATCCTGGATCGATCAGTTCGGGTCGTCGGGCTGCGTCGGATGCGGGCGATGCATTACCTGGTGCCCGGTCGGTATCGATCTCACCGAAGAGGTGCAAGCCATACGAGGAACGGTGAATCATGGAAACACAGACGCTTGAGAAGATCATCGCGGGCCATCCGTATTTTGCGGACCTGGAGTCCGACTATACGAGCCTGCTGGTGGGATGCGCGTCGAACGTTCGTTTCGAGCCCGGCCGGTACTTGTGGCGGGAAGGCGAAGAGGCCAACCAGTTTTACCTGATCCGGGAAGGACGCGTGGCCATCGAGATGGTGCCGCCGCACCGCAAGGCAATCGTGGTGGAGACGATCGGCGAAGGGGAGATCTTGGGGTGGTCGTGGCTGCTGCCGCCCTATACCTGGAGGTTCCACGCGCGGGCGGTGGAGACGACGCGAGCCATCGCGCTCGATGGCAAATGCCTCAGGCAGAAATGCGAGCAGAACCACGATCTGGGCTACGAGCTGCTGAAGCGCTTCGCCCAGATCATTAACCACAGGCTGGACGCCACGCGCATGCAGTTACTGGACGTGTATGGCAAACGCTGAAACCGATCCCATGATGCCGCAGCCCTGGGTGGTGCGCCGCATCTCCAAGGAGACGCCCGACACCTTCACGCTGGCGTTGACGCCGTCCGAGGGCGGGGCGCGCTCCGGCTCCGGTGGGTTTCGGCCGGGGCAGTTCAGCATGCTGTGGGTATTCGGAGTCGGAGAGTTGCCCATCTCCATCAGCGGAGATCCGGCGGACGAAGAGAGCCTGACCTATACGGTGCGCTCGGTGGGGCCGGCGACGCAGGCGCTGGTCAGCCGTGAAGCAGGCCAGGGGGTGGGTGTGCGGGGCCCTTTCGGGACCGGTTGGCCGGTGGAGGGAGCCGCGGGCCGGGACGTGGTCGTGGTGGCCGGCGGGATCGGATTGGCGCCGCTGCGCCCCGTGATCTATCACGTGCTGCGGCACCGGGCCCAGTTCGGGAGGCTGGTAGTTCTCTATGGCGCCAGAAGCCCGCGCGATATGCTCTACCGGAAGGAGCTGGTGTCCTGGGGCAGGCACCAGGACACGCAGGTGCTTGCCACGGTGGATTACGGCGGCGTCAGTTGGCGGGGGCGCGTGGGAGTGGTAACGTCTCTGTTCAAATACCTGCGCTTGCAGCCGGCGCGCACCACGGCGATGCTGTGCGGGCCCGAGATCATGATGCGGCTGGTGGCCAGGGAACTGGCGGCCCGGGGACTGGCAGCCCAGGATGTGTACCTCTCGATGGAGCGAAATATGAAGTGCGCCGTGGGGTCCTGCGGGCACTGCCAGTGGGGACCGCACTTCATCTGCAAGGACGGCCCGATTTTCTCTTACGCCCGCATCGCACCCATGCTGGACCGATATGAACTCTGAACGGAAGAAAAAGCCGAGAGTCGCCGTCTTCAAGTTCGCCTCGTGCGACGGCTGCCAGTTGAGTCTGCTGGACGCCGAGGACGAACTGCTGGCGGTGGCGGGCGCGGTCGAGATCGCCTACTTTCCCGAGGCCAGCCGGGCGATGCTGAAGGGGCCGTACGACATCGCGCTGGTGGAAGGGTCGATCACCACGCACCAGGACGCGGAACGCATCCAGCAGGTGCGGCGGCAGGCCAAGACGCTGGTCACCATCGGGGCGTGCGCCACCGCCGGCGGCATCCAGGCGCTGCGCAACTGGAAGGACGTCACCGAGTTCATCCGCGTGGTCTACCCGTCGCCCCAGTTCATCAGCACCTTGAAGCTCTCCACGCCCATCGCCGAACACGTTCCGGTGGACTTCGAGCTGCGCGGGTGCCCGATCAACCACTACCAGTTGATCGAGTTAATCGCCGCCACCCTGGCCGGCCGCAAACCCAACATCCCGGCCTACAGCGTGTGCCTGGAGTGCAAACGCCAGGGCAACGTGTGCGTTCCCGTGGCGCACGGTACGCCGTGCCTCGGACCGGTGACGCAGGCGGGCTGCGGCGCGATTTGTCCAGCCTACGACCGCGGCTGTTACGGTTGCTACGGACCCATGGAGAGCCCGAACACGGCCTCCCTTACCAGCCAGTTTCGCATCCTGGGACAGAGCGACCAGGAGATCTCGCGAGCGTTCCGCAGCTTCAACGCCTGGGCCTGGCAGTTCCGCAAAGCCAGCGAGGAGTGTGAGCGCGCATGAGCGGCCGTACCCGCACCATCCGAGTCGAGACGCTGGCGCGCGTGGAGGGCGAGGGGGCGCTCACCATCAAGCTGCACGGCGACCGCGTGACCGACGTAAAGCTGCGCATCTTCGAGCCGCCGCGTTTCTTCGAAGCGTTCTTGAAAGGCCGGCACTACTCGGAAGCCGCGGACATCACGGCGCGCATCTGCGGCATCTGCCCCATCGCCTACCAGATGAGCGCGCTGCACGCCATGGAGCGGGCCCTGGGGATTCGCATCGACCCCGCCGTGCGCCTGCTGCGCCGCCTGTTCTACTGTGGGGAATGGATCGAGAGCCACGCGCTGCATGTCTACATGCTGCACGCGCCGGATTTTCTGGGCTACCCGGATGCCATCCAGATGGCACGCGATCACCGGGCGGTCGTCGAGCAGGGCTTGCGTCTGAAGAAGATCGGTAACCGCATCGTAAGGCTGCTGGGCGGCCGTGAAATTCATCCGGTCTCGGCCGCCGTGGGAGGGTTCTACAAGACCCCGGCCAAGAGCGTGCTGCGGGAGCTCGAAGAGGATCTGCAGTGGGCCACGGAGGCTTCCCTGGCCACGGTGAAGCTGGTGGCCGGGTTCGAGTTTCCGGATTTCGAACAGGACTATGAATTCGTGGCGCTCGCCCACCCGGAGGAGTACCCCTTCAACGAAGGGCGGCTGGTTTCGAGCCGCGGCTTGAACATCGACGCCGCAGAGTACGAAGATCACTTCGTCGAGCAGCACGTGAAACACTCCCATGCGCTGCATTCGGTGGTGCGCGGGAGGGGCTCCTACCTGGTGGGGCCGCTGGCCCGGTTCAACCTCAACTTCGACCGGTTGCCCGCGCTGGCGCGAGAGGCGGCGCATACCGCGGGTTTGGCGCCGCCGGTGAAGAATCCGTTTCGCAGCATTGTGGTGCGGGCGGTGGAGCTGGTATTCGCCTGCGTCGAGGCTTTGCGGGTGGTGCGCGAGTATGAACCCCCGGCTGCGCCACGCGCTACCGCGGCGCCGCGAAGCGGCGTAGGCCAGGCCATCACCGAGGCCCCCCGCGGAATCCTGTATCATCGCTACGCTCTCGACGAGAACGGTCTCATCCTGACGGCCAAGATCGTCCCGCCGACTTCGCAGAACCAGAAACGAATCGAAGACGATTTGCGCGAGTTCGCGGCGCAGGTGGCCGCCTGGCCGCTGGAAGAGGCAACCTGGAAGTGCGAGCAGGCGATTCGCAACTACGACCCCTGCATTTCGTGCGCTACGCACTTTTTGCGCGTGAACGTGGAAAGAGAGTAGTCATGGAATGCCGGATCATCGGCTGCGGTAACGCCGCAAGGGGCGACGATGCGGCTGGTTTGCTGGTGGCGCGGCGGTTGCGCGAGTGGGGCGTCGATACGCTCGAACACAGTGGAGAAGGCCTGGCGCTGATGGAGAGCTGGCGAGGGCACGACGCCGTCATCGTGATCGACGCCGTGGTGACCGGCGGCACTCCGGGCGCGGTAACGGTTTGGGACGGGAGGAAAGCGCCTGTGATCCAGGATCGCCGGCGAAACTCAACCCACGCCTTTGGTGTCGCCGAAGCCGTAGAACTGGCGCGCGTTCTCGGCCGGCTGCCGCCGCGGCTGTCGATTTACGGCATCGAGGGCCGGAGATTCGATTTGGGAAGCGCGCCTTCGCCCGAAGTCTCCGCGGCCGCGGAGCGTCTCGCACAACGCCTGTTCCGATATTGACTGGTAACGCCCCCGTGGGACGGAACCTTCCGCCCCTTCGCCCGTCTAACCCTACGCAGCCCGCACCCGTCTGGAGGAGTGTGTCCATGGGAACATTCGCCGCCGATGTCCAACACGCCTTTCGCATGTTTCGCCAGAATCCCGGCTTCACCGCTACGGCGGTTGCCGCGCTGGCGCTCGGAATCGGCGCCAACACGGCCATCTTTTCGGTGATCAATGCCGTGATCCTGAAACCGCTGCCGTTTCCGGATGCGGACCGCATCGTCGTGTTGATGAACAGCTCGCCACAGGGAAGCGGGCCCGCCGCCTCCGTGCCGAAATATAACGTCTGGCGAAGGCAGACGCAGGCGCTCGAAGATGTCGCCGCGTACGATACCGGCGGCCCCGGGCTCAACCTCAGCGGCGGCGACCGGCCGGAGCAGCTCAAGGGCATCCACGTTTCGCGCGAGTTTTTCCGGCTCTTCGGCGCGCGGACGCTGGTCGGGCGCACCTTTACCGCGGAGGAAGACCGGCCGCACGGCGGCAATGTCGCGGTGCTCTCGAATGGCATCTGGCAGCGCCGCTTCGGGTCCGATCCCGCCATCGCCGGCAAGGCCATCGCGCTGGGCGGGGAATCGTACACGGTCATTGGCGTGCTTTCGCGCGACTTTGCCTTCGACCCGCCGCCCGATCTCTACCTGCCTTTCCAAGCCGACCCCAACAGCACCAACCAGGGCCACTATTTCCGCGTCGCCGCGCGCCTGAAGCCGGGCGTGTCGCTGGGCGCCGCCAAAGCCGCGCTGAATCTCGCCGCCGGGGAGTTCCGGCGCGCGAATCCCGACGCCATCGATCCCCGCGGCAGCTTCACGGTCGAGCCCATGCAGCAGCTCATGGTGCGCAACGTCCGTACGGCGCTCTACATCCTGCTGGGGGCCGTGGCGTGCGTGCTGCTCATTGCCTGCGCCAATGTCGCCAATCTGTTGTTGGCGCGCGCCACCGGACGCTCGCGCGAGATCGCCATCCGCTCGGCCCTGGGCGCGGGCCGCGGCCGCATTGTCCGCCAGCTCCTTACCGAGAGCGTGCTGCTCGCGGCCCTGGGCGGCATCGCCGGGCTGGCGCTCGGCGCTCTGGGGGTGCGCGCTTTGCTGGCGGTGAATCCGGGCGATATCCCGCGCATCGGCGAAGACGGGTCGGCGGTGGCGCTCGATGGCACGGTCCTCGGCATCACCGTGCTGCTTTCGCTCATCACGGGCGTAATTTTTGGGCTCGTTCCGGCGCTCCACGCCTCGCGCGTGGATATCAACTCCACCCTGAAGGAGGCCACCTCCCGCTCCGGCTCGGGCCTGCGCCACAACAAGGCGCGCAGCGCGCTGGTCATCGCCGAGATGGCGCTGGCCATCGTGCTGCTCACCGGCGCCGGCCTGCTGATCCGCACCTTCTCGGCGCTGCACCGCGTGCCCCCGGGGTTCGATCCTCACAACGTGCTGACCATGGAGACGGCGCTGACCGGAACCAATTACGACCGGACCGCCGCCATTACCACCATGAGCCGCCAGGCGATCGAGCGCATTGCAGCGATCCCGGGTGTGGAGGCGGCCGCGGCCAGCTCCTACCTGCCGCTCGATGGCGGCCTGGGCCTCGGCTTCGTCATTGAAGGACGGCCGCTGACCAATGGGCCCGCGCACGGCGGCGCGGCATGGAACTACGTCACCGCACGCTTCTTCGACGTTTTCAAAATCCCGGTGGTCCGCGGCCGCGTTTTTACCGAACGCGACGACGCCGCCGCGCCGCCGGTGGTGGTCATCAATGAAGCCATGGCCAGGCAATACTGGAAGAAAGAAGAACCGCTCGGCCAGCGTCTGATCATCGGTTCCGGCATGGGCCCCGATTTCGCGCAGGCGCCGCGCGAGATCGTCGGCATTGTCGCCGATGCGCGCGATGCGGGGTTGAACAACGATCCGCAGCCCGCCACGTTCGTGCCGCTCTCGCAAGTGCGCGATTCCTACATGAAGCTCAACAACCGCTTCATGCCGCTGAGCTGGCTGGTGCGCACGCGCGGGGACCCGTTCGCCCTGTCCCCGGCGATCCAGCGCGCATTTCAGGAGGCCGCGGATCTTCCGGTGGCGCACATCCGGACGATGGACCGCATTGTCGTCCAGTCCACCGCGCGCGACAAATTCAACACGCTGGTGCTGGGCACCTTCGCGTTCGCCGCCATTCTGCTGGCATCGATCGGATTGTACGGGTTGATGGCCTATGCGGTGGAGCAGCGGACGCTCGAGTTCGGAATCCGCCTGGCGCTGGGGGCCAACTTCCCGCAGTTGCGCAACATGATCGTCCGCCAGGCCATGCTGCTGGCCGGGATCGGCATCGCCATCGGCCTGGCCGCCGCATACGGCCTGACGCGCCTCATGGCCTCGCTGCTGTTTCAGGTGAAGCCCAACGATCCGGCGGTCTTTGCCTCCGTGGCCGTGCTGCTTTCCGCGGTGGCGTTTTTGGCCAGTTATCTGCCCGCGCGCCGGGCGCTGCGCGTCGACCCGGTGGTGGCGCTAAGGTATCAGTGAAGGGCGTCGCCGCGACGAATTCGCTCGACGGTCCTTTACCATACGATCGGCGATCCTGGGCGAGACGCGGCGTGTGGTGATCGCCCTGCCGCCGTCGTTCGCCAAGGTCCAGCCGCCCCGGCGGTATTGCCGCTGCGGTTGACTTCCGGCTCCCCAAGTCTGGACGCGTTTCGAACTTTTGCCATTTGCCCGCCGCCGGCGGTCCGGGCGGCTTTCCAGCGGATTCAAGCACGTGCGGCTGCCTGAGGCGTCAGGCCTATTCGCACAGCAGAAGGGAGCTACGCGAGGAGTGTGGTTCCAGCGTGAACAGCAGCCAGCGCCTGGTCCATAGTGGCTACTGAACCGCCGTGTTTCCGCGCCAACAGCACAAGGTAAGCGTCAGTGACCTGCCTATGCCCGACGATTCCTGTGGTTGGCATGTCGAGATAAGAAACATCGTCCGGCCAGAATTCGTGCCGCGGGAGGGAGGA